>JAFSZY010000034.1 GCA_017458845.1 Ruminococcus sp.
GATGGTGGTGATGGTGATGGTGTCCGTGGTGCTCGTGTTCGTCATGGTCATCGTGGTCATGATGATGCTCATGCTCATCGTGGTCGTGATGATGCTCCTCGTGTTCGTCCTCGTCGTCATCATCGTCTAAATCCGCGTTGAGCTCCTGAACCCACGCGGGCGAGTTGCATACTCTCTCAAAGTCAAAAGCGTTTGTGTCGAGAATTTCGCCCACATCCACCTTGCAGTAGTTGGTCTCGATAAGCTTTGCCTCGGGCTGAAGAGCTCTGATTACCTTCTTTACCTTGATGAGCTCCTCGTCGGTTACCGAGTCAACCTTATTGATAATAATAGTATTACAGAACTCGATTTGCTGAATGATGAGGTTTTCTATATCCTCTTCGTCAATATTGTCCGAGAGCAGAGTACCGCCGCAGCCAAACTCGGTTGAAAGACGCGCCGCGTCAACAACCGAAACAATGTTGTCAAGTCGGCAAATCTTCGGAATTCCCGGCTGGTTGGCGGAGCCGTCGAGATAGGAGATTGTCTGAGCAATCGGAATAGGCTCGCAAATACCCGAAGCCTCGATTAATATATAGTCAAATTTATTAGCCTTTACTAAATCACAAATCTGCTTAATCAAGTCTGTCTTTAATGTACAACAGATACATCCGTTCTGGAGAGGAACGAGGTTTTCGTCCTTTTCGGCTACTATGCCGCCCTTCTGGATTAAATCGGCGTCGATATTGACCTCGCCGATATCGTTTACAATAACAGCGACTTTGTAGCCCTGCTGATTGTTAAGAACGTGGTTGAGCAGAGTTGTTTTTCCCGCTCCGAGATAACCCGTGAGCAGAGTGATAGGCATAATTTTTCTCATATAAATCATTCCTTTTTGTTTGATATCCGTTATTATACCACCTTGTTACGAAAATAACAATATAAATTTTGAGCGAAATGTATGCAGTTTTATTCAGCGAGTGCATAAATATTCGTCAGAAACGCAAAAAGTTGCACAAATTTGCGGACAAACGCATTATTTTTCAAAAATACTCTTGCATTTTTACTCGGAATATATTACATTATTCTTTGTCAGTAAAAAAACAAATATTTTAATGAAATGAAAGAGGTAGAATTATGAAAAAAATTATTGCGCTTTTACTTGTAGCAGTACTCGCGGCTTCATCCGCGTTCGTACTCGCTTCCTGCGGAGAGAGCGGCGACAAAGCGGCGTCCGACTCCAAGGAAGAGCTCCATATGGCTACAAACGCTTTCTTTGAACCCTATGAGTATTATGAAGGCAAAAAGGTTGTAGGTATCGACGCTGAAATCGCTGACGCTATCTGCGAAAAGCTCGGCTGCAAGCTCGTTATTGACGATATGGAATTTGATTCCATCATCACAGCTGTATCATCAGGCAAGGCTGACTTTGGTATGGCGGGTATGACAGTTACTGACGAGAGAAAGAAAGCCGTAGACTTCACCGATTCTTACACAACAGCTACTCAGGTTATTATCGTTCCGGAAAAGGACGCTAAAGTCAGCAACGCTGACGACCTTGCCAAGGCTTCCGTAGGCGTTCAGCTCGGCACAACAGGCGACATCTATGTTTCCGATATCAAGGGCGCTTCCGTTGAGCGTTTCAGCAAGGGCGCTGACGCTGTACTCGCTCTCACAAAGGGCAAGGTTGACGCTGTTGTAATCGACAACGAGCCCGCTAAGGCTTTTGTTGAGCAGAACGACGGAATCAAAATCCTTGACGAGCCTTTTGAGAAAGAGGATTACGCTATCTGCCTTAAGAAGGGCAGCGACCTCACAGCTAAAATCAACAAAGCTCTCAAGGAGCTCAAGGAAGACGGCACTATCAAAAAGATTGTTGACAAGTATATAGGCGACTAATCTTAATAATTTTTCGGGGCTGTCGAGTTAGTTTGACAGCCCCGAATGATAAGCAGTAAGTGGAAAGTGATAAGTATTTATATTTCATACGCTTTCCAAAAAGAATACTTAACACTTACCACTTTCCACTTACAACTATACCGCCGCTTTACGCGGCGGCTTCATTTATTGACAAAGGATTTTTATGGAACAATTTTTTAAAGAATTTGGCGAAAGCTTTTACAACAACTTGATATATGAGGACAGATGGCTGCAGCTGCTCGAGGGCTTGGGACTTACGCTTCTTATCGCTTTGTTCGCGACTCTTCTGGGATTATTTCTCGGATTTCTCGTAGCGATTATTCGCTCCAGCTATGATATGAACATCAAAGGCAAGAACAAAAAAGGCTTCGGTGTTTTTATTGTAAAGCTTCTCAATGTAATCTGCAATATCTACATCACCGTTATACGCGGTACTCCCGTGCTGATCCAGGTTATGATAATGTACTTTATTGTTTTTGGTGAAGCTCAGAACGGAACATTGGCGGCGATTTTGTCGTTTGGCATCAACTCGGGCGCTTATGTAGCTGAGATTGTACGCTCGGGCATTATGTCTATCGACAAAGGACAGTTTGAGGCAAGCCGCTCAATCGGATTTAATTACAAAAGTACAATGATTCTTATTATTCTGCCTCAGGCGCTAAAAAACGTACTTCCCGCCTTGGGCAACGAGTTCATCGTGCTTTTGAAGGAAACGTCCGTCGCGGGATACGCCGCTACTCACGAGCTGACTTATGTAGGTAATCTCATCCGCTCGCGCACATATGAGGCATTCTTCCCGCTTATTTCGGTAGCCGTAATATACCTTGTTATAGTAATTATACTGAGTTGGCTGCTTAAATTGCTCGAAAGGAGGCTGCGCAACAGTGACCACTGATAAAGAAGTTCTCATTAAGGTTGAGCGGCTTGAAAAGAAATTTGATGACCTCGAAGTTCTCAAAGGCATTGACCTTGAAATATCCAAAGGCGACGTAATTGTTATCATAGGCGCGTCGGGCTCAGGCAAAAGCACATTTTTGCGCTGTCTTAACCTACTCGAAGAGCCCACGGGCGGAAAGATTCTCTTTGAGGGTACAGACATTACCGACCCCAAGGTTGACATAAATCTGCACCGCCAGAAAATGGGAATGGTATTCCAGCAGTTTAATCTCTTCCCCCATATGACCGTTCTTCAGAATATGACGCTGGGACCGATAAAGCTGCTTAAAAAGTCAAAAGCGGATGCTGAAGCCGAGGCAATGAAGCTGCTCGAAACAGTTGGACTCGCCGACAGAGCAGAAGCGTATCCATCACAGCTTTCGGGCGGACAGAAACAGCGTGTGGCGATTGTCAGAGCACTGTGTATGAACCCCGACGTTCTGCTGTTTGACGAGCCGACGTCAGCTCTCGACCCCGAGATGGTCGGCGAGGTACTGGACGTTATGAAAAAGCTCGCCAAGGACGGTATGACCATGGCTGTCGTAACTCACGAGATGGGCTTTGCCCGCGAGGTGGGAACACAGGTAATCTTCATTGACGAGGGAATAATTGTCGAACAGAACAAGCCCGAGGAGTTTTTTGATAATCCTCAGAGTCCCAGACTCAAAGACTTTCTCTCAAAAGTTTTATAAGTAATAATAGTAAGGGGTGGCTCAAAAGTCGATTTAAGCCGCCCCTTTGTGTTATTTTGAGGAGCCTCGCGATGAAGAATCTCAGGTTTTATGCGGTTTAAGATTCTTCGCTGGCTCTCAGAATGACAGCGGGGGCTGACTTTTGAGTCAGCCCCGATTTTTATTATTTTCCTATCATTTTGCTTCGGATTATATAAATCTCTTTCTCGCTGACGCCGCAGGAATAAAGATACTTTTCTATGTTGATATACCTTGAGTTAATGTATTTAAAAAGCTGATACATAGCGTCGCGCGGCGTATACAAAAACGGGTGAGTTGTAATCAGCCTTCCCCTGTCGTCCTTGAGGTAATCGCCCCACTGACGGCTGAGCTCGGCAAACCGTGGCTTGAGCATCGCACGGCTTATGCAGTAATCAAAAGCTATGTCGCTGATTTCCACGCCGCTGAGAGCGAGCACAAACGCGGAAACAATACCTGTGCGGTCCTTGCCCGCGTTGCAGTTAAAGTGGCATATGCCCTCGGTTGAGGCAAGCTCCTTGAACACGTCTCGCACCCAGCCTTTAAAGCACTCAATCCACTGGATGTAGCTTTTGCCCCAGCCCGTGAAATTAACGGAAGGGTCGTCGGCATTATCGTCAAAGCCCATAGCGTCCGCGCGCCCGAACATAGGCAAACGTATGTATTCAATTCCGTCCGTATTAAGACTGCTCGGAAACAGGGAGAGATCCGCGTCGCCGCGAAAATCGAGCGACTTGGTGACGCCGTAGCTTTTGAGAAAGTCGATGTCATAAGCGTCAAGATTTACGGGAGCCTCACTGCGCAGGAACACACCGAAGTTGGTAGCCGAGCCGAACTTACTCGGATAACCGCCGAGGTCGCGACAGTTGCTCATACGCTGAAGCGGCAGTCTTTTGTAGTATTTCATATAATCACCGATATTAATTTACTACAAAGCCATTTTATTGTCAACCGCCCCGCAATTCGCTTGACTTTTGCGGTCGCTTACTATATAATTATGAAGCTGAAAAACGCAATACGAGGTGTAACTCAGTTTGGTAGAGTGCTTGGTTTGGGACCAAGATGCCGCAGGTTCAAGTCCTGTCACCTCGACCAAAACAAAAGGCTCCACTGGAGCCTTTTTGTTTTGGTCGATTAAAGATGACAGGACTTGAAGCCGAGTGTTAATAAAACGTGCCTGTGGCACGTTTTTACCGAGGAGCGTTGATGAACCTTTAGCTATGCACACGCCGCAACAAACGAGATGAAACATTTTGCAAGATGAAACGTATGTCACCTCGACCATTATAATTATAAGACTTAAGGAGCTTCCGAGAGTATAATCATACTGTCTGATATGAGCTGATAATCATAATATAACCGCCCTGTCAAATCGACAGGGCGGTATCGTTTTTTATATACTTCTATTTCATCTCGGTTATTTCTACCAGATTTACTCCGTTGTCAGACTTTGCTTCCACGTAATACTTATAGGTTTTATCGCCGTCCTTTACGGTCAGCGTTGTTTTGCCGTACTTGGTCATATGAACGTTAACATAACCGTCCTCCGCGTCGACAATCTGAGCCTCTCCGTAGGAGCTGTCGCCCAGCTCAATTACAGCGGAGCTTGAAAAGCCGGGAGAGTCGGGTAAGTCTGTGCTTACGCTTACATCAACGGCGTTTAAAAAAATCAGTATAACCGCTAATGAAGCGACAACAGGCACCAAGCCGATAAGACGCTTTACCGCGCCGTCAAAGAAAGCGTACAGGTACAGCGCAATCTGAGCAAAGCAGAAAATTGCCGCGATAATATGACTGGGGAAGTTTGCTATTGCTTTGGCAAAATAGCCCTCTCCCTGGATAGTCAGAAATACAAGCATAGGCGAAAGTATCAGCAGGCTGAGCCAGTTGCGCTTTTTCAGATACCAGCCTACAAAAGCCATCGGGAATGTGCAAAGCGTCAGAATAAACCAGAAGTAATAATAGCCGAACAGCCCCCAGCCCATATAGCTGAACGGTACCTGCATGAGATAAATCAGCGGTTGGCTTATCAGAAAAAACACAAAGGTTTTTAAGGCGGATTCAAGAGGCTTTTCGCAGTTGGTCATAATGATAATCGCGAAGAGAATCCACGCTTCATACGATACTCCCATTTCCTGGAAAGAGGTATCGGCAAAAATCGGAACAGTAAGAAAGATTGTTGTTACTACCGCCGAAGCTACCGCAAAAATGATTACTTTAAGCCAGCTCATTTTTATTCCGCCGAACAGCGTGTCGGTACAGCGACGAAGTTTTGATTTTGTTTCAGTCATATAATTACCCTCCATCTAAAATTTTATTATAAAAGCTCGCCGAGCATTTGGGCGGGATTGTCCGCAGCCTTGACCTTGTCAAAGGCTTTTATTATAATGCCGTTTTCGTCAATCAGATATGTTGTTCTGACAACACCCATGCTGACTTTACCGTAGAGCTTCTTTTCTTTCCAAACATCATAGGCCCGGATGACTTCCTTTTCCGTGTCGGACAGGAGCGTAAACGGCAAGCCGTACTTTGTTTCAAATCGTTTGTGTGAAGCAACAGAGTCCTTGCTCACGCCGAGCACGACCGCGCCTTTCTCCTGAAACTGCGGGTATAAATCGCCGAACGCGCACGCCTGCTTGGTGCAGCCCGCTGTGTTGTCCCTCGGGTAAAAATAGAGAACGACCTTTTGTCCTTTGTAATCAGCGAGAGAATGTTCCTCACCGTTCTGGTCGGGCAGTGTGAATCCGGGCGCTTTTGTGCCAACTTCCTGCATAATGGTTACCTCTGTTTTTGACTGTGTTCAGTATATCATTTAATATATCAAAAATCAACTTGCTAAACGGCGCATAATATGTTATAGTTATTGTAACGGGGGCTTAGCTCAGCTGGTTAGAGCGTTTGCTTGACATGCAAGAGGTCACTGGTTCGAGTCCAGCAGTCCCCACCAAAGCGAAAAGCCTGTCACAACGTGGCGGGCTTTTTGCTTTGTATTATTCATTTTTAAGTCTTCAATCTTAAGTCTTCAGTTGATTTGACAGGCTTTTCTAAATGAATACTGAAAACTGAAAACTTAATAACCGTATAATAATTGCATATTAGAAAAGCATCTGATATAATTTATACGGTGATGAAAATGAAAGAAAATATATTAATTGAGAAATCAATAGACTTTGGCGCTCGAATAGTAAAACTGCATAGATATCTGGCAAAAGAAAAAAACGAATCAGTTTTATCAAAACAGATTCTACGAAGCGGAACATCTATCGGCGCAAATATCAACGAGGCACAGTACGGTAACAGTAAGGCGGATTTCATCGCTAAACTCCATATCGCATTGAAAGAAACAGCAGAGACAGAATATTGGTTACATATACTTGAAAAATCCGGGTATTTGGAGCACAATATAGCTGATTCTATGCTCAATGACTGTCTGGAAATCAAACGAATATTGATTGCTTCCGTCAACACAGCTAAAGAGAATAAGCAGTAAAAAACTCCTGCAAAAAGCCTCTCACAAGCGTGGCAGAACTCCTCGCACTAACCAAACGCAAGCAGTCCCCTCTGCGAAGCAGGACTGCGGACTCGAAAGGCGGAAAAAGGAAAAGGTCCTGTGTGACCTTTTCCCCGCCGTTGGATTTAACCCGAGTTTTAGCTGTGCACCGTTCTCACAAGCGTGGCAGAACTTCTCGCATTTATCCAACACAAGCAGTCCTCGCCAATAGTAGATCAATCCAGCTAAAATAAAGATTGAAAATTATAAAGCAATATGATAATATTTTGATATAATACTTTCTATTTTAGGGGGAACAGAAAATAAAAAAATTATTTTTGTCTTGTATTGCTTTGATAATTGTTGTTTTTTCATCTTGCGCTGCTATAGGTATGGACAATCTTCCTACGGGAGAACTGATAAAAACCAGTAATTCTCCTAATAAACAATATAGAATTGAAGTATATTTATGTTGTGGTAATGCGACAACCGCCAATTCTGTTAGATGTGCGGCAGTTGAGATTAATTCCCAAAAAAGCCGCAACATTCTTTGGCAATATCGACAGGACGATGCTGAGATAGAATGGCTGGATGATAATAATGTAAAAATTAATGGAATAAAACTTAATATATTAACAGATTCTTATGACTGGAGAGAACATACATCACTTGATGATGATTTAGAGTACTGGGAAACATACTGGGATATAAATTAATCCAAAAACAGTACATTTGTCATTTTTATGATAATTAAAGCAGGGCACTTGTCCTGCTCTTTTCTTACCCTATCATTACCCCATTGCAATTGTACGACGTCTTTCCGCTCAAATCACAAGCAGTCCCCTCCCAAATTACATTACGTACAATCTATTATTGTATTTAACAATAATAAAGTGTATACTATTAACATAATAACAAACCCGGAGAATCATATGAAGAGAGAATACAAGGGGTTCGGCGCGATAGCGGGCGTCGGAAGGGGAAAAGCGATGATAATCGACATTTCTCCGCCCCACTATGAAATAAGAGATATCGAAGACAGCGACCGTGAACTCGGAAGATTTGTGCGGATGCTTAAGAAGTTTTGTGAAAACACCCGGAAGCTGTCACGCGAAATCGAGAAAACTGTGGGCAAAAATGAATCGTGTATCCTTGACAGCCACATCAAGATGACTCACGACCTTGCTCTGCAATCCGAGATGATAACCAAAATCAGCAACGGTATGTGCGCGGAACAGGCTACAAACGAAATCTGCGATTTGTATATCACCAGATTTATGAACGCCGACCAGGATTTTGTGCGCCAGCTTGCGGTTGACGTTAAGGACGTAAGGCTCTGTATCTTGAACCTTCTGTTGGGGATTGGCGACGTGTATGTGGAAAGCTTCATGGAAGACACCATCCTTATCGGCAAAGAGCTGACTCCCTCGATTATCGCGCGTATTGACAGAAAGCACACAAAGGGCATTGTCGTTGAAAGCGGAAGCCCGCAGTCACACAGCGCCCAGCTTATAAAAGCGATGAATATTCCCGGTATAACCTACGCCGAGAACATTCATAACCTTGTCAAGGACGGCGACATTGTCACCATGGACGGCTCTACAGGCTCAATAATTGTTGAGTAAAACAGAATACTTTTGATAGCGAAAGGGCGACCGTGAGGTCGCCCTTAATTGTTAGTGGATATTCAGCCTCCCTTTGTTAAAGGGAGGTGGCGCGCGCTTGCGCGTGTCGGTGGGATTAAAACAATGAAGATGAATGGTCAGGTAATAATCCCCCTTGAAATCAGCAAAGCTGATTTCTTTCCCCCTTTCACAAAGGGGGACATTTTATTTAATTTTTACCTTAACGGTTACGGTCTTGGATTTTGCCTTATAGGTTGTGTTGCCCTTGGCGGTTACCTTAACCTTGAACTTGTAGGTCTTGCCCTTCTTGAGTCCCTTCTTGACGGTAATCTTACCTGTCTTTTTATTGATGGTGATTTTCTTATCGCCTGAAACTCTCTTGAAGGTGACTGTACCCTTAGCCTTTTTGATTGTGAACGCCTTTGCTTTCTTGAAGGTTGTATTCTTCTTAGCCTTGGCGGTAATCGTCTTAGCCTTTACGGTCATTGTGTTGGCTCTCTTGACAACAGTAATTTTCACCTTAGAGGAAGCGTTGTTGTTCTTAGCGGTGATAGTTACTGTGCCCGCTTTCTTACCGACAACCTTACCTGAGGATGTTACTGCAGCTACCTTGGAATTGCTGGACTTGAATGTGGTTTTGCCCACTCCGTTGGTTACCGACACGATAATGTTTGTGGAACCGCCTACATAAATCTTTGATTTTTCAGCGACCGCAGCGATAGCTGTAGAGTAGCTCGGACCTGTGGGCTGTGTGGACTCGGTTGCCTGTGTTGAATCTGTCTGAGGCTGAGTCTGCTGAGTCTGAGGCTGAGTAGCCTGAGTCTGCTGTGTTTGGGGCTGGGTCTGCTGTGTCTGAGGCTGAGTAGCCTGTGTCTGGGGCTGAGTAGCCTGTGTGGGAGTACCCTCGCTTGCTTCTACAGTCGGATTGCTGAGACTGTTGACGAGCGCCTGTCCCGCGGTTGTCGCCATAGCGTCAGAGAAGTAGGATGTGGTTGTACTGTTCTTTAAGCCGTCGAGCTCGTTTACGTTGAGGTTTACACTCGCTGTGCCCGAGGCTCCTGATTTTACATTAAACTTAGCCTGAACCAATACTCCGCCGCTTGTGAAATCATAGAGACCTGACTTTGTGCTCTGGTTAACGCCGGTGAAGTTTATCATATAGGGGTTTGAGCTAATGTTGGACTGGGCAATGCTGCCGCCTGTAACCTTCGGCATAGTTACCTGTGACAGCGTAAGCTTGGAGCTGTCATAGGAGAGCTCCAAATCACCGTCTGTGATGGGCAAGGGAGCAGTGAGGTTATATGAGACTGTCAGGGTGCTTCCGCTGACACTAACTGACTTAACCTGAGTTCCGTTTAATTTAACGGAAGCTGTGAGACCTGCCTGGGGCTGAGTCTGCTGAGTCTGAGGCTGAGTAGCCTGCGTCTGAGGCTGAGTAGCCTGCGTCTGAGGCTGAGTAGCCTGCGTCTGGGGCTGAGTAGCCTGTGTCTGGGGCTGTGTGGGCTCTGTAGCCTGTGTGGGTGTAACAACGGAGCCTGCCTTGCCTATGCGGGCGAAAGCTGTCTTGACAAAGTCCTCGTCACTCTTCTCAAAGCTGTTGTTCTCCTGAGATTCTGTGTCGGGCTTGTCAGCGTTGTCGTTCATAGAGAGGTCGTAGGGTAAGCAGTCCATACCGGACTTGCCGTATGTAGCTACGATGCACGCGCCGATACCGTTAGAGGAAATGTCGCTTGCGGATACGCCGAGCTTATCGAGCGGAATGCTCATCTCATAGTGGAAGTCATACTTTGAGCTGTTGTGGCCCTCCGCGTTGAAGTCAACCCAAGCAGCGTCGGGGTTGCACATATCGCCTACAACACGTCCGTTGTAGGAGCCGTGGCCCTTGTTGATGCCGTAAACATGGCTGTCCTTGATGCCCTCGCCCCACTTGAATGTGATGCCCGAGGTGGTCTGGTTATACTTTTCAACAGGATTAAGTCCCGAAGCGTTGCCGCCATAGATGAACGGACCGTTGGAGCCGTTTGTGGAGATAGCGATGAGACGGTTTGTGCTGTTCTGGAAGGAAATACCCGAGTTCCAGATTGTGCCGCCTGAGGAAAGCTGAGAATTGTTTCCGATAGCGTCGGACTTGCCTGTATCAATAGCGATAAAGAACGGGAGGTTCTCTGTCTGATAGAGGTGCCCCTGTGAAAGCGGATAATCGTCCAAGGGAGATACAACGTCCTGAACGTTTGTCATTTCCCAGTAGAGATAGAGGTTGTTGTTGTCATAAGCTCCGTAGAGAGCGTAGAGGTCGATGGGGTTCTCGTACATTGAGTTCTCACGATATACGCGGGGGTCGTCGTTTGCTGTGCCCTGTGCGATAAGCATCGAGCTGTCCCAATCGGAGTTGTCGCCGTCAACAGTGATTGTCTTCTGAGCGCCTACGCCGTTTTTGTTGGTGTGATAATAGCCGACAAGACCCGAGTCGGTCTGGCCGGGGTTATAGGGAGCTGTCGCTCCTGTGTTCTGTGTAGCCTGAGTGCCCTGTGTGGGGGTATCTCCGCCGCTGTAAGCGCTCCAAGAACCGTTGTCATAGATTTGACCCGAACCGGGGAAACTCAAGTCGTCTGTCTGATTGCCTGCGCCGCCGCTGCCGTTGTTAAAGATAACTTTCTCATAACTTCCCGAGAAGCTGTACTGATAAACATTGTTTCCGATGCTTGTCATAGCCTCGCCGGGCCACTCGGCGTTTTTAGGATTGCCGTCGCCGCTCCACATATAACAGAACACGCTGCTCCAGTTTGATGTATTCTTGTAATAAACTGTGCTTGAACCGCTTGACTGTGTGGACTGGGTTGCCTGAGTCTGGGGCTGTGTGGGGGGATTATCTCCGCCGCCGTCATAGTGAGACCATGTTACGTTGAATTTCTGGTTATTCCAGCTTGAGAATGTAGCAAGGTTGTCGGAAACCGTGAGGTCCTCACTCTGGTTCCAGCAAGTGTTCCAGTCGCCCGCGGTGCTGCCTTCGGGCATTCTTACGAACACGATTTTGTTGCCGCAGCCGTCAAAACGGATGTAGTTGCCGTCCTGAACGCCCGTAACCCACTGGTCGGATACGCCGTCCCATGTCCAAGCGAACCACGCCGGATTACCTGTGGACGCCTCGCCCGGATCAAAATAAACTGTACTTGCCGCCGAAGCAGTAATTCCGAGTGACGTGAAACACGAAACCGCGAACATTACCGCTAATAACAAAGCGAAAAGTTTTCTGGATGTTCTCATTTTCAAAACTCCTTTCAATTACCCTTTTTCGGGTTTTGGAAATCGAAATTTCCCTATTGTAATGATTATAACTTATTTAGCATTTTTTATCAATACTCAAAATAGACAAATAAATGTCGATTTACAACAATTATACTATATGGTATAATGGATTTATTATTGAGAGGAGGGGCTATAATGCGGAAAATCGCTGTCGGAATTCTGGCGCACGTTGACTCGGGCAAGACCACTCTGTCCGAGGCGATGATGTACTGCTCTGGCAACATTAAGAAGCTCGGCAGAGTTGATCACAGGGACTCCTTCCTCGACAACTTCGCTCTGGAGCGCGACAGGGGTATTACAATATTCTCGAAACAGGCTGTCCTGAAATACAGGGACACTGAATTCACCTTGCTAGACACTCCGGGGCATGTTGATTTTTCCGCCGAAACCGAACGCACCCTCCAGGTGCTCGACTACGCCATCCTCGTTGTGAGCGGTACAGACGGCGTCCAGAGCCACACCGCTACTCTTTGGAAGCTTTTGCGCAGATACAGGGTGCCGTGCTTTGTGTTCGTCAACAAGATGGACCTTGACGGCTCGGACAAGAACATAATCCTAAAAGATTTGAAGTCAAAGCTCAGCGAGCGCTGTATGGATTTCACGGACAACAGCACCGACGAGTTCTATGAAAACATAGCCCTGTGTGACGAAAAACTTCTCGAAAAATATGAGAGTGACGGGCTTCAAAAAGCCGATATAATCTCTGCAATCAAACACCGAAAGGTATTCCCCTGTATGTTCGGCTCGGCTCTGAAGCTCGACGGCGTGGATGAGTTCTTGGAGCGCCTTGACAGCTACACCGTTATGCCCGATTACAAAAATGAGTTTGGAGCGAAGGTGTACAAAATCTCGCAGGACGCTCAGGGCAACAGACTCAGCTTTATGAAAATTACCGGCGGCAGCCTTAGGGTCAGGGACATCCTCAAAAACGAAAAGAACAAGGACAATGAAAAGGTAAATCAAATCAGAATATACTCTGGCGAAAAATTCACCGCAGTAAACGAAGCGAAGGCGGGTACGGTATGCGCCGTAACGGGCGTAAGCTCCACCCTCTCGGGAGACGGTCTCGGCGCGGAGGAAAACTCGGGGCTTCCCGTGCTTGAACCCGTGCTCACACACAAGATTGAACTTCCGCCCGAAATCGATGTTCACACCGCGCTCTCAAAGCTCAGGATCCTTGAAGCCGAGGACCCGATGCTCAACATCGTTTACAACGAGCGGCTGGGCGAAATCCAGATTCAGCTTATGGGCGACATTCAGCTCGAAATACTCAGCAGTATTATCGAGGACAGGTTCGGCTTTTCGGTGACCTTCGGCAAGGGCAGTATAATCTATAAGGAAACGATTAAATCCGCAGTCGAGGGCGTGGGGCACTTTGAACCTTTAAGGCATTACGCCGAGGTTCACCTGCTTATGACTCCCCTTAAACGCGACAGCGGACTGGTGTTCAAAACCGAATGCAAGGAGGACAAGCTCGACAAAAACTGGCAGCGGTTAATCCTCACGCATCTTTACGAAAAAACGCACATCGGCGTGCTGACGGGCTCGCCGATTACGGATATGGAAATCTCGCTTGTCGCGGGCAAAGCCCATCCCAAGCACACCGAGGGCGGCGACTTCCGTCAGGCAACTTATCGCGCGGTTAGGCAGGGACTTCGCTCGGCTGAGAGCGTCCTTCTGGAGCCTGTCTTTGAGTTCACGCTGGAAGTTCCCGGCGAAAACATAGGCAGAGCTATGTCGGATATTCAGATGATGAGCGGCAGCTTTAACCCGCCCGAGAGCGTCGGGGAATTCTCCGTGCTGACGGGCACCGCTCCCGCCGTAAATATGCACGACTACTCAAGGGATGTGGCACAATACACCCACGGCGCGGGTAAACTCACCTGCCGCCTTAAAGGCTATGAGCCCTGCCACAATTCGGACGAGGTTATCGAAGAAATCGGCTACAATCCCGACAGCGACGCCGACAACCCCTGCGACTCGGTTTTCTGCTCCCACGGAGCGGGACACAACGTGAAGTGGGACGAGGTCGAGGACAGAATGCACCTCCCCTACTCAAAGCGCTTCAAGGCGGAAGCTCCCGCGCCCGTCAAGGGACACAGCCTGAAAAGGTTCAAAACAGCCGACAATCTTTTTGCTCAGGACAAAGAGCTGATGAAGATTTTTGAGCAGACCTACGGTCCTGTAAGAAAAAACACACAGCAAAATATCCGCAAAAAATTCACCGCCAAGGACAGTAAAGCCCAAACAAAATATAAGGGCAAACCCGCGCCCGAATATGACGGAACGGAATACCTTCTGGTGGACGGCTACAACGTCATTTTCTCGTGGGACGAGCTCAGAGAGCTCTCCGAGGACAACATAGACGGAGCAAGGCAAAAGCTTATCAACATACTCTGCAACTATCAGGGCTACAAAAAGTGCGAGCTAATCCTTGTTTTTGACGCGTACAAGGTCAAGGGCGACCGCGAGATTGAGCGTGTAAACAACATAGACATTGTATACACCAAAGAGGCGGAAACAGCCGATATGTACATTGAAAAAACCTCGCATAAGCTCGCGAAAAACAATCTCGTCAGGGTGGTTACATCCGACGGTATGGAACAGCTTATTATACTCGCGGGAGGAGCGTTGAGGGTAAGCTCGCGGGCGTTCTTTGAAGAAGTTAAAGAAGCGGAGGAAGAGATAAGGAGAATTATAAATGAAACTTAAAACACAACGACTTTTAATTACAGACTTCACCACCGATATGGCGTATGACGTGCACATCAACTCACTCGACGAGGACAACCGACGCTTTGTGCCCGACGAGGTTTTTGAAACAGAAAACGACGCGCTGGAGACAATCGAGTTTCTCATTTCGCGTTACAACAGCGCGAACGGACCTTTTGTGCACCCGATTATTACCGATGACGGCTCAAAGAACATCGGTTATGTTCAGCTTGTCAAAATAGAGGACGGATTCGAAATCGGCTATCACATAGCCAAGGCGTACACAGGCAACGGCTACGCCACCGAGGCTGCGCAGGCGTTCTTGCCTCATATGGCTGAAAAGCTCGGACTCAAAAAGATTTGGGGAATTTGTCTGGCGGACAATATCGCCTCGGTCAAGGTTATGGAAAAATGCGGCTTCAAACCGGTTTTCAGCGGCGTGGGCGACTACCAGGGCGCGCAGCGTGAAATCCGCAAATTCATTTGGGAGACAGCCCAGTGAAGCTCGATTCTATAGACAAGAGCAAGGAATTTGACTTTGGCAGAACGTCGGGCGACTACGCAAAATTCCGTGACATCTACCCCAAGAGTATGTATGAAAAACTCAAAAGCTTCGGCATAGGCAAACAGGGACAAAAAATCCTCGACCTCGGGAGCGGCACAGCTGTACTGCCAATCAATATGGCTCACACGGATGCTGAGTTTACCGCGACCGATATAAGCGAAAACCAGATTGCTTACGGCAAAAAGCTCACCGAGGAAAAGGAAATAAAAAACATAAGCTTCAAGGTCTGCCCTGCCGAGGATACGGGCTTTGATGATAACAGCTTTGACATCGTTACCGCCGTTCAATGCTTTCACTACTTTGACGCGGAAAAGGTATCACGAGAGATACGCCGCGTGCTGAAACCGCGCGGAGTTTTCTGCAAAATCTTTATGGACTGGCTCCCCTATGAGGATGAAGTCATAGCCGAAATGGAAAGCCTTGTGCTCAGATACAATCCCGACTGGAGCGGCAAAGGCTTTAAGGAGTTCAATTATACTTTCCCCGAATGGGCAGAGAACAAATTTGAATCAGAGCGCGTCGAGTCTTACAATACTGTTCTTGAGTTTTCAAAAGAAGCGTGGCTCGGCAGAATAAAAAGCTGCCGCGGAGTAGGCGCGAGCCTGTCTGAGGAGAAAGTCAAAGAGTTTGAAGCAGAATACAGAAAACTGCTCGAAAAATACACCGAGCCGCTTAACCTAAAACACCAAATCCACTTCGAGATATACAAATCTATAAAATAAAATGGGTTGTCATAAGACAGCTCATTTTTTTGTTGCAATTTTAGAACATATGTGTTATAATTAATTAACGAACATTTGTTTTATGGTTGTGAACACTTATGAAAAGCTACATCGCAATAGATTTAAAATCATTTTACGCTTCTGTCGAGTGCGTGGACAGAGGTCTCAATCCGCTGAACACAAACCTCGTTGTCGCGGACAAAAGCCGCACGGAAAAGACAATCTGTCTTGCTGTGTCCCCCTCGCTGAAGGCATACGGAATTTCGGGCAGAGCGAGACTGTTCGAGGTAGTTCAGCGCGTCGGGGAAGTCAACGCGCAAAGGCTCTCCCAAATCCGCGGGAAGGATTTTTCGGGCTCGTCGTGTTTCGCCGACGAACTCGCCGAACACCCCGAATTTAAGCTAGACTATATTACCGCGCCTCCGCGTATGGCGCGCTACATTGAGGTGAGCTCAAAAATTTACGGCGTCTATCTCAACTATATCGCTCCCGAGGATATGCACGTTTACTCGGTGGATGAGGTCTTTATCGACGCGACAAAATACCTCAGGCTCTACAATATGACCGCCTACGAGCTCGCGGATAAAATTGTCCGTGACGTGCTCAGTCAGACGGGCATAACCGCCACAGCGGGTATCGGCACGAACCTTTATCTTTGCAAAATCGCTATGGATATTTACGCCAAGCGCATCAAGGCGGACAAGGACGGCGTGAGGATAGCCGAGCTTGACGAGAAAAGCTATCGGGAACAGCTCTGGAGTCATACGCCGATTACCGACTTCTGGCGCATTGGCAGGGGGTATTCCCGCACACTTGGTCGCTGCGGTATGTTTACTATGGGCGACGTGGCGCGCTGTTCAATAGTAAACGAGGAACTGCTTTTTAAATTGTTCGGGGTTAACGCCGAGCTCCTGATAGACCACGCCTGGGGGCGTGAACCCTGCACAATGGAGGACATAAAATCCTATCGTCCCAAGAGTCAATCACTCAGCTCGGGGCAGGTACTGTCACGTCCGTATGACTTCGACGAGGCAAAACTCATAGCCCGCGAAATGACGGAGCTTTTGGCGCTCGACTTGGTGGACAAAAAGCTTTTGACCGACCAGATTGTGCTGACAGTGGGCTATGACATCGAAAACCTTAAGGACAAAAACCGAAGATTTAACAGTGAAATCAAAACCGATTACTACGGCAGGCAAGTCCCCAAAGGCGCCCACGGCTCTCAGAACATAGGGCGTTTCACATCCTCTACCTCTCTGATTATGAACGCGGTTATGAAGCTCTTTGACCGCGTTACCGACCACAATCTTCTTGTAAGGAGAATGTATATTGTCGCCAACCACATAACAACCGAGGACGAAATAAACACAGCGGGCAGCTCAGAGCAGATGAATCTTTTCGACGGCGTTTTTGCCGAGGAAAAGGAGCACGAGGAGGATGCTCTGCGCCGAGAGAGAGCTATCCAGAAAACCATACTCCGCCTGCACAAGCGCTTTGGCAAAAACTCCGTGCTCAAAGGTATGAACCTGAAGGAAGCGGCGACGTCAATCGAGAGAAACTCTCAAATAGGAGGTCACAAAGCATAAAATGAACGACTATAACGACATAATAAACCTACCCGCTCACGACATAAAAAAGCATCACCTTTCCCTGTATGACCGGGCGGCGCAGTTCGCGCCGTTTGCCGCTCTGACGGGATTCGGCGCGGTCATCAACGAAACCTCGCGCCTCACGGACTCAAAGCCCGAGCTCAGCGAGGACACCGTGCGTCTGCTCAACGAAAGAATACACCTGCTCAGGGAAAGCATAAAACTCAAACCCGAAATCGAGCTGCTGTACTTTGTCCCCGACAAAAAGAAATCGGGCGGCTCTATTCAAAAATTTCAAGGAAAACTGCGCCGTATTGACGAGTTCAACCGCGAGCTCATATTCGTCAACAAAACTCAAATAGCGATTGACGACGTAATATTTATTCAAGGCGATTTTTTCAAAGATATTGCGCCCGACACCGCCGTATGATAGAATAGAACCGGTGATACAAATGAAAAAATTTACTGCTCTGCTTCTGGCGGTTTTGTGCGTTATACTGTGCGCCTGTTCAAGCGGCGAAAACAACGCCGTAAAGTTCAGCACAGAGAACGTCCCCGAATTCAGCGGCAAAGCGTACACGGAACTCAACGGCAACAAACCCGAGTTCACCGAAAAGGAAAAATCAAAGACCAAATCATTTGAAAAATACTCCCGCCTTGACAGACTCGGTCGCTGCGGCGCGGCTTTCGCCAACATCGGCACGGACATTATGCCCACCGAGGAGCGCGGCTCAATCAGCTCTGTAAAGCCCACAGGCTGGGAGCAGAACTCATACACCTTCATCGAAAACGGCTACGTCTACAACCGCTGCCACCTTATAGGCTATCAGCTCACGGGCGAAAACGCCAACGAGCGCAATCTGATAACGGGCACAAGGTATATGAACGTCGAGGGAATGCTGCCGTTTGAAAACGAAGTGGCTGATTATGTAACCTCCACCAAGCACCACGTGCTTTACAGGGTAACCCCCGTATTTGAGGGCGACAACCTGCTCGCGAGCGGCGTAGAAATGGAAGCGTGGTCGGTAGAAGATAACGGCAAGGGTGTGTGCTTCAATGTGTATTGCTACAACGTCCAGCCCGGTGTAGTGATAACCTACTCAAGCGGCAAGAATGTTCCCGACAAGAAATACACCGTTAAAAGCAATGTATCCGGCAACAAGTCGAACGCGATAATCTCCAGAGAAAACACCGTGCGCACCTATATCCTCAACGAAAGCTCAAAGAAATTTCACCTGCCGACCTGCGACGCTGTCAAAAAGATGAAAACCAGAAACAAAAAGACCTACAAAGGGACTCGCTCCAATCTGATAAAAGAGGGCTACTCACCCTGCGGTATGTGTAATCCCTAAAAACAAGCAAATAGGACGGCTCAAAAATGAGCCGTCCTCTGTTTTTCTCAATAATTTACTTCCTGCTTCCTACTGCAATTAAAACTATATAGGCTTCCCCCTAGGGGGAAGTGGCTGAGCGCAGCGAAGTCAATAGGGGGATTATATACTTGGATCCCCCTTTTGTCCGCAAGCGGACATTTTCCCCTAAGGGGACAACGGGCGGGCAGAGACACCCGCCCCTACGCGCTTTAAATACTTCTTACTCAAAACACACTCTCCACCACTTTGTCGCTCTCATCGGGCGAATAAACAAATCGGTTGATATGACTTCCGCGCAAAAAATAGCGAGGCGGCTTTGGCGAGTAATTGTAATCGAATGTGTCTATGACAATCAGCTTTATCTTCATCTTTTGCGGTATAATGTTTTTTATAAAAACGCTCGCCTGCTTACCTTTCTCCACAATCGGATTGGGTTCGGCAAGTCCCGCCAGATTCGGAGCGAGCTCCACAAACGAGCCGTAGCTCTCCACGCTGCGGATTATCCCCGTTACGGTTTCCCCCGCCGAGAACATCTCCGCGTTTTGAAACCATGTGCCCAGCAGCTCCTTGTGACTCAGACTGATACGCCCGTTTTCTATGGTATTTACCACCGCTTTTATGTTCATACCTACCGTGAACCTCTCGCGCGGGTGCTCAATCCTGGACACGGAAATCCTGTCAATCGGCATAAGCGCCGCAATCCCGCAGCCTATATCGGCAAACACACCAAAGCTCTCAAGCCGCGTAACCTTAGCGTCAATAATATCGCCCGAAATCAGGGTGTCGATGTAATTGTCAAAGCACATTTTCTGGGCCTTTTCCCTCGATAAAATCAAAAGCGGCTCGCCGTTTTCATCGGTCGTGATATCCGTTATAACAAAGCACACGGGTCGGTTAACCCGAGAGATTACCGCGATATCCCTGACAGTTCCCTCCCTTATTCCGAGGGCGCCGTCCTCGCGCGGGATAATCGCCTTTACCCCTCCAAGATTCAGGTGAAGGTTGTGCTCACGGTCGCACACAAGGACTTTCGCCTCAAGTATTCTTTGCTTCGCGAAAGCCTGCGTAAGTCTGTCAAAGCTGTTTATGTAAGACTGATTTTCCTCAGTGTTAATCAAATTTCCCTCGGGCAAAAACAACGACATTTCTTTTCCTCCGTTCTAAGAACATAATATGAAAGACGGATAATAATTATTACACTTGCTTTTTGACGCGATTTATACTAAAATAAGAGCAGACTTTTTGAAAGGACTTTTTTATTATGAAAAGATTTTTAGCAATTATATTAGCGGCATTTATGCTCGTTTCTCTCGCCTCTTGCGGCGAAAACGCGGATGAATCAACATCAAGCGAGACAATTACCGAAACAACTCAGGCTCCTGTTGAAACTCAGGCGGCTACTTTATCAGCCGAGAGCGGCAAGGTCAAGGACTCCAGCCCCGCGATTGATAATTTAAAGAAAAATGGCTATGACGTTTCAAAGCTCAGCGCAAAGGTCAATTACGCCACAAAGGAAGACTACGGATTCCAGCTTGAAAAGCCCAAGAAGGGCGACACAATCGCCGTGCTCAAAACAAGCAAGGGCGATATCACCCTCAGATTCTTTGAGGATTACGCGCCCAACACAGTCAACAACTTTATCGAGCTTGCCAAAGCGGGCAAGTATGACGGCGTTCTATTCCACAGAGTTATGGCTGACTTTATGATTCAGACAGGCGACTTTGAAAACAACGACGGCACAGGCGGTTCAAGTATCTACGGCGCCAAATTTGAGGACGAGTTCTGCGACAAGCTCCTCAACATCAGAGGTTCCGTGGCTATGGCTAACTCGGGTAAAGACACTAACGGCAGCCAGTTCTTCATCAACCAGTGCGACGCCAAGCACTACAAGCAAAACGGCACATTCAAAACATACGAAAACAACTGGGAACAGATTTTAACCCAGATGAAGGACTATAAGGACGACGCTCAGACAGTGGGCGGTCTCGCTTCTTACGGCACAAGCTGCCTCGACACCGACGCTGTCCCCGCTGCTATGAAAAAGCTTTACGAAAAGAACGGCGGAAACATCTGGCTCGACGGCGCTTACAACCCTTCCGACGCGGGTCACACGGTATTCGCTCAGGTAATAGACGGAATGGACGTTGTTGACGAGATAGCGAACGCTAACGTTGACTCAAGCACAAACAAGCCCGTAACAGACATCACCATTGACAAGGTTGAAATCACAAAATACAAAAAGTAAGTCAGGAAAGATAAGATGAGCAAACCAATCGTTGCCATAATGTATGACTTTGATAAAACGCTCTGCACCAAGGATATGCAGAATTACCGTTTTATCCCCAGTCTGGGTATGCAGGTCAGCGAGTTCTGGGACTACACGAACACGGTTCAATCATGCGAAAAAATGGACTCTGTGCTTGCATATATGTACGCGGCAATCAAAATCTCAAAAGAAAAAAACATCCCCCTCAAGCGCGGCAGGCTTGAGGAGAACGGTCGCGAGATTGTATTCTTCCCGGGCGTTAAAGAATGGTTCTCACGCATAAACAAATTCGGCGAAAGCTGCGGAGTCAAGGTTGAGCACTATGTTATCTCATCGGGTATGAAGGAAATTATCGACGGCACCGCCATCAGCGGCGAGTTCAAGAACATCTTTGCGTGCGAGTATCTTTATGACGAGAACGGCAATGCCGTGTGGCCCAAAACCGCGGTAAACTACACCAACAAAACCCAGTTCGTTTACAGGATTAACAAAGGTGTGCTCGATATCTCGAACGACAACGACCTCAACCGCAGTATGCCCGACGACAGCAAACGTATTCCTTTTACAAATATGATTTATATCGGCGATGGACTTTCCGACGTCCCCTGTATGAAGATGATGAAAAGCTACGGGGGCAAGTCTATCGCGGTATATCAGAATCTTGACGAGAAGGTCAAGGAGCTGCTCAGAAAGGACAGGGTGGATTTCATTTACCCCGCCGACTATACCGAGGGCACCAGTCTTGATATGACGGTCAAGGACATAATCCGTAATATGGCGATTGCCGACAAGCTGTACGAGGAGAACTCAAAGCAGCTCAAGTCAGTGGGCAGTGGTCAGTAGTCAGTGGTCAGTTGTGGTCGGGTAGAAGTTTCCATCTTCCGCAACGTTTGCGACCCGATTGGATAAATAGGCTCTATGTCAATAGTTGGGGTAAACCCAATAAAATGAAATAATGTATTTAGGACAAGCGATGGCTAAGAAGCTGTCGCTTGTTTGATATTAAGTTGTTGTTTGTAAGCGAACATATGAAGAATACGATTGCGAA
>JAFSZY010000035.1 GCA_017458845.1 Ruminococcus sp.
TCGGATATGCGTCTTTGATTTTCAGCAGAGGATCAACTTCTCTTTGGAAGGTATCTGGACTGCTGATATTATCCGAAACCTGAATATAGATTTTTTCATCACGCTTGATTGCTACAAAATCTATTTCTTTCTTATACAGCATGCCAACATAAACTTCATATTTTCTGCGCAGCAGCTCTATGGCGACGATGTTTTCCAAGACTCTGCCGTAATCGAGATTCTTGGTGCCGAGCTTTGCGTAGCGGAAGGTGTGGTCGCTCAGATAATACTTATCATTCGTACTCAAATACTTCTTGCCCTTGATATCGTATCGCCTGATCTTGTAGAAAGCGAAAGCGTTGCAAAGATATTCCAAGTAATTTGATACCGTTTTGTGATTAATCTTATCACGGTTATTTGTAAGAGCGTCCGCAATATTGCGCGACGAAGAAAGATTAGAAATATTATCCATCAAAAAATCAACGATCCTGTCCATCAGAATCGGATTTCTGATTTTATACTTCTGTCGAATATCTCGCAAAATCAGCGTGTTAAATACATCCTCGATATAATCATACTTTGCTTCTCTGTCTCGGTAAAGGTACGAGCCAGCCATACCTCCCTCGGTGATATATCTGTCAAACGCAGAATAGGTGTCGTTGAGATTGTAATAAGTCACAAACTCGCTGAAAGAAAACGGATACACCTTGATTTCGAATGTACGACCTGTAAATAATGTCGCCAAATCCGAGCTGAGAAGAAAAGCGTTTGAACCCGTGATATAGATATCGTACTGTTCGGATGCGTGCAGGCTGTTGATGGTCAACTCGAAGTCGGGACACATCTGTATCTCGTCTATCAAGACAAAGTTTTCTTTATCAGGGATATATCTGTCTTGAATATATTCATTAAGAGCATGATATTCCTTAAGTTCCTCAAAGTCGCTGAGATTGAAATTAATATGAATTATGTTAGCGTCCTCAACTTCATTTTTAAGATAGTTCTTGAACGCTTCAAGCAGCTTTGATTTACCTGAACGCCGTACTCCTGTGATCACCTTAATATCTGGTGTGCTTATAACATTTTTGAGTTTTTCTAAATACATAGTGCGTTCTATCAGCTTCATACAATTCACCTCGATTATAGTATAGCACAATTATTTCCCAAAATCAATATTTTATTAATTTTGGGAAACAGCGTGCTTTGTTACATAATATCGAGGACGCCTCTGTGGTTAAAAAGGACAAGCCCCTCGAATAACCGAGAGGCTTGAAAAAGATACAATTGTAAAAATTATCTCTTTGAGAACTGAGGCGCGCGACGGGCTCCTTTGAGACCGTATTTCTTTCTTTCCTTCATTCTCGGGTCACGAGTGAGGAATCCTGCCTTCTTGAGGGCGGGACGAAGCGCTTCGCTGTCATACTGGAGAAGTGCGCGGGAGATACCGTGACGGATTGCGCCCGCCTGACCTGTAACTCCGCCGCCGTTAACGCGGCAAACTACGTCAAACTTCTCGCCTGTCTCTGTGAGCTCAAAGGGCTGACGAACGATTAACTTAAGAGTTTCAAGACCAAAGTAATCGTCGATGTCTCTGTCGTTGATTGTGATTTTACCTGTACCCTGGTAAAGTCTTACTCTTGCTACAGAAGATTTTCTTCTGCCTGTACCGTAAAAATATGGTGCCTTATCGTACATAGTCTATTCCTCCTTCTTAAGCTTCTACAGCCTCAGGCTTCTGAGCCTGGTGGTTGTGTTCAGCGCCTTCAAACAGACGAAGTCTTAAAAGCGCGCTTCTGCCGATAGTGTTGGAAGGAATCATACCCTTAACGGCAAGCTCCATAGCCTTGGTGGGGCGGGTTGCCATAAGAGTGTCATAACGTGTTTCCTTTAAGTGGCCGATATAGCCTGTGTGACGATACCATTTCTTCTGGGTAAGCTTGTTACCTGTGAGAACGGCGTCTTTACAATTGATGATAATTACGTGGTCGCCGCAATCTACGTGAGGAGTGAATGTGGGCTTATGCTTACCTCTGAGGAGCACTGCAGCCTGAGCAGCTACACGTCCGAGGGGCTTGCCTGCCGCGTCAATCACATACCATTTGCGGTCGATTTCGCTTTTCTTTGCCATATAAGTTGACATAGCCAAATCCTCCTAAAAACTTTTTTGATGCTCGACTATTATAGCAACCATAAGCTCTGTTGTCAACACTTTTTTGCGTATTTTTTAAAATAGATTTAGGTTACTTTAGAATTCTTTTATATCCTCGTTTTATCTCTATTATACTAATTTGTGAATTTTGAAAAAATTTAATCAAAATTTGCGATTATATATAGACTTTTGCTTAATACATTGATATAATTAGTTTATGTAATTAAAAGGTTAAATCAGCGTTAGTTGTCTGTTTTTAAGATTTACTAATCGGGCGCGGGTGAAACCCGCCAAATAACTGACCACTAACCACTGACCACAAAATGAGGGGGTTTCCTAAAATGGCAGTAGAATACAGAGTTGGTATAGACCTTGGCGGCACTAATATCGTAGCGGGCGTTGTCAAGCACGACACCAAGGCTAATGAGTACGAAATCATTGCGAAAGCCGATTGCAAAACAGCTATTCCCCGCCCTGAGGCGGATGTTTGCGACTCGATGGCGGACGTAGTTAAAAAGGCTGTCCGCAAAGCAAAGCTCACAATGGACGATATCGCGTATATCGGTATCGGCGTACCCGGGGCGGTTAATCCCGAAACAAGAATTGTCGAGACCTCTCCTAATCTGCTCTTCACTAACTGGGAAGTCAGCAAAATGATGGAGGAAAGGCTCAAAAAATATGTTAAAATCGAAAACGACGCCAACGCGGCGGCTCTGGGCGAGTTCCTCGCGGGAGCGGCAAAGGGCGTAAAGAACGCCGTTGTCGTTACGCTCGGCACAGGCGTCGGCGGCGGAATAATCATTGACGGCAAGATTTACAGCGGTTCGAATTTCGCGGGCGCGGAGCTTGGTCATATGGTTATCGTCAAGGACGGCAAAAAGTGCGGCTGCGGCCGCAGAGGCTGCTGGGAAGCTTACGCCTCGGCTACGGCTCTGATTAACCAAACAAAGGACGCTATCCGCAACGAGAAAGCCGAGTTCTCATTTATGCTCGACGCGGTCGAGGGCGACATTGACCAGGTTAACGGCAAAACTCCGTTCGACGCTATGCTCGCGGGCGATCTCACAGGTAAAGCGGTCATCAACAATTTTGTCAGTTATCTCGCATGCGGTATTGTAAACGTAATCAACATCTTCCAGCCCGACATTCTCTGTGTCGGCGGCGGAGTCAGCAAGCAGGGCGAGACGCTCCTCGCTCCCGTAAGAGCTATTGTTGAGCAGGAGAGAATCACAAAGCACAACGACAAGCAGACTCAGATTTGCGCTTGTACCCTCGGCAACGATGCGGGTATCATCGGCGCGGCAAGCCTGTGAGCAATTCAAAATTCGTAATTCGCAATTGAATATAATTAACCTGATAACGGCTCGGAGCTTTTAGTTTGCCCCGAGCCGAAAATTATTGATTTGTATATTCTTTTAATTTTTTCCCTTGCCATTTTTCCATAAAGTCAGGTGAATAATAAGCCATCATTGTTCCGCTAAACTTGTAAATAAAGAAATTTTCTGATACATAATATTCCCCATCTTCCATTTCAATTTTCCTTGATTCATCTATATTAAAGCACTTATTTGTTATTACATTATCATCTAATTGTACATAACGAAAACTTTTCGTTTCTTGCTCATAATCATAATCAGAATCATTATCCATCAAAGTTATTGATAAATTATCTTCCCTGCATTCCCAGGTAAGTGTGCCTGTAATACTATCTCCATTAACTGTTCTTTTTCCTTTTGCAAAATCTTCAGCACTCATCCGTCCTGTATTTCCATTTCCATCATCCAAAAAAACAAGAGTATTTAAATATGGAGTTGCTGATGGTTCATCGTTTTCATAATCATAATCCATTCCAATAGTAAACCATGAGTGACTTGTAATAAGATTATACTTTTCATCAAATATTCTAAAGATATTGCACGAACATAGCGACAAGGAGACAATTATTAAACATAAACACCCAATTATTATTTTTTTCATACATTAAACACTCCTAATTTTTTATATATAAAATTATAGACGTTTTCTATCTAAAAGTCAATAGAAAGTTTCTGTCTAGCATATAATACGGCTGGGTGATAATATGAAGCTTTCATTTGGCGAAAAGATACGCCTTTTGCGTGAAGAAAACGAACTCAATCAATCACAACTTGGTGAAGCTGTAAATATGACTCAGCGGAAGATTTCTTATATTGAGTGCGGCAAATACGAACCGAGCAATGACGATATAATTACTCTCTGCAAATTCTTTAAAGTGAGCTCTGATTATTTACTCGGTTTGACAGATAAGAAATAATAACTGTTTTTTACCGATTAATATTGACAAACACTGAGTTTTATAATATAATTACTTTTGCTGACTTTATAGGTCGGCATATGTGGCGGAATAGCTCAGCTGGCTAGAGCATTCGGTTCATACCCGAAGTGTCGTAGGTTCAAGTCCTATTTCCGCTACCAATGGCCCGGTGGTCAAGCGGTTAAGACACCGCCCTTTCACGGCGGTAACACGGGTTCGATTCCCGTCCGGGTCACCACAAGGGCAGCCTTAAAAGGTTGCCCTTATCTGCTGGTGTGGTGGAATAGGCAGACACAAGGGACTTAAAATCCCTCGGACTAATAATCCGTACCGGTTCAAGTCCGGTCACCAGCACCATTTTGAGCAGTTTTCGGACTGCTCTTTTTCTTTTGCTAACTTTATCTAAAACACCCAAATCCCGCATAAACACTAAGGATTTTGGGATTATCAAAATTAAGTTGAGTAAAAGAAAAATAAGATAAAACAAGGTAAAATACTGTCAATTTTACTGTCAATTTATATTGGCATTTTTCCAGTATTTATCGCACGAATTTGAAATCAAAGACAGCCGAAATGCTGTCAATTTACGAAAAAAGTCAAAAAACTAAAGATTTCTGAAGCATTTTCAACCTATAAACTCTAAAGGAGCTGCCGCATTTTGCGGCAGCTCCATTCCTCTTTTTAATCTCACAATCGGTTATTAACTTTTTTATATTATGCCAAACATACCCTTGTTTTTTAGTATTTAAACTATTTCTGTAAGGGTATCCCAGATGGAATCAATGAGGGTGTAGTTCTCCCTCTCAACGGTAGATATTTCGTTTGAAGAGCATAGCACGTCCTGCTTTGTGAGTCCTTCGACTGATATCTCGGGTTTTGTGTAAATTAATTTCATAGCAGCCACCTCGTTAGTTAAATTCATCGTTATATTCTGAGTCATCTTCATCAATTATGTTTTCATAGCTTGCGCAGCAGCCGCGGAAATCATTACCCGCGCTGTTTTGGTAACCGGCGTAGTATGTGGTTCCGCCTATGGTAACATAGAAACGTACGGCGGCTCCCTGATTAGCTTCAATATTTTTTATCGACATAGTCACATATTTGTAGCGAGTGTTGACAGAGTTATCGCCGTAGCCCCCACTCACGATATTATTGGTCGTGCCTTTGCAGGATGCTTTTACGATATTAGCGCTGTGCGTGTCAATCAAGTTTTGCATAATATCAAAGCCACCAGCTGACTCAAATTCCGCCGTGTTGGTTTTGCTTGTCTTTACAATCTCGAAGCCGTAATCCACATTGGGATTGCTGAAATAATCGGACGAAATCTCGGCTACAAAACGCAGGTCGTTGCTGTCCTCTGAGCTTTTCTGCTGAGCGCCGAGCAGAGTCGCCTTTTTGTAGACAAGCGAGCTTGGGAGCCCAAATAAGTTGCCGTCGTTTACACTGCCCGCGGTTATACCCGGGTAGTACAGGGTATCTACTACGTTCGCGGGCACAACAATCTCGACGAAGTCAATATCATTTTCATCACCGTCCGTCTCGGCGCTAGCCGCAAAGGGAAATGCCGTAAACAATCCTGTGACAATCAGCAGCGCAAGCAGTATGCTGATTGTTTTTTTGAATAATCTCATAAATAATCTCCTCCTTTGGTTTTATATCTTTACAAGCTCAAAAATAAGCCTGTGACTTAATAAAATTATTAGTTTCAGGCGGACTACATACCGTTTGCGGATAAACCGCCCGCCTTTATTAATTATAAAATATCGGTCAAATCATATATTGTATCGGGCGCCCCTTCCTTCCCCGAAAGGTTAAAGTTGTCATTTACGTTAGGGTTGATTTCGCCCGAGGCGCAGAGGATATCTCCGCGCCTAAGCTCTTCAGCTATAACTATAGGAGTTTTATATAGTTTTTTCATTTCATATGCTCCTTATTTAACTGTATTATCGAGAACACTGTAGCTTGCACAACAGCCTCGGAACATTTCGCTATTGTCGTTCAGATAACTTGCATAGTATGTTGTGCCGCCTATAGTGACATAGAAGCGAACAGCTACACCCTGACTGGGATCAACATCGTTAATCGCGAGGGTCACATACTTGTAGGTTGTGTCAGCGGAGTCATCGCCGTAGCCCTCTCCTACGATATTATTGGTCGTACCCTTGCAGGAGGCTTTTACGATATTAGCGCTGTGCGTATCAATCAGATTTTGCATAATGCCGAAACCGCCCGCGGTGCTGAACTCCTTTGTGTTATTCTTTGAGGTTTTTACAACCTCAAAACCGTAATCAACTTCGTCGTTGTTGAAATATTCTGACGAAATCTCAGCAACAAAGCGCAAGCCTTTGCCCGACTTGTCGGTTTTTATTATCTCTTTTTTCTGAACGCCTAGGAGCCTTGTCTTGGTGTACTCAAGTACATTCGGCAGTCCGAAGCTGTTGCCGTCGGTTATATCGTCAGCAAATATCGGCGGCTCGTAGGATTCATCAAGCGGATTTTCTGTCGGCTCAAGCGGCTCGGTCGGGTCGCTTGTTTCAACCGATTCGGTAGGTTCACTTGGTTTTGTCGATTCGGTCGGTTCGGTTGGAGCAGTAGGTTCGCTTGTCTCAGCTGGCTCGGTTGGTTCGGTAGTAACAGTAGTTTCAACCGGCTCGGTTGTTTCTGACTGAATATTATCTAAATCTACAAACGGGATATTATTCTCATTGGCGTAAGTCTCGGCGGCGGAGCCTGAGTATCCGTAGATTGTAAGATTGTCACAGCTGTCAAACGCGTTTTCGCCAATGCTCGTGACGCTCTCGGGAATTGTTACGCTCACAAGGTTTCCGCTCCATCTGAACGCCTGCTCTCCGATGCTAGTAACTCCGTCAGGAATTGTCAGCTCAGTAATGCTATAGCATCCTACAAACGCTCCCTCGCCTATTGTTTCGACACCACTGCCAAGTGTGAAACTATCGCTCAAAGGACAATCAACGAACGCCCAGCCTGCTATGTTTTCGACACTATCAGGGATATTTACGCTCGTAAGGCTTGTACACTGACCGAATGCCGCGTCGAGTATGTCAACCACTCCATCGCCTATTGTTACGCTCGTAATATTCGAGCAAAACTGGAACGCGTTATAC
The DNA here is from genome assembly GCA_017458845.1 of Ruminococcus sp. Classification (GTDB taxonomy): domain Bacteria; phylum Bacillota; class Clostridia; order Oscillospirales; family Acutalibacteraceae; genus Ruminococcoides. The sequence continues at coordinate 7,547 of JAFSZY010000035.1, forward strand.
ATTATAGTCGTAACAGTATCGGGGATTGTTACGCTTGTAAGGTCGGTTCGCTCATATAACGCCGACTCGCCGATAGCTGTTACGGTATGACCGTCAATCTCGGACGGAATATCAAGATCTGTCAATGAGCCTGTGTAGCCCGTAATTGTGGCGTTGCCGAAGTAATCAACATCATATGTATAATAGTCGCTTTCGCTCGGTACATAATCTCCGATAGAAACGAAGGGTATGTTGTTTGTATCGGCGTAGGTTTCGGCATAAGAGCCTGTGTAGCCGTAGATTGTAACATGCTCGGAGTTAGCGAACGCGTCTTCGTGAATACTGTTTACCCCCTCAGGGATTGTTATCCTTGAAAGTCCACCGCACCACGCGAACGCAGAGTCACCGATGGTTGCCATACTGTCTGGCAGCGTTATTTGAGTAATGCCCCAGCAGCCGCTAAACGCCCAATCTTCGATTTCCGTGACGTTATTGCCGAAGGTTACTTCGGTGAGCCCCGTACAGTTTGCAAACGCCGCGGCTCTGATTCTTGTAACATTATCGGATAATGTTATTTCCGAAAGTCCTGTGCAACCTTCAAACGCGTTCCAATAAATCTCATTTAAGCTATCGGGGAAAGTGATTTCCTCGATTCCTGAGCAGCCGTAGAACGCGCGATAGCCGATATATGAAAGATTATCGGGAAGCGAAATACTTGTGATATCCGTGCGTCCTTCAAACACGCCCGTCTCGCCCGATTCTATTCCTATAACGTAATCGCCGCCAATCATTTCGGGAATGACTACATCGCCGCCCGAGCCGTTGTAACCTGTAATGACTATTCCCTGCCAGTCGATGTAGTATTCAAAGTCGCCTTCTATAAGCTGCGAAGGTTCAGTGGGCTCCGTGGGCTCGGTGGTTTCGGTTGGTTCTGTGGTATCTGTGGTTTCGGAAGGCTCGGTAACGTTTGAACCATCAAGAGCTACAAACGGAATGCTTCTCGCATCAGCGTAGGTTTGAGCTCTTGTACCTGTATAACCGTAGATTGTAAGGTTGGAGTTTATGTCGAACACATCGCCTCTGATATCGGTAACGCTTTGAGGGATTGTAATACTCGTAAGGTTTGTACAGCCGAAAAATGCCGAATATCCTATAACACTAACACTTTGCGGTATTGTTACGCTTTCGATGGTTGTGTTGTCTGCGAAAGCGCTGTTTCCGATTTGCGTTACATAGTAACCGTCAATTGAGGGCGGGATTATTATATTCGGTTCCGAACCTGTATAGCCTGTAATAATAGCAACATTCGCCCAGCCTGCATTATAAAGCTCATATGTAAAATAGGACTCATCTGTATATTCTATTGGCTCAGTAGATTCTGAGGTTTCGGAAGGCTCTGTTATCGGCGCTTCAGAACTCGGCTCGCTGGAAGCGGTAGGTTCGGTTATCGGCTCTTCCGAACTTGCCTCGGTTGTCGGCTCAATAGTGTCTATAGAAACAAACGGAATGTTATTTTCGTTTGCGAACGACTCAGCAAAGGAACCTGAATAACCGTATATTATTACATTATCAGAACCCTCAAACGAATCGGTTTGAATAAAATTCACACTTCGCGGAATTGTAATGCTTGTAAGGCTCGTACAACCGCTAAAGGCATAATTATAGATTCGTGTAACACTGTCAGGCAGCACTATACTTTCAAGACTTGTACAATTTTGGAAGGCATAACCGGCTATATTGGTGAGATCTTCGGGGATTGTTATGTCAGTCAGACTCGTGCAACCGTAGAAAGATGCATTTTCTATATTTGTTACACCATCGGGGATTGTAATACTTTCAAGACTTGCACATCCGTTAAAAGCGCTCGTGCCTATGCTTATAACGTCGTCGGGGATATTAACGCTAACGATATTTGAACAATGACTGAAAGCAGATTCTCCTATATTCGTTATGCTGTCCGGAAGAGTTATACTGCTTAACGATGAACAATAGAGGAACGTACTATCCTCAATACTTGTGACACCATCGGGAATGTTTATTGACTCAAGGCTTGTACAGTAAGCAAACGCGTGTTCACCTATACTTGTAATACTTGACGGCAGTGTAATGCTCGTGATGTCATACATTTCCTCGAATGCGTACTCTCCTATTGCGGTTACAGGATATCCTGCGATAGTCTCCGGAACAGTCAGCTCGGTTTCGGATCCTGTGTAGCCTGTTATTGTGACCTTTTTGTCAGTAATAGTGAATGTATAATCATAGCTTTCATCAACGTCAACAAAAGGTATATCATTCTCGTCGGCGTATGTCTGAGCCGCAGAACCCGAATGTCCGTAAATAATTATGCCGTCAGGGAACGCGTTTTCCCCTATGCTTTCGACCTCAGCAGGAATAGTTACTCTTTCGAGGGCGACAAAATCAATGAACGCGTCATCCTTTATTGAAGTTCCTGTAACTGTTAAGTCAGTAATCTGATCCAAAGGAAGAGCGGAAGCGTCATACGAATAGTTGCCGTTCATTGTTATGTCGGCAAGGCGTGAACATCCGCCAAACGCGCCGTGTCCTATATTAGTAATAGTATCGGGAATCGTTACGCCTGTGAGCTCCTCGCTATCAGCAAACGCGTCCTCCGCTATACTGGTAACATCGCGTTCATCGATTTCAGCGGGGATATCATAATATGTATCATACCCTACATAACCAGTAACTGTTATCTCATCGTCTGAATATTCATAGGTATAGAGCAACGCGTCAATATCAACGAAAAACGCCTTATACGCAGTGCTTATCACCTCGGGGTTAGAAAGCGTTACCGCGCTGTCTTTCGGGAAATTATTATAACCAATTGATTCTGTTTTGCTTGGGTAGCTCAGATGAATACAATTATAGAACGCATAATTTCCAACATTTATAACACTTGAGGGAATTAAAATATGCACAAGTCCTTGGCAGCCATCAAAAGCTTGACTGCCTATGTAGGTAACACTCGCCGGGAATGATACTCCGCCAAGAGCTTTGCAGTTCGCAAATGCGCAAGTACCAATAGATTTTATTTGTGAGGGGATTGCCACTGTTGAAAGACCTGTACATCCTGCGAACCAATGACTTCCTATACTATCAATATTCTGCGGAATATTAGGAATACTTGAAAGACTTGTACAGCGTTGGAAGGCGGCAGTACCAATGCTCTCTACACTTTCGGGAATCACGATATGGGCAAGTTTCTTACATTCCGCAAAAGCTAAGTTACCTATGCTTGTTACACCGTCCATCATTGTCACGGTTTCAAGATTTGTACAATCCGCAAACGCGTAATCGCCAACAGTTTTAACATTGCCGTACATTGTTACACTGCGGATAGTTGTGTTTCCCTCAAAGGCGCCGGGTCTTAGTCCTCCAAATTTACGTCCGCAGCACGGCGAACAATAAGTTGCATATCCTGTAGGGGCAAAAACTGATGGGTCGCCATATACAGGCTTAAGAGAACTGCTACAAGAAACGCCATACGTTCCACCTTTAATACCCGTTACAGGATAGCCGTCAATAGTTGTAGGAATTACTATATCCGCATCACTGCCTATGTAGCCTGTGATGATAGCCTCGTCATCCACGACTGTATAGGTGAAATCACTCGGGTCGGTATATGTCGGAACCAGAAGGAAATCCTCGTTGGTAAGGTTTGTGATAACCGTGTTTTCTGCGCTGCTGTCAAATGAGTCGCCGAAACAATCTGCAAAACTGCTTTGTAGTATAGGTTTATTACCGACCTTGAGTCCTTCGCTTATGCTTTTCTCGCTGCTCTCCGCTGATTTCGCAGCGCTCTTCACGGTCTTTCTTAAACCGCTCTTGGCGGAAGAGTTGCCGCTGTCATCATCGAAAATACTGTAGGGATATACGTTCCAACCTAAAAAAGATAAGGTTTCGGAATTGCTTGTCTTTACTCCGCTGATTGACAGGCTCTCGCCCAAGGGAAGCTTGGCGTTTTCAAAGGTAAACTCTCCATTGGAATATGACGTAGGATAAGCTATTATACAGTAGTTTTTCAGCTTGAATCTGTACGTTCGTATCGAACTGGAACTGTCAAAGGCTGACTTTGAGGTTGCCTGACCGTTCGCCGCTTTATCATTATGAGCTGAGAAGGTGTCGATGGTATAAACGCCGTTGGAATCAGCGTAAACCTCCGCGTCAAGGTCTCCAATTACCAAGCGGTGAGAGAAATGGTGCCATTTATTATTGGAATCCACATCAGGATAACGATAGAAAATACCGACTCCCGTTGTCTTGTAATCCTCGTCGCCGTTATACGGGACAAATCTGATTTCATCATTTTTGCCTACTTCAATCGTCTCGGGAACACCGCTTCGGGTGGTTTTCTTGTTATTGCTGTCAATTGTGATTGTTTTGTTTTGTTCCTTATTAATTATAGTTGTTACATCTAATACACTGTTGTAAATTTCGACAGAAGGATAGGGAGGCTTATCCTTATTATTGCAAGTAACAGGATGTGTATTGAATGTATCTGATTCGGTATAATAATCATCGTAGCTTCTTATCCACGCGTTCGCTACTTCGTGGTAATGATTCAGAATAAGCCTTCCGCCATTATAAGCTATTGTTCCTAAATGATCCTGATGGTAGCATTCATGATCTATAGCCGCAAAATTCAAAACAGGATAAAAGAGCGCAAAGAAGTAGGAATGAAGCTCATTGGTCTTTTCTTCACCGAGAATTTCCGTAATTGTCTTATAGCCCTTCGCTTTATCATCTTCTGAAAGTGTTGTAAGAGCCGTCCAGACTCTGTCAACAGCCTTATTCGCTTCGGCAACATCGAATCCGCCTTCCCAAATATCTGTATAAATACCGAGAAGTTCCGTCCCGCCTATTCTATCCTTAATCGTTGATAAACACTCCACAAACTGATCCTTTTTCTCAGGCTCCATAGTTTTGAGAAGCTTCAACAAATAAGCGGCAGCTTGCTGGAAAGATTTAGTATTGCCTTTATTATTATTCACTGCAACCGACGCGTAGTTCTCTCTAATCTTGCCTCTGTCTGTAACAGAAGCCTGCGCGTCATTATTCCAGTAATTACCTAACGTCTGAACTTGTGAAAGATTCGAGGCGTTTTTATTATAGTCAAATCCCCACGATTGGAAAGCCTGCCAGAATTTCGGCAGCCAATCCTCAACGGACATATTTTTTGTGCCTGAATGAGTTTCTGAGCTTTCGGAAATAATATCGCCGCCAAACACGCTTGACACATAGTTGATCGTCGCCATATGGAAGTAATCATCATAGACGATGTCATCATTCACTGCCGAAAGCTGCGTAAGCATTTTTGTCTTTTGAGTTTTATAATCCGAGCTTCCGACCTTTAATGCGCCGTTATCGCAGTTCGACTGGTTAGGGTCATGTATATCAGAATAATCCTTGCCCGGAACGTAGTGGTCAACACCGTAGCGTATAAAGCCCATTTCAGCCGGAGCGACCCACGGAACAATATCGCAATAGTTGATTACATTGTGAATGCAGTCGTACTTAGAACTATTCTTTCCTTCTTCTCCGCCCTTTGGCGCTTCTATCGGATAAGCGAAGGTGCGTTCGCCTGCATTGTCATAAGTGTCTACAACACGCTTCGCGGTAAGGTTAGCGGTTGCTCCAGCGCGGGAGTAGCCCGCAATCCAGAACTTGGTTTTACTGTCAGAGCCATCAATTCCTTTGCGTTCAAGATAATCATCAAGATCTTTTTTTACTTTAGTCGCCGCGTCTTTGAATCCGTTAGCCTCGTCTGACGCGCCTACGCTGACATTCGAAGCCCACTCAGCCTCATAACCGCCGCCGCGAATACCGACAATTACCAGATCATCTCCGCTCGATAGTATTTTTCTTGATATGCACACGCCTATTGAAGCGTCATTATTATCAAGATCCATTGTCGGTCGATTAATGTTATAATCGTTAATATAAATATCCTCATCCTTACAGCCAATGTCACTCATCATCTGGCGGATGTTGTTGTTCTTATCTCTGTACTCCGCTGAATCAGAATACGAGCCGCCTATGTCTGAATACATAGCTGCCATTACCATACAGGACGAAAGTGTAGCTAAGTGTTCGTTATATGTCTTTGCGTCCTGCATAAAGTAGCCGTCCGAGTAGTAGAAAACGCTCTCACGGTCACTTGTATCAATTTCTTTATCATATGTATCTGAACAAAACTCAAACACACCTCGTTCAACTTCGTAATTTACGCCATCCGCAGTAAATTTCAGAGATGTCTTTTTGGTTCTTTTGTTTTTGTCTGGTTTAAATGTTATTTTATTCGGTTTAGAAGGCTTTGTACCGCTCTTTCGATAAATATGACGATAATTGTTATCCGAATCATCCGTACACCAGTCAAAATAATAGCCGCTTTCATCAGATGAATAGTATTCATCATTATATGTTCCAGGAGTATTGGTAAGTCTGTTCACATGGTCGCTTCCGTAGGTAATATGAACATCGGAACCCTTCTTAAGGGACGAATCTATGTAGGCGTTCTGAGCACTTTCGTGATCAAGATACAGGTTCTCTCCTCCTGTATTATCCTTGATGACGCACTTCCCCGCCAAATTAACATCTACTGTTCCGCAGTTGTAAAAACCATCTCCCTTGCCGCTCGCGGAATTTTCTGTAACCGTAATGTTATTAACGGTATTATTATCATCATTGTTGTATATACCGCCGCCGTTTACAGTTGCGGTATTATTCTTTACCTCAACGCCGCTGACTAAGGAATCTTCATTGTTTATGTAAATTCCGCCGCCGTTTTTAGCGCTGTTGAATTTTACGGCGGAGTTCTCCGCGGCGACTGTATCTTCGTCCTTGTAAAGTGCAATACCGCCGCCAGCGTCAGCTTGGTTATATGATACCTCGCTGTTAAACATATTGAGCTCGGCTGATTTGCCGAGAAGCGCAATACCGCCGCCGTATTTTGTAGTAACTCCTTCGGCAGCGCGGTTGCCCGAAACGGCAGTGTGATATAGGTTAACTTTGGCGTCCTTCTCAATTATTATCCCGCCGCCGTCACCGTTATTGTTTCCGCCTGCGATTACGCCGACATTATTAAATGATCTGGCAACCTTGTTATTGCCGTTCCAGACATTTATGTTATTATTTTTTGACGGAGCTTGTCCCGACGCCGTGCCGCCGTAAACCGTCAGCTTATTGCCTTCGGATACTGTAATTACATTACCGTTATCTGAAGCACTCGAATCAATAAGCCCGCGGCTTAATACATTACCGTTTAATTCCAAAGTTAAATTCTTTACAGAAACCTCAAGAGTTTTGGAAAGTGTGTCTACATTGGTACGCATACCGACTACTCCGCCGTCACTTTTGTTGGCTTCAGTCCAAGCCTCTTCAAATGAAGCGGCGTTGCTCTCTGAATCGCTGTCCGCTGACGTTTTGTAATAATAATTACTACCCTGCGCGCTTGCGGAAATCATCCCCGCGGGGATGAGCGAACAGATCAACAGCATAGTCAGAATTGCCGCAACAAGCTTTGTCCCGTAACTTCTAAATCTCCTCATTTTAATCACCTCTTAATTTAATTGGTTAAAAAATTAACAAAATAAAAACACAGACGCGCTAATCGTCTGTGCTGATTTACTGATATTTTTCGCGCAGAAAGCCAACAGAGCCTAAATCTCTGCTGTGATATGTTATTCAGATAAAAATAATACCTCATACGCACGTCAACCTTTCCGCAACGTTAAGTTTGCGTAAACAAAAATTATATGTATATAATCAGAATGAATTTGTAAGAGTATCCCACACCTCTTTGAGGAGGGTGTAGTTTTCGACCTCGTTTGGAACTTCGGATGACGCGCAGAGCACGTCTCGTTTTGTAAGCTCTTCGACTTTTATTTCGGGTTTAGTATAATTATTCTTCATCGCTCTGCCTCCTTATGCTACCGCGCTTGTGAGTCCGCTGTAGTTTGTTACGCAGCCTGTGTAGTCTGTATTGTAATTCGCGTAGTAAACTCTGCCCGACTTTGTCTGGATATAGAAGCGTACTGCAAAGCCCTGTGACTCGTCCACATCATTGATTGTCATAGTGACGTATTTGTACTTTGTTGAGGAATCATCGCAAACACCGTAATCACCGCAAAGGTTGTTTGACGTGCCCTTGCAGCTTACGAAAACTGTATTCGCGGCGCCTTTTGTCACATTTTTTATATTATTTTCTGTTGCCGCGGCTGTAGTGGTCGCCGAGCATTTTGCTACGACAAAGCCGTAGTCTGCTATATCGCCGCCAACCGTGTTGGCTTCTTTAACAAGGCCTTCGTTGAGCACAGCTACATATCTAATGTCCTTTGTGCTTGATGTTTTGCTCTGCACGCCGAGCAGCTCGATGTTGTTATATGTCGTTTTGTCTAAACCGAAGCCGTTTCCGTCGGGCTCGACTGTCTGGGTCGCTTCGAGAGCCGCGTCCTCATAGCCGCTGCCATTATTCATATCGACAATCGGAACAAAATCAATGTTATTTGTTGAAGCGTATGTATCGGCAGTTGAGGAGTCGTAGCCGTAAACAGTCACATCAGGAGTTTGATCAAAAGCGGTAGCAGCTATAGATGTAACACTGGCGGGGATCACTATGCTTGTAAGACTCGTACATTTTCTGAACGCATAATTATCAATTCCAGTTACACTGTCGGGGATTGTTACATTATTAAGACTTGTACAACCAGAAAATACATACTCACTCAAACTTGTTACCCTATTGGAGATACTAATATTTGTTAATGCGTAACAATTGCAAAAAGCATATCCGCCTATACTCGTAACACTATTGGGAATTGTTACGTTATCAAGACTTATACATCCACAAAACGTATACTGACCCAAACTTGTTACCCCATTAGGAATATTAACACTTGTTAAAGGGTAACAATTGTAAAAAGCATAATCACCTATGCTTGTAACACTATCGGGAATAATAACATTTGCAAGTGATGTGCACCAACAAAACGCATAAACACCTATGCTTGTGACTCCGTAAGGAATTACTGCACTCGTAATAGTAGAATTGTTATAAAAGGCATTAAGCCCTAAAGCTGTAACAGTATAATTGCCTATAGCGCCCGGGATAGCCAGCTTCGTTGCATTGCCCGAATATCCTGTGATTGTGGCATTACCGCCTGAAGTTGTATAAGTAAAATCCGAAATATTTACAAAAGGAATGCTGTTAGATGTAGCATATGTATTAGCGGCAGAGCCTGAATACCCGCAGATTACTAAATTGGGGCAATTATTAAATGCATTAGTTCCAATGCCGGTTACACTTGCAGGAATTGTTACACTCTTAAGGTTTGTGCAATTAGCAAAAGCTTGCATTGGTAAACTCGTAATGCTGTTCGGAATTGTAATACTTGTAAGACTTGAACAGGATTGAAATGCGTAATTATTTATATCTATAACACTACTTGGGATTATTATACTCTGAAGATTTGTACAATACAAAAACGCTGAAGAATAAATACTTTGAACGCTATTTGGAATCGTAAAAGATGTTGCATTTTTAGCAGGCGGATATAAAACTAATTGTGTACCACCTTTATTATAAAGGATACCGTCATCAGACTTGTAGTATAGATTGTTTGAATCTACATTTATACTTGTAAGAGCTTTGTTGTTTTGAAAAGACTGTCCATCTATACTTGCAACTCCGCTGGGAATTGTTATGCTCGTAAGATTTGTGCATCCATCGATTGACCAACCCCATATTGCTGTAACTGTGTTCAGGATGGTAAATGAAGTGTCTTTTTTTCCCGCAGGGTATTGTATTAATGTTGTTCCATCTTTATTGTAAAGAATACCTTCAGCAGACTTGAAATTTGTGTTACCTGAAGCCACATTTATTTCGGTGAGACTCGAGCAACCAGCAAACATACCTTTTCCCACACTGGTTACACTACTTGGGATTGTTACACTAGATAGCTTGGGGGAATATTGGAAAGCCCAACCTGCAATAGTTGTAATACTATTAGGAATAGTTATACTTGTTGCGTTTGGGCAAGCTTGAAATGCTTGTTGTTCTATAGCTGTAACAGTTTTTCCTCCAAGCGTAGACGGGATAGTTACTGTAGCCGCTGTACCATTATATTTTGTAATAGTAGCATTGTTCCCTGAAACGGTATACTCATAATCACCCGATGTCAGCGCACCAACGGAAATCGGCGCAATCGCAATCACCGACAGCATAAGCAATAGCGCGAGCAGTATACTTATAGGTCTTTTAAGTTTTTTCATTGGTAATTCCTCCTCTCAGGCTGTTTAGAATGAATTTGTAAGAGTATCCCACACCTCTTTAAGGAGGGTGTAGTTTTCGACCTCGTTTGGAACTTCGGATGACGCGCAGAGCACGTCTCGTTTTGTAAGCTCTTCGACTTTTATTTCGGGTTTAGTATATAAAAACTTCATCGCTCTGCCTCCTTACGCCACAGTGCTTGTGAGTCCGCTGTAGCTGGTTACGCAGCCTGTGTAGTCGCCGTTGTAGTTAGCGTAATAAACTCTGCCAGACTTTGTCTGAACAAAGAAGCGTACTGCAAAGCCCTGAGACTCGTCCACATCATTGATTGTCATCGTGACGTATTTATATTTTGTTGAGGAATCGTCGCAAACACCGTAATCTCCACAGAGGTTGTTGGATGTTCCTTTGCAGCTGACGAATACTGTATTCGCGGTGCCTTTTGTCACATTTTTTATATTATTTTCTGTCGCCGCGGCTGTAGTGGTCGCCGAGCATTTTGCTACGACAAAGCCGTAGTCTGCTATATCGCCGCCAACCGTGTTGGCTTCTTTAACAATGCCTTCATTAAGAACAGCTACATATCTAATGTCCTTTGTGCTTGATGTTTTGCTCTGCACGCCGAGCAGCTCAATGTTGTTATATGTCGTTTTGTCTAAACCGAAACCGTTGCCGTCGGACTCGACTGTCTGGGTTGAGTCGAGCAGAGCTTCAGCGTAACCACTGCCATTATTCATATCAACAATCGGAACAAAACTAATATTATTTGTTGAAGCGTATGTATCGGCTGTTGAGGAATCATAGCCGTAGATTGTCGTGGTACTTGGAATTGCGTTTGCGCCTATACTCTCTACACTGTTTGGTATTGTTATATTATTAAGTGTCGAACAACCGCTAAATGCTTCTTCTCCAAAACTGGTAATGTTATTGCCGATTGATATACTCGAAAGGCTTAAACAATCATAAAATATGCAATTTCCTATACTTGTAACACTGTCAGGAATTATAAAATTATTTAAACTTGTACACCCTCGAAACGTCCAGTTACCCATGCTCGTAACGCTGTTTGGAATAATTATTTGCGTAAGGTTAGTGCAATTTTGAAATGCACTACTCCCGATAATTGTTACACTGTCAGGAACTGTTGCACTCGTAAGACTTGTGTTATTTAAAAAAGATGCCCATCCTAAAATTGTAACAGGATAGCCGTCAAGTGTAGACGGAATCTCTACCGCACCGCCAGAACCAGAATAACCTGTTATTGTAGCGTTGCCGTTGGAAACAGAATATGAGTAAATGCTTGTGTTTGGGTCGGAAATTAACGTGAAGGGTATGCTGTTTGTTGAAGCGTAAGTTTGCGCGTAGGAACCTGAATATCCGCGGATTGTAACGGGACAGTAATAAAACACATTTGTTCCTATAGTCGAAACACTTCTGGGTATTGTTATGCTTGTTAAACTTTGGCAATTCTCAAATGCTTGATTCCCTATACTTGTAATGCTGTTGGGAATTGTTACACTAACAAGACTGGTACAATTTGAAAAAACATTATCACCAATACTTGTAAGATTATTCGAAATAGTAGCACTGGTAAGATTTACGCATTTATAAAACATCTCAATCCCTAATCTGCGTACACTATCCGGAATTACTATACTTCTAAGGTTTGTGCAATTCCAAAACACCGCATACCCTAAGCTTGTAACGCTATCGGGTATTGATATGTTTGTTATTGTTGAACATCTTGCAAAGGCTGCGTTTCCTAATTCTGTAACAGGATAACCATCAAGCGTATCAGGGATAACAACATTTGTTGCAGTACCGTTATATTTTGTAATAGTAGCTTTATCATTACTGTCAACCGTATATTCATAATCGCCATCCGTTAACGCTCCCGCAGTAATCGGCGCAACTGCGACTACCGACAGCATAAGCAGCAATGTCAGCAACATGCTGATAGGTTTTTTGATTACTCTCATTAGAAATCCTCCTTGTTATACCCTTTTGGATTTGCAACACTTTAATCTTGCATTAAAAAAAGCGCACAACCGAAGTCGTACGCTATAAAACACACGCTCGATTGTCGCCAAACAAATACAAATCAGTACAGTCTATCCTATAATAATACTATAAACAGAGTGTTCCAATAAGGAAAGCGGTGTTTTTTCATAATAGAAAGAACACTTCTGTTTCAAGGTACAAATTATAGTAATAGCTATACTACCACTGTACAATATTAATTTGTATTTGTTGGCATTTTAATCATATCATAAATATTCAAAAAAATCTACACAAATTTCAACAAGCTTTTTTGTATAAGATTTACAAAAAGATTGGAACATCTTATTTGTAACGATTAAAGCCCTTCCCGCAGCAAACGAGAAGGGCTTTTTGATGCATAGAACAACTATACATCTGGCAAATCTTTTTGTTCAAATATAATTGAAAGAATCGAATTAAAAAAGATTTTTTTGCTTTTGAAATACTTTTTGGCTTCAAAAAGTTGATTCGAAGGAGGCAAGAATTCATTATATCCGAATACTTTTTGAGCACCAATTTTTATGCTTTTTATATCAAAATTTGTAATAAAAGCGTTAAGCATATCAAAAGTGTAATCCTTTAAACTATCTAATCTATAATCCTTAAATTCAATTCCGCAAAATTCATAAAAATCCTTTAATGAAAATGTGGTTTCAAATTCATAAAATTCATCGCTTTTAATTTGTTTTTGGGATGAATTGTTTATGGATAAAAAAAGTTGTCCTAAGGAATAAATAGCATTCCTTTCAATTCTTTGTGAAGTTAACATAGAAAACGGCAACATATATGTTTTACCGCTCGCCAAAATTAATCCATTAAAGAAATCGGAAAACTTATAATCAATATACAATCCATCTTGATATAGATAATCAAAAACAGGAAGTTGATCATAGAATTCCTTTTCGCTAAACTTATAAACTGAAAAATTCAGGTTTTGAAGTTTCGCGATTTGGCGTCTATAATCATTCCTATCTAAACAATACTTCTTATTAATTCTTTCAATTGATAACGAATTATTGCTGTATTGATTTTCTATCGCAAGAATAACAAATAAAGAGATGTCAAGATTTGATATGTTTGGTTTACTCGAACCTTCAATAATATTCTTGACAAAACAAATCTGCTTTTGGGTTTTTAGCAAGTTACTCGCCTTAGTTTTTCCAAAATTGTTTACTATGTTTTTAACTTCATTATATAATTCAGTTTCTTTTGAAATTGGTGAAGCTAAAGACGAAAGCAACTGAAAAAACGGTGCGACAGAGTATTGCTTTTCTTTTTTATCGTTGTAAGTGCTAACAGTAATTTCAAAAAAATTACTATGCACTTAAGTCAGCTACCTACTTCTGAAATTATACTTAACAGAAGTGTGGCGGTCGATAGTAATTGAATTTTTCAAGTTGAATACAAAAAAAGAATAAAGTATAACAAATGATCCATTCATATTGACCACCTCCTTTCTAGAAATATCTACAATCGGTTAAGTATAGATATTTTAGATAAGGATAACTGCTTTTTAAATTGTTATTTTTCTGCTTATAAAAAGCATCTGATGACACCTAAATGTGCCATTAATAATAAGCTTTTGTATAGCGATACATCATTAAACATACCGCTTTTTTAGTATTGTATATTTAAATTTTTTCTTACCTCCAATATTATTTTATCACAGTAAATAATTAAAATCAAGCACATATGTTTCTTTTTTGAGCAAAAATATATTTTGTACATTCTAATGCATTGTTTGCATTTTTAATGTATGTTTCAAGGTAAAAAACGGCTTAAATACTGAGTTTTTAGTATGATGACTTGTCGCAAATTCCAAACGCAAAGAAATGTACAAAAGGCTAAAATATAATTGAAAGGAATCCGGATGAACTTTCAAATAAAATTTTGAAGGAGGCTTCAACTATGTTGAACCTGAGTGAATTAATAATCGACCCGCGAAGCGTGGGCAAAAAGCTATTCCTTGTAGGAATTAAGCCAGTATACGAGTATCGAGATGGGCACCGAGTGTCAGATGAAGTTATGGGTTTCAAGTACGAAATCGCATTGCCCGAGCATCAAATGGAAAAGATATCGGTGCGTATAGACGGCGAGTGTCTGATGGCGGAGCCTGAGTCATTCGAGCCCATTGTGCTTGAAGGGCTGCAACTATCATTGTACTGGACGCCCAATGGTCATCAGATCAAGGCAACAGCTAAGGGCATTCGTGCTGTGTCGAATAAGTGATTGCTCGATTGTACTGCTGAGGTTGGCGTGCAGCCCCTATCGGGCTGCCGACTGCCTCGGCAGCGCCTAAGCACAGTATTACCTTAGGCGCATTTTTCGCAAAAATCACACTTATTTTTCCACTACAATAACGAGGAGGTATCAGTATGAAAGATACACAAATAAAGGCTGCTCAGATAACTATCAACAACCCAGATGAGCACGGCTATACAGAAGACAGAATCACTGAAACACTTGCTCAGAGCAGGATAATATACGCTTGCTTTTGCCGTGAGATAGGTGAAAATGGGACGGAACATATACATATATATGTTGTGTTCCGCTCAGCACGACGGTTTTCGACGCTTCAGAAGCGTTTTCCAAAAGCACATATCGAAAAAGCGCTTGGAAGTCCTTCCGACAACCGTGACTACATACTAAAGGAAGGCAAATGGGCTGATACCGCCAAAGCGGAGACAAGCATTGAAGGTTCTTACAGGGAGTTTGGAGAACTCCCTGAAGATAGCTTTCTTTCCAGAATGAGTGACATGGAGGAGATAATCGAAGAACTTAAGGCAGGTTCTTCCACTGCCGACATTATTGATGCTCATCCCAAGCAACTTATGAAGGCAAACAACATTGATACAGCTAGGCAAGCATTTCTTGCACAAAAGTATAAAAGCAAATATCGTAATGTTATTGTTACCTATATTTTTGCACCAATGGGTGTAGACAAAACACGAAGGATATATGAGGAGTTCCCTGCGAAAGATATATGCCGAATTACAAATTATGATAGACGAAATATGAAGTTCGACTCATATCACGGAGAAGATGTGCTTGTTTTCGAGGAGTTTGAGGGGCAACTTCCTGTCACGGAAATGCTCTGCTATCTTGATGGTTATCCTATGATGCTGCCAGCTAGATATAATGACAGGGTTGCTTGCTATACGAAGGTATTTATAACATCTCGACTAGAGCATTATATGCAATATAATGATACTTTAAAAATATCAAAGAGAAATTATGATGCTTTCCAAGAACGTATAGATACTATTGAGATAATTAATTATGACGGCAGTATTCAGCGATACAACCTTAACAAAGGAGAGTGCCCTCAATATGATCACTGAGCAAAAACAAAATATGATTGACTCTTGGCGTTATCGCGCCCAATTATACTATCTTTTTAATGGAATAAAAAATATAGCAAAGGATAAACGATTACTAATTGTTTCATTCATATATATTGCTGTTTGTCTTTCAATTAGGTGCTTTATCAGCCTTGATAATTCACCTAATGGGTTTGGTAAAAAATGGTTGTTCACATTAATAACGGTAGGTGTTCTAATTGGCTTTACATATTATAAAGGCAAGCCAATGGGCGCAGGAAAGATGATGCGCTGTTTTATTCGCATCGGGTTTGTTTCTCATGTAGGTGAAACGCCTCTATTAATGGATAAAAAAATTGAAAACGGTACATATTATCTTACGTTCAGAAATGTGAGCAGTATACCTTTATCACAGTGGCAAGATAAACGAGAGTTTATTGAATCAGGCTTAAATCTTAATATCACTGATATTAAGGAACACGGGAAGAAATACATTGTGATTACTGCCGCATCTGGCGAGAATATTCTACCTGACTTTATCGAATGGGATGACTCATATTTACCTTACAAAAACTTTGAATTAGCATTGGGCGAAACCTATACAGGCGAAGTAAAGGTAAATCTCGCGGTAACACCACATGCTTTGCTTGCAGGAAGCACCGGTTCAGGTAAGACGATTCTTTTAAAACTTTTACTTATGCAATCGTTGAAAAAGGGAGCGAAAGTTTATATTGCCGATTTTAAAGGCGGAGTGGATTTTCCAAGAGTATGGCACAACCACGATAAATGCATCTTTATCACCGATAAAAATGATTTGAAAAATAAACTGGACGAAATTGTTATCGAACTTCACCGCAGAAAAGCACTTCTTTCGAACTCGGACTGTAAGGATATTGATGAATACAATCATAAATTACGAAAAAATCTACACCGTATTATTTTTGCCTGTGACGAGTTAGCCGAGGTAACTGAGAAATCCGGTTTAGACAAAAAACAGAAAGAGTTAGTTTCTGTGATTGAAGCATCTCTTTCAACCATACTACGCCTCGGGAGAGCTATGGGAATTCACGCTTTCTTATCTACTCAAAGGCCATCCAGAGACGTGATACCCGGTGTCGTGGTCAATAACTCCGATGTCAGAATCTGCGGAAGAGCAGACAATGTGCTTTCTGAGATCGTACTAGATAAGGTAGACGCCGCTGATTTGATAAGCAAGAATGCTCAAGGAAGATTCTTGACTAATGATGATGTATTGTTCCAAGCCTATTGGTTTGACGACAGCAAGCTCTAACGGAGGTAATTATGGATATTAAATTCTTAAGCACCAAAGAAGTGGCAAAGGCTCTCGGCTGTTCCTTGCCGACGGCAAGACAACTTATGTTACGATACGATTTTCCGCTTATAAGAGTAGGGCGCGCTATGAAAGTAGAAGAACACGCCTTCCTGGTATGGTCGAGCAAACGCAGAGCATAATTAACTATTGACTATGAAGCGGGTTTTCAGTACAATAAAAGTGGTTGAAAATCCGTTTCAGTGTCTTTAGAAAAGAAAGGACGGACAATGAAAACTAAAGACACAAAACAAAGTAAATATAAACTTCCACATGGTGACGGTTCAATCTATTATATTGAAAACCGCAACCGCTTTGCAGGTCAGGTTACTCTGTTGATTGACGGTGAGAAGATTCGTAAAACTGTTTACGGTAAAACAGAAAAAACTGTTAAGGATAAAATCAGAGAATTACATATTCAAGCGCAAGCGGGTAATCTTCATAATCCGAAAAAGCCTAAACCTATGACAATTTACGACCTTGCCGACAAGATGATTGAAGAACAATTAATGTTAAACGAAATCAGGCAGAGCAGTTATGACCACAAGAGAGCCACCTTAAAAATGCTTTCCTCTATCTCAGATAAAGAGATAAAAGAGGTAACCGAAGAAGATGTTATTACTTTCTTTTCGGGGTGTTTGGATTATTCGCAATCCAGTATAAACAAGATGTATCAGCTTCTTGGCTCGGTGTTCAACAAGGCTATTCGTACAGGTATAATAGAAATAAGTCCTATGTGTGATATGAGACGACCAAAATCAAAGCAAAAGCATATCCCTGTCAGGGCATTAACGATAAACGAGCAGATTAAGCTGTTAAATATACTCAAAACCGAGGATATTCAGTACAGTGAAATAATGCTTTTATCAATGTTTACAGGAATGAGAATTGGTGAATGCTGCGCCCTTGAAGTTGAAGATATTGATTTTGTAGAAAACACTGTTAGTGTCAGTAAAACAGTTTCAAGAGGTGAATATGGTACATCAACTGTAAATGAAACCAAAACCGAAGCGGGTATGAGATTGCTTTATGTTAACGAGGATGTTGCCGAATTTCTTAGTGATTGTATAGGCGATAAAGAAAGCGGTTTATTATTCAAATCGAGTAATGACAAGCTAATCACCACTAATCAGGTAAACTATTCATATTCTAAAGCTGTTGAAGATTTTACAATCATTGACAACAGCGTTTACGGAAAAGTTGATTTACATTCCCTCCGACACACATACGCCACAAGGTGTATTGAATCAGGTATGCCCGCAAAGGTTTTACAGAATATTCTCGGACACACTGATATTAATATCACGCTCAATACATACTGTTCCGTATTTGAAAAATACCGCAACGAACATCTTGCTGTAGCTGACGATTATATGAAAGCAAATAACCTCGCTATCGCATAAAATATTGACGAAATACTGTCAAATTTGCTGTCACGCCTTGAAAAGCTACTGTTTAAGCCACTTTTCAAGGTCACCAGCACCAAAAAATATGCTACCCATTTCGGGTAGCATATTTTTTGTGCTGATTTAGTGACCGGACTTGAAAGGCGGAATAAGAAAACGGTCCTACGTGACCGTTTTCCCGCCGTTGGGTTTAGTCCGCTTTTTAGCTATGAACTGATTTCACAAGCGAGGCAGTACTTTTCCGAAAGATGAACACAGGTCACATCGTCAGTCTACTTCACTACCCATTTCGGGTAGCTTATTTTTTGCGCTGTTTTAAGTGACCGGACTTGAAAGGAGCCCTTGCGGACTCCGAATTTATTTGACTTAAAATTCTTTGTAAAGTACACTCTCGATGATGAACTTGGGACGGCGCTTGGTTTCGAGGTAAATCTTGCCTATGTACTCGCCGACAATTCCTATCATCAAAAGCTGAAGTCCACCGAGCGCCCAAATCGACACGCTGAGGCTTGCCCAGCCGCTGACTGTCTGACCGATGAAAAAGCGTACCAGACAGTAAATCAGGAAGATTATCGCCACGATAAAGGAAACAACGCCCATAACCAGTGAAATTCTCAGCGGTTTTACCGAGAACGAGGTTATTCCGTCAAAGGCAAACGCGAGCATTTTTTTTAGCGGATATTTGCTCTCACCCGCGAGGCGCTCGTTGCGCTTGTACTCGACTATTGCGCTGGGGTAGCCAATCTGGGGAACGATTCCGCGCAGAAAAACATTGACTTCCTCGTACTGCAAAAGCCCCTCCATCGCGCGCTTGCTCATAAGGCGGTAGTCGGCGTGGTTATCGACTATATCAACGCCGAGCATACGCATAAACTTATAGAAGCCCTGAGCGGTACCGCGCTTAAAGCCCGTGTCGGTGTCGCGATTATTGCGCACGCCATAGACAACGTCGTTGCCCTCGTAGTATTTATCCACAAACTCGGGGATTTTCGTGATGTCGTCCTGCAAATCAGCGTCAAGAGTGATAACCATATCAGCATAATCCTTGGCAACGGTCAAGCCCGCGATAAGCGCGTTCTGATGTCCCTTGTTTCGTGAAAGGTTAATGCCGACAACCATATCGAGATTCTTGTGGTACTTCTCGATAAGGTTCCATGTATTGTCCTTGCTGCCGTCGTTTACAAAGGCTATCTTGCTGAGCGGGTCAATCTTTTTGTCGGCAATCATATCCGACATAATCTTGTAAAGACGCATTGATGTTTCGGGAAGAACTTCCTCCTCGTTATAGCAGGGAATCACAAGCCAAAGTTTATCCATAGTTTTTCCTACCTTATAGTTTTTTCAAACTTATTTCCGCATTTGGGACAACGGATAGTGTGTGTGCCTTTTACGTTTTTAACTCTGAGCTGCGCTTTGCAGGCGGGGCATTTGTAGTAGCGGTGGGTTCTGCCGTCACGGAACTTTTTATATGTCAGGCTGAACCAGCCCGTTACAGCCTTAAAAGCAGGCTTAAACTTTTGGTTTTCGGCGCTGCGCTTGTAAAGGTTTGTAGACAAAAATCTGAATACCGCGAGCCCGAGCAGCCCGATTGACACAAAAGCCAGAATAAGCTGGGCGGGTATGTTGAAAACAAACCTGCTTACTATTGAAACAATAACAGACAGTACAATCAGCGCTATGTTCAGCTCGTCGGAACCGTAACGTCCCTCCATAAACGCAGATATTTTATACATAAAATTTCGCATATTATCACCTTGTGAATAATTTTATCATTACGACACGGGTTTTACAATATACAAAATTATTTTTTAGTAAACATATCCGTGATGTCGAGCCTTTGGGTGGTCAGAATACCGAACCTGTCGGCTGACTCGTTTATCTTGAATTCTTTGTTGTAAAGGTTGTAGCTCGTGTCAATATATGGGTTGTTTTTGCTCAGCGACACCATTGTAGCCGCGGAGAGGTGAAGGAGAACCGCAACGAGAATCAGCGAGATTTTCGCGGGGATTCTGATACGTCTGAACGTAAAGACCTTCCAACCGATTATTATACTGAACAAGAACGGAACGAACATTACAATGAATATCCCTATTTTATCGCCTATACCCGAAAACAGCTTGTCCCAGTCAAGGTCCGTAAACTCGCTCACCCTCATAAATGTGTTATGCGCCGAGTGATAAAGCAGCTGAATCACAAACCACATTGTCAGAACAATTGTAAAGAAATTGCTGAGCACAAGGTTAAACACACGTCCGCCGAATGTGCAAATCACCGTGAATACACAGGCGAACACCATCGAAAACGCTCCCGTGTACAAAATACTGTTGAAACCAAAGTCCTCGCCGCAGCCGATACGCAGTGAAAACTCAAGCCACAAAATGAGAATCGGGAACCAAAATACAGTAAGGTAATCGTGACCCCTTGTTTTGCGTTCAACATAAATTCCAAATCCGTCGTTATAGTCGAGCGGACTGCGGGAATTTATGTCGCGTCTTTTGCGCACGCGGCGTTTTCTTGGAATATCCTGTATGGGAGGCTCGGGAGTTGGGTTATCTTCAAAGACGTTATAGTCAGGCAGATTTTCAACGTACTCTTTAAAATCAGCCATATTTCCACCTCCCGATTCTTTATAAATACATATAAATTAACATTATAATTCTAATACACAATTATGATTAGAGCAAGTAAAGTTACACAATTGTAATGCGCAAAAGAAAAAGTGCCCCTATAAAACGGGGCACGATTAATTATTTCTTCAAATTTGCTATTGCTTCGGCAGGATTCTCGGCCTTAAACACGGCTGTTCCCGCTACGGCAACGTCAACGCCCTCTTCGGCGCAAAGCGCGATGTTTTTTTCTGAAATTCCTCCGTCGGCTTCAATCAGCACGTCGAGGTTTCGGCGTGTTATCTCAGCTTTAAGAGCCCTTACCTTGGGGAGCATATCCGCCATAAAGCTCTGACCGCCGAACCCGGGTTCCACCGTCATAATGAGCACCATATCGAGCTCGTCAAGATAGGGAAAAACCGTTTCAACATCCGTCTTGGGTTTAACCACAAGCCCCGCCTTTACTCCGCGGGATTTTATCTTCTGAATCGTCTCCGCAACGTCCGAGTCGCTCTCGATGTGAAATGTGATTATATCAGCGCCGGCGTCGCAGAAGTCGTCGATATACCTCAGCGGCTCGCTTATCATCAGATGAACGTCAAAGGGCTTTTCGGTAAAACTCCTCACGTACTTGATAACGGGAGCTCCAAATGTGATGTTGGGCACAAAGTGTCCGTCCATAACGTCCAAGTGCATATAGTCGGCGCCCGCCTTGTCCATACGGCTGATTTCCTCGCCGAATTTTGAAAAGTCACAGGATAAAAGTGACGGTGCGATTAGCATAGTATCATCCTCCTTTTTGTCCGCGTAGCCCCCCTTATATTAAGGGGGGAAGATTATCGACGCAGGAGATAATCAGGGGGGGATAAAACTCTAAAATAATCCCCCTGCTTCGCTGCGCTGCGCTTCCCCCTTTAGCAAGGGGGACGAAAATGAGCTTCCTACTTACCACTGAATTACGACCTCCAAATGAGCGGCGACAAGAGCGCCGCGACTGCCCAGAACAGGCAGTATGTCATAATCTGTACCGTGCCGAGTACGGCTGTTGTCGCGTACAGACACAGTGTGGCGACAAGCAGCAAGCCGAGTATCATAGCGATAAGCTGAATCACGATGGCAAGCGAGATGTTGCTCTTGATGTGCACACAGCCCGCGATACCCTGCACCATTGAGGATATTTTTCCCCGTGTACCGAGATACGCTCGGGACTTCTCCTCAGTCTGTGACTGCGCCTCTTTGCATACGTTGCCGAGACCTGTCGGCAGGATTTTGATACTGCGCAGAAACAGTCCGAAGTCCTCGGCAATCTGCTCGGCTGATATGTTGCAGTCCGTTGTACGGATGAGATAGCTGAGCCCTCTCTGTTCGCCCTTGCGCAGAGCCTTGATGATTTCGGGGTCGGGTGTGTAGGTCGTTACGAACATCGCGATTAGCTCACCCGACTGCGCGAGGTATGTAATCTGTCTGCCCTCGATGAGGTATTTTTCCTCGTAATCCTCAGAGGGAGTTTCAATATTATATTTACGCATAAGCGTGCGGTTGCCGACAAGAATTCGCTCGCCGTCCACACGTCCCACGAGCCCCATTGTGTCCTCGTAGAGCACGGACTCAACCTCGGGAAGCTTAACGCCCTTGTCATCCTCCAGCATAGTCTGGTTAAATACTGTCGCCATCGGGCTCTGGGCTTCCCTGAGCACTGCCGCCGCGGCAAGAACGCTCTCGTCGGTACGGTGGTTTGCAAAGGTCTTTATGCCGTCGAGCTTAACGGAACCCTCGGGATAGAGGTCGTTGGAATCTATCATAACCGCGTTGGTGTCGCAAAACTGTTTTACGGATGGATAGCCCGCGACCATAGCGCCGTTTTTGTTGAGCTTTTTACACATCATACGCATAGGCAGGTTCACAGCCAAAAGCGTACAAATAGGAATACTTACCGCTGTCATTACGGCGAGGGTATCGACAGCTCCCGTAAACGACACATTCATAACGCCGTAGATTATCGCGACCAAAAGTGAGCATATTACGGTAACAGGGGCAATCTTGCCCGCCAAATCCTCGCTGGGGTCGGGAGCGTAGGAGATACGCAGGAAGTTCGAGAGGAACCTCGTCTTGTGCTGATAGCCTATAATCGGACGGTCGTTGAGGGTGCCGCTCATCATCTTCTTGGCGATTTCCTCGTTGGTGTAAATCTTCACCGCGTGCGAGGGAGTCTCGCCGGAAATAAACTTGAAGTTGTCTTTAACCCTCAGCACCATCATCAGCTTGCCTATGCAGTTGCACAGGAACCCAAAAGTAACAACGATACTGTAGAAGTTGAGTTCAAACTTTGTAACACCGCCAAGTCTGAACAGCGACACAATCGCCTGTATGCCCATACCAATGGCAGCGACGGCGAGGGCTGTGTCTGAGTTGCCCTTTAGCTTTGCGAGAGGCGTAAGTCCCGAGAAGATTGTGATACGATTCAGGAAGATAACCGCTCCCGCGAACAGCAGGTTAACAATAGCGTACGCTATGGGAGCGTACGGCATAGCCTTCGCGATGGGCTCTGCCCAAAAGCCTATGACAAGAGTAACAATGAGCTGTAAAAACGTCACTATTCCCATTATTACGCCGCGTATAAACAGCTTTCTTATGTTCAGATTCAGTTCATAGAGAATGCTCTTGGTGTCCTCGTCGCCGCCGTAATCCTCAACGGTAACGACCTGGCTTACGGGAACGTCGGAATCGTCATAATCTTCATTGGAGAAAAATCCGACAACAGCCGAAAGCAGTCTTTCCTTTTTGGAGCGGGTGTCGCCTGTTTCGCGGACTTCCTCAACCTTGGCCATCTCGGTTTTGATAACCTCGGAGATGGACGGGTTCTTGGAGCGCAGATAGTGCTCGTACTCTCCCCTTACAACCTGAGAGAAACGTCCCGCCTTGAGGTGGATTTCGTCAACATCGCTCTCGGTCTTGTAGACAGGAACCTTGGACTCGACGGTCTTTGCGTCGGGAGACGGCTTTTTCACGCCGAACTTCTTCTCGTAGCTGCCCGCGCCCTGCTCTTTGTTAGCGGACTTGTTCCTGAGAATATCAAAGGAGTTGTCGCCGGCGCCGAACATTGAGCCGATTTCGGGGTCAACCTCGGAGAGCTCGGGGCTGTCCTCTATGACGTCCTCGGCAACCTTGGTGCCCTCGGGAATTTCGGGAGTGAGGTTTACAACGTTGTTGTCGTTCTCGAACGTCTCCATCATAATTTCTGCCTGCATTGTGGTGGCGTTCTTCTCTCCCTGAATAGCGTTGGCTTCCTTTTTCTCCTCTTCCTCCTTGTCGAGGTCGAGAGGATTGCTGTTTGTCAGGCGTACTTTTTTATCGGCGTTTGAAAAAATTTCATCCATATGGGGACGCGCGCCGTATTTCTCGGCGGCTTTGCGCATTGCGTCCTGCTCAGAGATAAAGCGTGTTTCGGCAAGAATCTGCTCGAGCCTGAAGTTCTTTTCACTCTCTTCGTCCGCGGAAACCTGCGCCGATATATCAATTTTCTGTGACTCTTCGATATTCTTTTCCGTGGCTTTTTCCGTATTCTTTTTTTCTGTGTTTTTCTTTTCAAAATTCTTTCTAATCTTCATTGTGTCACCCTCTCTTAGATGATACCGCGTACATCAAAACTCCCGCAGCTACAGATGCGTTTAGGGAGCTTATCCTGCCCTTCATCGGGATAGAAACAATTTCGTCGCACTTTTCGCGCACAAGGCGGCTGATGCCCTTGCCCTCGTTGCCGATAACCAAGGCGACAGCCGACGCGAAATCACAGCTGTTGTAATCCGTGCCGTTCATATCGGCGCCGTAAACCCAGAGCCCGCGCTTCTTGAGCTTGTCCAATGTGTTTGAGATGTTTGTAACTCTGGCAACGGGAACATACTCTACAGCTCCCGCCGAGGCTTTGCCTACGGCGTAGCTCAGAGCCGCGCTCCTGCGTTTGGGAATAATCACCCCGTGAGCGCCCGCGCACTCGGCTGTACGAATAATCGCGCCGAGGTTGTGCGGGTCCTCAATTTCATCCAATACAATTACAAAAGGCTGTTCCCCTCTCTCTTCGGCAAGAGCAAGGATATCCTCGACCGAGGCGTACTCCTTGACAGCGGTCAGAGCGACTATCCCCTGATGGTTAGCTCCGCCCGATAAAAAATCGAGCTTTTTGACGTCAACCTCTTTTACGGGAATTTCCTTCTTCTTTGCTCTGGCGAGTATACCTACCACAGCGCCGCTTCTGTCGCCTCTGGCTACGAGGATTTTATCTATTGTTCTTGACGAGCGCACAGCCTCACTCACGGGATTTCGACCGAATATTACGTCGTCTTTATTCTTTTTATTATCATCCATAATTTTATTTGTCCTTAAACACACAATATCTAGTATAGTATACCAAAGACAGCCACAACCATAATTATTTAAAGACAATATAATAAATTTTATGAGCCGAGGCTCACCGCGCCCATATCGAACGACGGCGGAATTACCCCGTAATAGCCCGTATACGGGTCACAAAATATCCTGAGCTTTGGGGTAAACGCTGTAAAAGTGAACGTCATCATAAATATCAGCAGGAGCAAAAAGCACATTGGCGCAAAAAGGGAACGCAGATTCAGAGATGAACATGTCAACAAATATGAACATAATAATCCCGAGAGCACAGCTACCCCGAGTATAGGCAAATCATAATCCAAGCAGTAGTCCGTTACAATAAACATTGTCAGAGCGGTGCAGAGACTTATGACCTTAGCCGCTACAAACTGCTTAAACGACGGCTTTACACAGAAAATCTGGATAATAGCGTACAGCGCGTAGGAGATTGACAGGCACTTCGCCTTTTCCCATACGCTGCCGTTGACTGCGCCGAAAATCACCGCGGGAGTAGCTTTGCCCGAAAGCTCGTAAATATTCCAGAGAAAAACCGCTGTAAAAAAGATGACAAAAAAACCGAAAATCTCGGATATAAGTAAAGAATTCTTTTTCATAAGGATTATCACCCCGACTATATTTATGATATATCCTTACAAAAAATTACATAAATATTACATTCTTTTAACCGTTAATTTCGCTGTGGAATTAAAGGGCGTTTTTTTATTTTTTTGAGAGAAATATACTATCTGTAATTTTCTAATCAGCAAATAAAAATGTGGAAAACTCTGTTGAAAGTGTTAATAACCATATCAAAAGCAAATGTTTATCGCTGTGATTTTCGTAATTTTTTAACTTTCAACATTCTCCGCAGAGTTTTCCACAATATTCTTTATTGAAAATAACATAAAAAATATTATTACAAACTGTATAATCAGCGTGTCAACAGCCCTCAGGAAATAAAAACAAAATCAGGCTTACAAAACGTAAGCCTGAAAATTAAAAATGTTTGGTTAATTTAAGAAAGCGACAGCACAATCTGATTAAAAATCGCCACAGCAGCGCAGCCGCAGATGAATCCGAGCACCGCGCCGACCGCTACGTCGGAAAGATAATGCACACGAAGATACACCCTGGAGAGCGCTATCATCACCGCGATTATAAAAATCGGGATGACAAAATAGAACCTGCATCTCAAAAGCGCGGTTGCCACTACGCAGAACGACGCCGCCGTGTGTCCCGACGGGAAGGAATAGTACTTCGGTCTGTGAATCAGCTGTTCCTCGTCGGCAAGATAGTTTGACGGACGCTCGCGTCTGACGATGTGCTTCAGACAAAGCTCGCAGATAAACTCGGTAAGGGCGAGTGAGAAAATAATGTTGACGCCCGTGAGCCTTGAGGGAGCGTAAATCAAGAACGGCAGGCAGATGGCGAACCAGATTACACCGAGGTTGCCCGCCGAGGAAAATGCTATCATTATTTTATTTTTAACAGGAGAGCGAAACTTGACGATGTTGTCGATGACTTTGTCGTCAATGCGTTGAATCCTCTTAAACATAAAAACACCTCATAGATAATCTAATTATATCACAATATGAAGTGTTTGAAAAGTGATTTTTGAAAAATACGGACTCGATTTTTAGCCGATAAAAAATTGACTTTGTTCACATATACTGATATTATTATTTTATAGTTATTTACAGGGCGGTGACGTTGTGAAAAAAGCAAAAACCGTAGTTTTGATACTCTTGCTTTTCGTTATGCTGGCGGCGTGCTATACGGGTTCACTTTGGTTTGTTCGTACGGGCATAACGCCGAGCGGATATTTCTATATGAACGAGAAACTCGACGAAAAAAGCGGCGACACGGATTCATACGATAACATAGGCTTTAGGGAAGGAAAGCTGTATTATAATTTTCAGGCAAAAAGCGAGCAATTACAAAAATCAGGCATATACGAAATCTCGGAAAGCGGTGCTAGATACATCACTGACGAATACAATTCAATTGACGATTATTTCAAGGGCATAAAGCCTAAGCCCATGGACGACGAATACTATGAAGAAGAACTCGATGACGATGATAACGACTTCGACATTGACAACGAAATAAAGGATTTGTACCGCAAAAAGGACACAGATGAGAAATATGACGATGATGAAGATGAATATTATTGGACGCTTTATACCGAAACCGACGACGACACGGTTATCTATCTCAGCAAGGATATGTACATCAAAGAGGTTGACCTGAAAACTCACAAATGCCTTTTTAAGCAAAAGCTCAAGGATAACATAATAGATTTTGATATAATAGATTCTGACGGGCTATGGGACTACGAGCTGAGAGAATACGACGGCAAAATAATTATTGTGCGTGACCAAAACAGTCAATATGTCATTTATAATGTAAACGACAACTTCTCGGAAGTGTTTTGCAAGCATAGAAAAAATAACGAATATTTCAATTATGAATACTATAAGGGCAAGCTTTTTATCGGCTCAGACGAGGGCGGAATTTACCGCTTGAATCTCAAGACAAACAAAGTCCAAAAGCTTTGCGGCAACAAGGCAGTATATCTATACATCTTCGGCGATAAGTGGGTTTACTTTAACGACAGAGACGATAATCTTTACAGAACCGCTCAGGACGGCAGTAAGACCGAAACGCTCTTTGACAAAGGCTGGTGAATATAATGAAAAAGGATTATAAACTTTACAATATGATTTTTCCGCCGTTTTTTCTGATAGGGCTCACACCGTGGTTCTGGGGCGCTTCGATTATCGGGAACTTTGTGATTGATTCGCTTGTGCTTCTCATAATCATTCTGATTGTTTTCAAAAGGCTCGACTTTAAGTTTTATATAAGAAAGATTTTCGCGGTATACGGTCTGGGCTTCGCCGCTGACCTTGTGGGGATAATTTATCTTTTCGCTTTGTCATTGATAGTAAGCGAGCTTCCTCTTTCTTTTAGGAATCCGAACACCTTGCTCGGCGGAATAGCGAGCTTTATGGATTATGGCAAGACAAATGTCACGCCTTACACCTACGCGTTTTTAATAAGCGGGATTCTTCTATCCGCCGCGACGATATTCTGTTTCAACTTCTTCTTTGTGTTCAGAAAAAAAGATATGACAAGAAAGCAGAGACTTTTCGCGGCGCTTATGCTTGCGATTCTCACAGCGCCTTATACCTTCCTACTCAGAAGCTTCGCAATAACAGGATAGCTTTTGCGGCTCAGGTTAAAAAACCTGAGCCGCTTATTTATACCCTTATATTCACCAAATGCGCTATGGCGGGGATAGTTTCTCCCTGCTGGGCTGAGGTGGGACTCATAAGGGCTCCTGTGGCTATGAAAAGAATGTTGCTGTACTTGCCGTCAATCATATCAGGCAGGATTGTAGAGCACAGAACCGACGCAGCGCAGCCGCAGCCCGAGCCGCCCGAGTGTACGTCCTGATTTTTCCTGTCGAATATCATCAGCCCGCAGTCTTTATGGTTTCGCCTGATGTCGTAACCTTCTTTGTCCATAAGCTCGTACAGGCAACCAGAGCCGACATATCCGAGGTCGCCCGTGAAAATTCTGTCGTAGTCGCGCGGACGGGTGTCGGTATCCTCAAAAAACGAACTTATTGTATTCGCCGCGGCGGGCGCCATAGCCCCGCCCATATTGTTGAGGTCGGACACGCCGAAATCTGCTATTCTGCCGACTGTTGCCTTTGCGACATAGGGCGTTTTCCCGAGCTTTTCGAGCACGCAGGCTCCCGAGCCCGTGACAGTCCACTGGGCTGTGGGAGTGCGCTGTCCGCCGTACTCGAGCGGAAAGCGGTACTGTCTCTCGGCGGTGCAAAAGTGCGACGAGGTTACGCACGCGGAGCAGTTTGCCGCCCCGCTCTCTACCATAATCGCCGCCATAATCAGGCTCTGAGCCATTGTGGAGCACGCGCCGTACTGACCGAGGTAGGGTATGTCAAAATCCTTTACACCAAAGCTTGAACTTATACACTGGTTTAAAAGGTCGCCCGCGAACACAAAGTCCACATCCTCCGCTTTTTTGCCCGCTCGGTTGAGCGCCGTAACAAGAGCCTCCTGCTGCAAGAGACTCTCAGCTTTCTCAAAAGTTTTTTGTCCCATATAAGCGTCGTAAAAAAGCTTGTCAAAATTTTTGCTCAGAGGTCCCTGAGATTCCTTTTTGCCCGCCGCTGAGCCGCAGCCCGTAACCCTCGGGCGTTCCTCAAAGCACATAGTATACTTCCCGATTCTTTCAATCATAAAATCACCGTTTTTATTTTTCGCCTGAAGGGGGCATTTATGCAAAAGAAAACCGCCCGAATTAACGAGCGGTTGAAAGTATTAATCTAGCTTTTTAATTTGACTTTTTTGATTCCGTCTTGGTAGTACCGTCAACCATTGTGCGGAAAGTGCCCTTGTCCTCATCCTGTTTGGCGTGTCCTTTGCTAAGACTGTAGAATGACTCGCAGATTATATCCTTGCTCACGACTTTACCGTCGAGATAAAGAACACGGTAGGTGTGTGTTGAATAGTTCTTTTTCTTGACAACATCATAGTTTTTGGTATACATCTTTACGTTGTCGTAGTAGTCCTCCTGAACGCCGTAGATGTTGCAGGTAAGCACACTGCCCTCCATTTGACATTCGATAAACATCTGATAGTCAGTATAATTTGTGAGCTTGAGGTCGAGCCCCGGGTAGTCAATCGTGGCGTCCTCGCCCGACAGAGCGTAACCCGACGCCCAGAAATGGTTGTGCCTCTCGGATATACCCATATTGGCGAAAACACCCGCCTGGAAAATAGTGGTGCTCGCCTGGCAAACACCGCCGCCGTAGCCTTCCTCGAGCTTGCGGTCGGTGATAACGGTAGCTTTTTTATAGCCGTTTTTCGGGTCGTTGGAGTCGCCTGTGCACTCGTTGAACGACCATGTATCACCGGGCTCGATAATTGAACCGTTGCACGCCTTCAGGGCGGTCGCCATATTGATGTTGCCGTTTGGCGTATTATAGGAGGTTGTGGATGCTGTGGAAAGCCCGACAATCTTCTCCTTCAAGTCCGAAACGGAAATCATCGGAGCGAGCGGTTCGCCCGTAGCGTTTAAGGTTTCTTTCTTTTTGCCCGAACGCATAAACTTGGTGATTCTTGAAGCTAAATCCTTTTCGTCGAGGTCAAAGCCGTAGACTCCCTCTTTATACTCGAATCGATCGCCCGAAAACGGGTGGAACTTAGTAACCTTGGCGTTGACGGGCTCGCTGTCAACCTTTTTTGCTATCTTCTTGGAGAGCTTGTCCGCTGACTTTTTGTTGAACTTATATTCCAGCGTGAGCTTGGGCATTTTGAGCTCGCCCTCATCCTTGGGCTCGGTGGAACCCTTGGGCGGGTCATAGATGTCCTGCTCCTTGAGGCTGTATATTTTAGCCTCCTGCAAGGGAGTGTCGTAGTCGAAAGTATAAGTAAAGTCCTTCTTGGTGTATGTATCTTTCTTGTCCTCGGCTATGATAATCAGCTTAAAATCATCAACAGCCTTGAGGCGGTTTTTTTCGAGCTTGGCTTTCGCGTCTTCCATAGATAGCCCGCCGATATCGATTCCCGAAATCTTGACGTTTTCGGAAAAATGGAACGGCTGCTTCTTTTTGTTCTCACGGATTATATTGTACCCAATCACCCATGACGCTCCCGCGATAAGTGCGACAACCAAAACAGTTATAACCACAGTTAGGGCACCCTTGGCGGGGGATTTCCTTTTGCGCGGCGCGCGGTATATAGACTTGGCCTTAATTGGCTTATCGGGTTTCGGCTTGCGCGGAGGTTTTGGCGGAGCGGGCGGTTTTAGCGCCTTAAGCTTAACTTTACGCGGCGGTCTGTACTCGTTCACCTTTGGATGCTTGGGAGTACGCTTGGCTTTTTTGTAGCGTTCAGCCCTGCGCGCACGGGACTCTTTGTCAAAGCGTTCTTTTCTCTGAGGGCGCGGCGATATATCGGTTGAGCTTGCGTATCTCTCGCCTGAACCTGATTTAGAATAACTATTAAGGTTGTACTTATCTGAATAGAAATTGTCCATTTTCGCCGCCTCCTTTTCGATTATTTGACAGGTCACAATCCCGCATATTATATAATATAACATTTAAAGAAAAAAATAAAGTCCCAAAATCATCTTTTTTCGATTGTTCGTAAACATTTTCCTTTTTAATATTGAAATTTTAGGCTATTTTGTATATAATTATGATAGGTATGTGTATAAAACTATATTTCAGGAGAATATTATGAAAATTTTAGTTTTTTCGGCTTCAACGGGAGGCGGTCACAAGAGAGCCGCCGCGGCGTTGAAGGAATATATCGAAGCCAACTCCGAAAACACGGAGGTCAGGATAACGGACGGACTTGCCATAGCGGGAAAAGCCTACAACAAATTCGTTTGCGACGGCTACACAACTGTTGCGAAAGCGGCTCCGAAGTTTTACGGCAGGCTATACAAAAACTCCGACAAACAGTCCAAACTCAACGACTTGTGCAACGGCGTAAACAAGAGAAAAGGCAAGCAGCTTTTGCCTGAGATTAACGAATATAACCCCGACGTTATCATTTCGTGTCACGCCTTTACCTCAACTATGCTCGGCGAACTGAAAACAAAGGGCGAGATAAAAATTCCCGTTATTTCGCTCATTACCGACTTTGCTCCTCATTACACGTATATAGCCGAGGGAATTGACCATTATATTGTAAGCAGTGAAAAAATGGTGGCTGCGTTTAAGACTCGATTTAATATCGACAGCTCCCGTGTTCACGCTTTCGGTATTCCCACGTTTGAAAAGTTCTCGATTGAGCCCGAGGACAAAGGCGAGCTCAAGGAGAGGCTGGGACTCAACAAAGACGAAAAGGTCATCCTCTTTATGGCGGGAAGCTGGGGCGTTACCGAGGTCCTCGACATCTACAAAGATATTGCGGACAAAACCGACAACTGCCAGTTTGTCGTCATCACAGGCAACAACAAAAAACTATACGAAAAGTTTGAGAAAGCCACAAACGACAAAACTATTCTCAAGCAGTTTGTTGATAACGTTGAGGACTATATGCACTCTTCCGACTTAATCATCACAAAGCCCGGCGGACTTACAGTCAGCGAAAGCCTTCAGTGCGCGCTTCCTATGGCAATTTACAGCGCGTACCCCGGGCAGGAAGCCGAGAACGCGGACTTCCTCGTGGAAAGCGGAGTGGCTTTGCTTCTCAAAAAACACCCGGGAGAAACCGTAAGCGCGCTTATCAACTTTGACAGCAAGCTCAAGGAAATGAGCGAGTGCTGCCGAAGAGTTTGCCGAGGCAACTCGCCCAAACAAATTCTTGAACTAATCAATCGGATACTTGCCGAGTAAACTTATATCGGCATTTATATACAGAAAGCAGACGACGTATGAAGAAATATATTAAACCGAAATATATTTTTAATATAGCTGTGTTAGGTCTCTGTGTCGGAATTATACTGTACTTCTTTTTCAGTAAAAACGGTCTCAGAGATTTGCTCAACTCAAACACTCCCATAATCTGGGAGTGGATTGTTGTCGCGCTTGTCAGCGAAGTTGTTTTTATGCTGTTTGAGTCGTCTGTCATTTATGTGTTCATCAAGGACGCTTACCCTAATTTCAGATTTATAGACGCGGTCAAGGTAGCTATGATGGGACTGTTCTGGTGCGCGGTAACGCCGAGCTCCACGGGCGGTCAGCCTATGCAGGTATATCTTTTGTACTCGATGAAAATTCCCATTGGCTTTTCAACATCGAGGCTTATCCAGAAGTTTATGGTATATCAGGTCATACTCACTATGATTAACATCGTATCCGTTTTCGTAAACATCGGTACGATTGTTTCCCAGCCGGGCAATAAAGTCCGCGTCATAATCGTACTGCTGGCGCTTGGATTTATAACCCAAATCGGTGTAACGGTAATGTTCCTGATATTCAGCTTTTCAGAGAAAGTCTCGCACAAAATTGTAATGTTCTTCGCGAAGCTCCTCAATAAAATCAAAATCGTTAAAAATGTTGACGAAAAAATCGCGGGAATCGAAAAACAGCTGGAGTCGTTCCATACATCCAACCGCGAAATTTACAAAAAGCCGAAGCTATTAGTAAAAGTATCGATACTGACTTTCTGTCAGTTTATCGCGATGTTCTTGGTGTCTTACTTTATTTACAGAGGTCTCGGATTTAACGAGACGGGACCGATACAGATTATATCCTGTCAGGCTATCGTAAACCTTGTCAGCGGAATGATACCGATACCCGGCGCGTCAGGAGCTGCAGAGCTGAGCTTCACGGTATTCTTCGGACCGTTCTTTATTCACGGAACGCTCAAGAGCGCGGCTCTGATATGGAGATTCATCAACTACTACGCGGTAGTATTCTTCACCGCTCCGTTTGCCTACCTCTCCAAGGGTAAAACCGAGGAGGGCAAGAAAGCGGAAGAGGCTGAGAAAGCTTTGGAAATGGGAAAAACAGAAGCAGGAAAAGAATAATATGACATAAGAATTAAGGGCTTGCTCAAAACTTGAGCAAGCCCTTAATTCTTACCTGGCGGGCACAGAGACCCACCCCTACGCGAAATAAATCCTCCTTTCTTAATTTTCATTTATAAGCTTCACGACCACCGCCGTAATATCATCGTCGTGAGTATCGCCGCGGCGTTTGATTGCCTCGTTTACCACCTCCTTGGCAAGGTCGGAACACCTTTGCTGTGAAAAATCCTTTATGAGCTTCTCCAGCCATTTTTCGTCGTCCGAAAATGCTCCGTCAGACAACATAACAACTACATCTCCCCCCGAGAGTTTTACTCTCTCCTTTGAAAAACTAACGTTGCCCAAGATACCCACAGGCAGCGAGGTGGCGGTTTTCTTTAAAAGATGACCGTTCTTTTTTATATACGAATACGGCGCTCCTGCCTTATTGAACTCAGCCTTGCCGCTGAATAAATCCACCTTTAGAAGGTCAACTGTCGAGAGGCTTTCGTCCTCGCTCTTGACCATCAGCGCGGAGTTGACAACCTTCAGAGCGCAGTCCTCGCTGAGCCCCGCCTTCAGCAGCTTTGACATCACCGACACCGTCATATTGCTGTCCACGGCGGCTCTTCCACCCGTGCCCATACCATCGCTTATCATAGCGACAAACTCGCCGAAGCCGTTTGAGAAGCAGTTGACGCAGTCACCGCATAGCTTTCCGCGGTTATAGACGTGCTGAAAAACTCCGACCTCAACGTCGTACACGGGTATTTCGTTAAGAACTACACGCTTCTGGGTTCCGATTTCCGAAACGAGCGGAGTGTCAAAGCACCTTCCGCACAGCTTTGACAAATCCTTTGCCAAAGTGTTCTTTTTGAGAGCTGTACGACCTTTGGCGAGCTGAATTTCAATCGACAATCTTCCGTTTGAGTCAATCATACAGGAGCACTCTGTCGGTAGTAGCCCCGCGTTTCTGAGATATTCGAGTACGCGTGCGCTGGTGTCGGGGTCGTAGCTCTTATAGTTCTCAATTTCCGAACACAGACCGCTGAGAATTTCAGACAATCCCGAGAACTGTCCCGCCACCATAGAGCGGATTTCGCCGACCCTTTCGCCCGCTTCAATGCCGCCGATGTAGTCGCCGTAGCCGCGGTTGACGCTGTCGGCTACCTCAATCTGACGGCAGCACTTTTTGGAGAACAGGTTTTCAACGTCGTTCTCGCTCACATATCCCTGCGCTTTGAGAGGAGCGGACAGCCTCAAAAAGTCCTCGCGAGTTTCATTTTTGTGCCTTTCCCAGCAGTAAACGCGCATACCGCAGTTTTTGCACACCTGCTCGACAGCGCCCTCGTAAATCGTATCGACATCAGGCGCGTAATGCTTTTTGAGCTCACGGCTGACGCTGTTGACGCAGTCGCTGACGTTGCTAAGAGCGGTTGAGGCAAAACCAAGACGCATTACAACAGAGTCTCGCAGAGCTCTCTCCCCTCTTGTGCTCTCGCGGGGTAGAAACAGGGGCGTGATGTAACGCTCCGCGCCTTTTGGCAATATCAGAAACACAGCTGTGCCTACCAAAGTTTCCACAAATATCGGCAGTACAAGAGAGCTGTCGCCCGCGGAAAGGAGCATTATTGTGTTGCAGATTACAAAGCTCACCGCTACGCCGAGCTTACCCGAAACCGAAAACAGACCGCCTATGAGACCGCCGAAGCTGTAACCCGCGCATATAAACGCATAACCGCTCCCTGTCATTCCGAATACAGAGCCCGTAGCGACGCCCGCGACAGCGCCTCCCTGAGCGCCGCCATATCGGGCGCAAGTCATAATCAAAGCTACCGAGAGTATACGTCCGAGTGAAACGCTCTCAATCTCGATGCTTCCCAGAGAGAGCATTGCCACACAGCCCGCCAATACTATACACGCCATCTCCGACTGGGTAAGGCTCGAAATGTGCCTGCCCTCATCCACCAGCGCAAGACTTTTCCTTAGGAAATAGGCGGCTCCCCCAGCCAAAAGCGCCTCGATAATTATTGTTGAAAAGTATGCCAGAGTGCTTGTGCTGACGAACATCATCGCTATTCCCGAAGCAAAAATCGGCAAAAACGCCGCCACGGGAGCATAAAGAATCGAACGGCTCAACAGCTTGACGTCCTCAAGCGTCCAGCGCACAACGGCAATCGCGATTGTCACCGCTACATAGCGGAAGGGCTGAGACGGGTTGAGGATGATATAACCCACCGAAGCTCCCGCCACCGACCAAATCAGTTTTTTTCGCGGAACGGCGGCGACATAGCTCGCGCCGAACGGAGCCAGATTATTAAATATCACTCCGCGGCATACTAAGATTCCGAGTAAAAAATGTACTACCGCCTCGATAACCTCACGGAGTGCCGCGGCGTTTGACTTCTGATATCTTTTTATGGTTCTCTCTGCAATCATTTTGAACTTCCCTCGTTTGATTTTGGTAATACCTATTATAATGAAGAGGGCTGAAAAGTTTTGTCATAACGGGGAAGCGTTTTATGGAAAGTTTTAAAAACTTATAGCATTAAAAGTCGGAAAGGAGAAAACAAAAAAGGAAGTCCGAAAACTTCCTTTTTGATGATATATTTCAGTCAAGCGGTATAAAAGTAAAGCCGTTGGTTTGAGCGTATTGTTCAGCCGCGGTACCCTTATATCCCTTTATTTTGTATCCACTAAGTCGTACATATTTGCCGATATCTTCTCCGTACGCGTTTTCTCCCGTCTTTTTCCACCTAAAGCCGAAGAAATATTTGCCCAGCGTGGTAACGCTTTTGGGGATAGTAATGGTCTTTAGCGCGGTGCAGCCGTAAAAAGCTTCTCTTGAAATCCTGGTTACAGACTTCGGAATGTTAATGCTTTTCAGGCTTTTGCATTTCTCAAACGCGTGACCGCCTATCACCTTAACTGACTTTGGAATTTGTATTTTGGTGAGACTTTTGCAGTTGCCGAAAGTGTAGCTCTTTATATTCTTAATCTTACTGGGTTTAGTAAACTTTTTCAGGCTCTTGCAACCCCAAAAGGCGTAAGCTCCTATTGAGTTCAGCTTTTTAGAGAAGGATATTTTTGTAAGCTTTGCACATTCATCAAACACCGCGTAAGATATTTTCTTAATGTTGCTCGGAAGTTTAACGCTTATGAGGTTTTCACAACCGTCGAAGGCTTGGTCCTCGATAACTTTAATACGCTTTGGTATAACAATCCTTTTCAGGTTACTGCAATATGAATAGGTTTGTGAGCAAATTCTCCTGACCTTTTTCGGCAGCACAAGATTCCTTATTCTAGAAATCGCAAAGGCTCCCTTACCTATCTTTGTTATTGTTGACGGAAGTTTAATTTTTTCAATACCCGAACAGCAAAAAGCGTCCGCGCCTATTTCTTTTACACCTTTTTTAATTGTAACGTCTTTAAGCTTGCCGCAATCGTAAAACATCTCCGCGGGTATCTTTTTAACACTTGAGGGTATGGTAATACTTCTGAGTGATTGGCAATCAGCAAAAGTTCTCGAACCTATTTTTTTAACACCGGCGGGAATATTAATCTTTTTCAGAGAATGTAAAAAGCTGAATGCCTCTTTGCCTACAGTTTTGAGGGTATTGGGAAGCACAATCTCCTTTACGTTGCCCAATCCGTTCCTGCCCAAACCCGAGTTGCCGTCGATATCGTCGGAAAAAGCCTCGTCAGCAATAGAGGTCAGACCGCTCTCTACAACTATTCTCTCGGGAAAATACGCGTGTTTCTCAATAAAGTCTATCCACGGGTAATTTTTCGGGTATGTATATTTTTTCATTGCGCCCTGTCCGCTGACATACAGAGTTTTGGTAGAATGTTCAAAGCGGTACGAGAGATTTCCTGCGGAATTTACTACCACCGCGGGAAAACATAAAAGCGAAGAAACGCATAACACTAAAACTAAAAATATTAAAACATATCTTTTAACTTTCATAATTACACCTCATCAAAAAATATATCTATATTCTTCTAAATCTACCGTGAAGTTAATTACCTCTACTCCCTCGTATTCGAGGAGTTGTTTTTGTCGTTCAAGTCCGCCGAACACAAACAGCGGGGCGAGTTTTCCCTGTCCGTTCACAACTCTGTGGCACGGCACAATGCCTTCAAGCGGGTTCTTGTGGAGGGCGTTGCCCACGGCGCGGGACAGTCCTCTGTTGCCCAGAGCTTTGGCTATGTCGCCGTAGGTCGTGACCATACCCTCGGGTACCTGCATAACAAGGTCGTAAACTCTGCTTTCAAACTCAGTCATCAGCTGACCTTCAGCACAGCCGTTGAATACTGCGGGAGGGTGAGTTCATTACCCGAAAGGGTGATATGCTGAACATTGCCGTCTTTGTCCTTGGTTTCGGAAGTCGTGAGGTCGGCGCGGATTTCAGCGTTGTCCTTAATTTCCACAGTCTTGGCGCTGTCTTTTGAGAGATTGTGGACAATAAGGAGCTTGACGCCCTTGTATTCAACATAGTAGCCGCAAATTTCGTTATCGCCGAGGTTTTCCGTTTTGGTGATGGTTCCGCGCGCTATGGCGGGGTTCTGGTTCTTGACCTTAATCACGCGTTTATAGAAATTCAGAATAGAGTTTTTGTCCTTTTCCTGCTGCTTGACTCCGCCGTAGGAAGCGTGGTCCGCGCTGGGACCTGCTCCGTCGGTGTAAATGTCGGGCAGGTTCTTGCTGTCCCAAATCATAGCCTCACGCTTGTAGCCGTCGGCGCTTTGCGCGGCGTCCTGAGACACGCCCAGTTCCTCGCCGTAATAGATATACGAGTTGCCGGGCATCAACATATAGACTGCCGCAGCCATCTTGGTCTGAGCGGCGTCCACAAAGGAGTTGCCGATTCTTATCTGGTCGTGGTTGGAGAGGAAGAAGCAGTCGATAGCGTTTTTGTTGTGCTTTTTAGAGCCTGCCTCATAGCTCTTGACAGACTCGGCGAGGTTTGCCCCCGCAGATGTACGCACCGCGTTGACAATAGGTCCTGTCGGCCCCGCGAAGCCAAAAGCGAAGAAGCTGTCGATACCCGAGGAGTACATTTCCTGGATTTCGGAGTTGCCCGTCCAATGCTCGCCTACCATATATACGTCGTCCTTAATCTCCTTGGCGGTGTTGTAGTACCACTTCAGGAACTCGTCGCCCTTGGTGTGGTCGTTGGTGTAGTAGAGTGTAGCGTCGAGACGGAAGCCGTCAACGTCGTGGTCTTTGAGCCAAAACTCGGCGACATCCTTGAAGTAGTCACGGGTGCACTCAGCGTTGAGGTTCCACTCGGGCATATCGGGCGAAAAGTTACTTTCATAGTAATAATCGTCGCCGATAATCGTGTAACCGTCGCCGGGGTTATCCTTGTATTTGGCAATTTCAAAATACTTGGCGTCGTCCTTCAGGTTGCCGTTGAGCGCCTGTGCGCACGCCTTTTTGAACAGCGGGTGGTTCTTGGAGCAATGGTTAAGAACCATATCAATAATCAGCTTAATTCCGCGTTTGTGACATTCCTGAACGAGCGTATCAAAAGTCTCCAATGTTCCGAAACGCTCGTCGATGTTATAGTAATCTATAACATCATATTTGTGGTAAGAGGGCGAGGGCATAATCGGGGTGAGCCAGATGCCGTCTATGCCGAGGTCGGTGTCGGTCTTGGGGTTGCCGTCGTTGAGATAGTCGAGCTTGTCGATAATCCCCTGAAGGTCACCCACAGCGTCGCCGTCGCTGTCGTTATAGGAACACACAAAAATCTCGTAGTAGTTCCTGTATTTATCGGTTGACGCGGTTGTTTTTATGCCCGCGGTCGGGTCGGTATACTCCGCCTTCCCACAGCCGCATAAACACGCCGCGATAATAGTCAAAGTTAAGATTAGAGCAATATATTTTTTCATAATAATTTCCTTGAATACGTATAATAATTATTCCGAAATAGTAGAATCGTTGTTCCCCTTCAGTCTCGCTGCGCTCGACAGCTTCCCCAAGGGGACGCTTTATAAGGTTAAATTGTAGGGGGCGACCGAAGTCGCCCCCTGTAGTTTTGAAAATCGGGAATTAACCCTTTACGCCGCCGGCGGTTACGCCTTCAACGTAATAGTTCTGCATCTTGAGGAACAGGGCCGTTACAGGTACGGCAACAAGTACCGAACCCGCAAGGAAACGTTTGAACCATACATTCTTATGGTCAACGTCAATCATCTTTTGCAGACCGATGGCAACCGTGTAGTTGTCAACCTTATCACCCGCGATAATCTTGGCGAGAATAAAGTCTGTCCAAGGACCGATGAAGGATGTAAGTACTGTATAAACAACGATAGGTTTGGACATCGGGAGAATAATCTTCCAGAAAATCTGGTTACGGGTAGCGCCGTCGATTGTAGCGGCTTCGTCAAGAGCTCTCGGAATTGTGTCGAAGAAGCCCTTGGAAATCTGGAATCCGAGACCCGCGCCCGAGCTGTAGCAAATGATAAGCGACAGGATAGGACCGTCAAATCCGGGAATACCAAAGATACCCTTAAGATCAAGAATCTGCATAGCCTTTAAGAGGTAGTAAATAGCTATCATAGTCATAAAGCCCGGGAACATACCGAGAATCATACCGATGTTGATGAACTTTTTACGTGACTTAAAGCGGAGACGCGAGAAGGCATATGCTACCATAAGTACGCTGATTGTAGAAATTACACAGCTGAAGCAAGCGATGATGAATGTGTTGATATACCATCTCGGAAAGTTGAGCGAAGCGGTTTCTGTGAACAACTTAACGTAGTTGTCAAAACCGAAGCTCGCGGGAAGAAGTGACTGAGGAATAGCCTCAGGGTCAGCCGAGAACGACTGAATAATCAAATACGCAAGCGGGGAAATCCAAATGAGTCCCA
Organism: Ruminococcus sp.; assembly: GCA_017458845.1. Taxonomy (GTDB): domain Bacteria; phylum Bacillota; class Clostridia; order Oscillospirales; family Acutalibacteraceae; genus Ruminococcoides. The sequence continues at coordinate 48,274 of JAFSZY010000035.1, forward strand.
ATACAGCAAGAATAATATAGATGAATGTATTTGCGAGGCCGCGTCTTAACTTATAACTTTTTATCATGAGAACGCCTCCTCATCCTTCGCGGACTTCGTCAGGTTGAACGTAATCAGTGACAAGGTCGCGCAAACTATAAATACAAGAATACCGATGGCGGCGGCCAGCTTGTAGTCCTGCTTTTCACCCATGGTGAGGTTGAACAGCCAGGTTACAAGGATATCCGTATAACCCGCGTTGTAGTAGTCGGGGTTGGACGGACCTCCACCCGTCAAGAGGTAGATAACGTTAAAGTTGTTGATATTGCCGATGAAGCTTGTGATGAGGTACGGGGTTGTAACGAAGAGCATATAAGGAAGAGTAATCTTTGTAAAGCTCTTGACAGGACCCGCGCCGTCAATCGTAGCCGACTCATAAAGGTCCGCGGGAATATTCATAAGAATACCCGAGGTGATGAGGATTGTATACGGAATACCAACCCAAATGTTAACTATGATTACCGTTATTCGAGCGCTTAGCGCCGTACCGTTAAGGAACTTAATCGGCGTGTGGCTTCCTGTAATCATTTCGATAAGCTGGTTGAGTGCGCCGCCGTTTTCAGCGAGGATCTGAGCCATAAGAAGAAGGGATACGAACTGAGGAACAGCTACAACTACTACGAACAATGTTCTCCACAGAGCCTTGAGCTTGATGCCCTTCTTGTTAATCATAAGAGCAACAATCATACCGAGGATGTAGTTGGAGAATGTAGCGAAGATAGCCCAGATGATTGTCCATCCGGCGAGGTCGAGGAAGGTGCGCGCCTTGGCGTCACCGCCCGCGAAGTTAACTAGCTCTCCAAAGTTGTTAAGTCCCGCCCACTGGAACAGGTTACCGGGCGGCAGGTGACTCTTATCGTATGTGGTAAACGCGATAAGAATCATAAATATGAGCGGTAATACCGTAAAGCAACCTATGAGCAGGCAAGGAAGCGACATAAGAGTAACGTGGAACTTCTCGTCGAAGAAAGCCTTGATTTCGGCTTTGAATCCGGGGATAGTCTCGCCGTTTTTCTTTGCCTCATAAACCTTATACGCGCTCTTTGTGTTCGCGATATAAATAGCGAAGAAAATAATAGTAACGACTATAGTAAGTACTGAGTAGAGGAGGATAAGCATAGAGTCATCGACGAACTTTGTAACAGGGAATCCGTCCTCAAAGACCTCAGTCTTAGCCACGTAGCCGAGCGAGTGAGGTATTTTCTGCTCCACACCGCCTACTACCGCAGTGCCCATAACATTGATTTTGGAGATATAGTTCCATGCGAAGAAGATCATAAAGCATATGTACGCGGCTTCTGTCAGCAGGAATATAAGTCCTTTGATAATCTGGCCTCTAACCATATTAGAGACACCAAAAAACAGATAAGATATTTTTACGAAGATATCGCCTTTAACGAATCTTTTTCCGTAGCCGGCTACGCCTTTACCTATTGCTACAAAGAAATGTACGATCGCGCGTCCCAAGAATTTAAAGAAACGCGCGAGGTTACCGGGTAGTTTCTTAAAGAACTGGGTAAAATTATAACCGAATCTTTGGAAAGGATTTAGCTGCATATAATCAATATATCTCATCAAATCACTCTCCTTATTAAAAAATTTGTTTGATTAATTTAAATAATAATTTCGTTATCCTGTTCCCCTTGTTTTAAAAATCACTATTTAAATTAAACAATTTTTAAAACTACATGATAACGTTTGCCCGATAAAATCAGGCGTCAAGCAGCCTGCTTTCGCGCAGGCTGCTTGTATTATAATTCAGTCTAGGATTTAGCCGTTGATGTTAGTGATAACCTGATCAAGTAATCCGGCGAAATCGAAAGTATCGGGATCTGTATCGTCCGCAAGAAGCTTGTTGCCGAGGCTCTTAAAGGGATCCCAGATAGGACCAACGTTAGCCTGCGGAATTGAATACTTACTCTGCTCGATGAGCGCTGAGATAGCAACGTCGTTCTTAACTACGTCAGATTCAACAACTGTATTGTTTGTCGGGCTCCAGCCGAGCTCTTCAGCTCTCTGCTTCTGGCACTCTTCACTTGAGAGATAGTAGCCGAGGATCTGAGCTGTGCGGGGATACTTGGAGTTAGCGTTAACGCCGATGCTCTTGTAACCGTACATGGAGTAAATCTGTGTGTCTTTGCCGTCGATGTTGATTGTGGGGAGCTTGGCAGCGCCGAAGTTCTTGCCTAACGCTTTGGAGATACCTGCTGTGTCCCAGTTACCGTCGATACCCGCGCCAACCTTTGAAGGTCTGGAGGAAGTTGAAGTAAAGCCGGAAGGAATAGCTGTAACAGCGTCGCTCATGAATGTGCCCTTATACTTGTGCATAAGCTTTGAGAAAGCCTTCATGGAAGCGGCAACTTCGTCTTTGTCATATTTGTTGAATAACTGTTTGTTATCCTTTGTGCCCTCAAGTCTGAGACCGCCTGTGAAGATGAACATACATGCATAGTAGCCGTTGCCTACGTCCATGATGAACTTCTTGTCCTTAGCTTTACAATCATCAAGGATAGTCTCTAAGGAACCGGCGTCCTTATCGGAAACTACGGACTTGTCATAAACGAGGAAGTAGCCGTTGCCTGTCTCGGGATAAGCATAGAGAGCTTCTTTACCTGTTGTGTTGTTTACTGACTTGGAGATATCAACGGAGGACTTGTCATTTGTAGCCTCGATATCAGCAGCATACTTTGCGTTGATGGGGCTGAGGATACCAGCGTTGATAAGGTTCGAGAACTGGTCGGAAGCAAAACCGAATACATCGGCGCCTGCTTTCGCGTCAGTCTGCATCATTGTAGCTGCAGTATCTTCACTCTGCGGAACTACTTCGATGCTGATTTTCTGGTCAGCGAACTTTTCTTTGAATGCGTCACACTGTTTTGTGAGGAGCTTGATGTAAGCATCAGGGCCCCAAACCTTAAGCTTCGCACCTGACTCGGAACCGAAGTCCGCAGCAGATACATTTGCGTCAAAACCCTTACCCGCGTTAGCTGAGGAAGAGTCACTGCTGGAAGCGGAACCGCTTCCGGAGTTTGAGGAGCTGTCCTCGCCGCATCCGGCGAATACAGCTACGAGCATCATTGCGGCTAATACAAGCGCAATAATCTTTTTCATAGTTAATTCCCTCTTTCTGAATAAAAAATTATTTTTTAGCACTTTTTACAAAGCGCAGTGTGTGGCGTCATACAATTGGGGACTACGACGCCTATGCACTACATAAATAATAACACATTTTAACATAAAAATACAACTCCCTTTGTACTTTTTGTCTAAAATATCAAAATCACCTATAAATTTTGTGCACTTTGACAAGTCAAAGACTTCATTTTTATGTTTTGCACAAAAACCATCGGCTCTGATTATGCAATTTGCCGAACAGGCTTTGTGCATTTTTACTATTACTTTTTGAAAAAAATGGACTTTTCCCACAAATGACAAAATCCGCTACGCTGTTTATATGCCGAAAAATGACTTAATTATTTATAGTTTGTGCAATTTGATATATATTATTTATCTATTGTATTTTACGCGGGATATTGTTATAATATTTCTATAATGAAAGAAGGGGGATTATAATTTTGAAACTGTCACAACTTTTAAATGGAATCGAATACACATTAATACAGGGAAATCCTGAAATTGAAATTTCTGATTTAATCTATGACTCCAGAAAGGTTGAAAAAGATACGGCTTTCGTATGCCTTAAAGGATATAACGTTGACGGTCACAAGTTTGCCTGCGACGCTGTAGGCAAAGGTGCTTGCGCCCTCATTGTCAGCGACAGTGTTGAGGCTCCCGAGGATGTCGCTGTTGTAAAAGTCGGTGACACACGCGAGGCTCTGGCTTATCTGAGCGCGAACCTCTTTGGTAACCCCGCCGAAGAGCTCACCACCATAGCCATTACAGGCACAAAGGGCAAGACAACTACCGTCGCTATGATAAAGCGTATTCTTGAGTGCTCTGGAATCAAAAGCGGAACAGTCGGCACGCTGGGAATCATAATCGGCGATGAACACATCAAAACCGACAATACCACCCCCGAAAGCTACGAAGTGCAGAAGGCTATGCGCGCTATGGTTGAAGCGGGCTGTAGGGCTATGATTATTGAGGCTTCCTCAATCGGACTTAAGTGGCACAGGGTTGACGCGATTGACTTTGACTATGGCATTTTCACAAACTTCTCCCATGACCATATAGGCGGAGCGGAGCACAAGGATATGGATGAATATCTCGAGTGCAAGGCTTTGCTCTTCAAAAAATGCAAGACGGGCATTATCAACCGCGACGACGAAAAATGGCAGGAAATTACAAAGGACTGTACCTGCGACATAATTACCTACGGCTTTGACAAAAGCTGTGATTTTATCGCGTCCGACGACAAGCTGCTCTCAAAAGCGGGCTTCCTCGGAGTACAGTTTAAGCTTTCGGGCAAGCGCGATATGAATGTGGATGTCGCTATCCCCGGGCATTTCAGCGTATATAACGCTCTGGCGGCGCTCAGCGTTTGCGCGTCTATGGGAATCAGCGACGAGAATATTATTGAAGGCTTGAAATCGGTAGCGGTCAAAGGCAGAGTAGAGATTGTACCCGTACCCGGTAACTACACGCTGCTTATCGACTACGCTCACAACGCTCTTTCGATGGAAAACGTGCTCACAACTTTAAGGCAGTATGAACCTCACCGCCTTATCACCCTGTTCGGAGCGGGCGGAAACCGTCCAAAGGTTCGCCGTTATGAAATGGGCGAGACAAGCGGCAGGCTCTCCGACCTGAGCGTTATCACCGAGGACAACAGCCGTTTTGAGGACGTTATGGACATCATCGAGGACATCAAGGTCGGTATGGCAAAGACCGACGGCAAATATGTGGTCGTCCCAAACCGCAAGGACGCTATCAAATACTGCATTGACAACGCCGAGGACGGCGACATCATTGTACTCGCGGGCAAAGGCCACGAGGACTATCAGGAAATCAAGGGCGTAAAATATCATATGGACGAACGCGAATTGATTGCCGATATCTTAGCGGGCAAATAAATTAACAACGCGTGCAAAAGGAGCTGACCGAAAAAGTCAGCTCCTTTCATATTGCTAAAATATTATCCCGTATATTCGCTCCAGTTCTTGCCGTCTATGTCATAAATCATAACTCCGTCGGGAATTGTGAGGTCGGATGTCTGAGAGCGCCAGGTTCCCTCTGTAAAGATAACCATTGTAGCTCCGTCGGGGATTTCGGCCGCGAAAATATCACCGCCCACATTAACCATTTCGTTACCGGGCCACTCCATCATATTTTTGTTTGCGTCTGACCAGAAATAGGCTTTAAGAGGCGTCCAGTTATAAGAATTGCGGCAGTAAACCATACGTTTAACGGACTGAGTCTCAGTCGGATTTGTATCAGCAGGCTGCGTGGGATGTGTAGGTACAGCTTCGTTGTATTTTTCGCTCACACGGTTCTCCTTTGGATTAATACCGGCAAGCATACACTGGATTATGTTCGCGTCCTTGATACTTACCTTTGTGTCATAATCGATATTGGCAAGAATCTCACCCAAGGCGCTGAGCTTCTTTATGTTAATAAGGTGGAACTGGATAGCGGTTACGTCGTTGATGTTGACCTTTCCGTCCTCGTTTGAGTCGCCGTAATAATATGTTGTATCCACAGGGGATGTCGCGTCTGTGCCCGTCGGAACTTCCGCGTCGGCATACTCCTTCCACGAGCTTCCGTCATAAATCATATTATTCCCGGGAATACTCAGGTCGCCTGTTTTGCTGTGACCGTTGTTGCTGAAGATACACATATCATTATCGCCCGGAAAGCTCGCCTTATAGACGTTATCCTTATACGGAGTCATAGCAACACCGGGCCAAGATATATCGCCCGAATTAGTTGAGGAATGCCAATAGTAAATGTATGGCGTTTCATAATTCTTCGCAGTATTGTCATAGTAAACCGTAGTCATTTTACCCGGGTCGGGTTGAGTTGTGGGCTCGGGAGTTTGTCCCGTATAAACCTCCCATTTGTCGCCCGCGAGTAAAATCATATTTGTCTCGTTGATGTCAAGTCCCTTGGCTTTGTCGCCGCGCGGATATTTATTCGCGTCGCTTCCGCTGTTGAAGATTACCAAACCGTTTGTCAGCTCATCCTCAACCTCGTAGGTGTACAGTCCCAGCTCGGAATTATAAGTCATTTGTTTGCCGGGCCACTTTTCGTTCTGCACAACCGAGCCCGAGCTCTCGTCATAGACGTAGGCGTAAACATTGCTCCACTTGTAACGGGTGTTGTCAAAATAAATTGTGGTTATAGCGTTGGGGTCTTTCTTTTTGAATGAAAAACTCTTTTCTAAGGTTTCCTCCGAATTAGTCGCACTGAGTGTTACATCAAATACTTCTCCGAGCCCTATGCCCTCACCTATTGTAAAAGTCTGACCGTCAACTACTCTGAACTGAGCTCCGCCGTTAATCGAAGCCATAGCGTAATCCGCTCCGCGCAGAGATACCGTAACCGTCTCACTGTCATAGAACGAATATACACCTTTGAGGTCCATATGAATGGTGGGCTGAGGCCCCTCGATGAGGATAGTGCCGTTTTCGCCGGAGTTAAATACAGCTTTGCCGTCCTGAACCACAGCGGTTGTGCCGTCATAATAGTTAGTGACGGTCTTGCCGTTGCCCCAGACTGAGCTGACCTTTACGGGAATGTTAGTGTTCTTGGGCGCGCCGATAACACAGATAACGCTGTCCGCCATATTGCCGTTGTCGTATGAGCGCATAAACGTGTAGCCCGAATCAGCGCTATAAGCGGAAATCTGCTGATGTTTACCCGCGCCTATACAGACGTGTTTGTTGCGGAACTTGCCGACCTTTTGCCAATGCTTAAGGACACTTTGGTCTATACTGCTCCAGTTCATATCGCTTCGCAGAGAGTGTCCGCTGCCGCCGTGTCCGTCAAAGCTCATACCTGCTACGGTGGAACGGTTAGTTTCATCGCCGTAGAAAATCTGTATCGCTCCGGGGAGAAGCTGAAACGCCGAGCCCTGATAGATTAAATCTCCGCGAGCAAGGTTGGAGTCGTGAGAAGAAATATATGTAAGAGCGTTAAAATTCTCCTGAGTGTTGATTGTGTCGGCATAGTGCTGATATGTACCGTTGATGTTGCTTAATCCCGGAACGCCCGAGCCTGAGAACGAGAAGTTTATCATCGAGTCAAATCCGCCCTCGGTGTAGTAAGAGCCGTATCCGAGCTTGTAGTCCCAGTGCTCGCCTGTCATCCAGAAGTCATCCTGCCAGTCAGCTCCCGGTTTTGTAGAGTTGTTCTGACGCCAGTTTTTGAGCGCGCTCACGCAGGAGGTTTTGAGCTTCTTCCATGAGGCTTTTTCAACGTGCTTGGCTGTATCACAGCGGAAGCCGTCAACGCCGTAGGTACTTACCCATTCGGACAGCCATTTTACGATATAGTTTGAAACTGTGTCGGAGCTTCCGTACTTGCCGACCTTGGTGTTATATGTGCCTTCCTTCTGCCATTTGTTCTGGAGGATGGGAGGTAATGACACGTTTGAGCTCTGCTCTGTTTTAAAGTCGGGAAGTCCCGCGAGACAGCGTGTTTCATCGCTGCCGCCGCCCTCGCTGTAGCCGGGCAAGCCGCTGCGAACCCAGTCGGAGCCCCACCATCTTCCCCAGTCTGAGGCTGAGCTTTTGTAATCAACTGTGTCGTGGAGACCATTGACGTTAGTGATACGGTGAATATAGCTGTCCGCGCCCGCACTGTCGGTGATTGTACCGAAGTTGTACTGTTTCATATCAAGGAGCGTGTTATAACCCGCGTGGTTCATAACTATGTCCATAACTACACGGATACCGTGCGAGTGAGCGGTGTCAACCATTGTCTGGAACTCCTGCTTTGTACCGAAGTTCGCGTCGGTCTCGGTATAGTCGAGGACATAGTAACCGTGATAGGAATAGTGGGCAAAATCGTTGCCCTCACCGGGAGTTACATAGCCGTGAATCTGCTCGTAGGGAGCGGAAATCCACAGGGCGTTTACGCCGAGGTCGTCGAAATATCCCTCGTTGATTTTCTTGGTGATACCCGCGAAATCACCGCCGTGGAATGTACCGGGTGAAGTGTTCCAGCCCGAAATAGGCTGGCCGCTTGAATCGAGTGTACGTCCGTAGGAATGGTCGTTGGCGGTATTGCCGTTATAGAAACGGTCGGTCATAAGGAAATAGACCGAGGCGTTATCCCACGTGAAATCGTCCTCGCTTTCGAGCGGTGTTTTCTGATTGTAACCTGTGCTGTTTGAGGATGTAGCGGCATTGGCGGGCATTACGCAAATCGCCGCGCTCGCTACAAGAACAAGGCACAAGATTAATGATAAAACCTTTTTCATTTCAAAACTTCCTCTCATTAATTTATATAAAATCTTTTTCCCTTTTAATCAAGAGCGACAAACTTCACATTATCGCCGAGATTTTTTGCCCACTTGCGGACAGGGGTGTTTTTGTAGCCCTTTACCGTGAGCTTGTTGTCGTATCCCGCCATAGCGGGCTCAGAACAAAAACCGATCGTTTTTATCTTTTTGCCAAACACAAGCTCCTTGAGGTCATCAATATAATCGAGATAAATGTAATCTATCTTCTTAACGCTGTTGGGAACCGTAAATGTCTTTTCACCGCGATTGCGCGGATAAACCAACAGCTTTGTTTTGCTTTTGTTATACAACACACCCTCAAGGCTTGAAAATGATTTGTTGGCTTTGTTGACATTAATCTCTTCCAGAGATGAATCCACCGAAAGCTCCTCAAGGTTATATACACTGTTCATATATTCTCCCTTGACATTCAAAGCTGATGAAAGCTTGTTTACCGAATCGGGAATATTGACCGTGACTGTGTTGTTTGAAAACAGAGAATAGGCTGTCTTTACTGTTTTAGGAATATTAATTTTACTGCCCGAGTGATTCAGCGGAACAAAGAGCAGAACCGTTTTCTTCTTGTTATAAAGAACGCCGTTAACCGAGGAGTAGTAAGGATTATCCGGGCTTACGTTTATTTTTTCGAGGTCTCTTAGCGACTCAAATGTATCGATAACAATCTCCTTTACTCCCGATGGTATGGTAATCTTTTTTGCATCACCAATACCTTCACCATCGTCAAAGCTGGTGAAATATGTATCAACGCTTTCGCTTTCAGGAGAACAATCCAGATATCCGCCAAGTTTGATGACAGGTTTACCGTCTATTTTTTCGGGAATCTTTCCCGAATCGGGAGCCGATACAACTTCCACTCCATTTTTATAATCACGGTAACCTATATCTCCCTTATATTTTGTTTTTTCATTATGCTTAACAGCGCGATTGTATTTTTTGTACAGCAAAGTTTCGAGAGGGTCGGTGAACCCGTAATAAGGAACCTCGGGGCAGCGTATTCTGGCATACTTGCTTTTGTAGGAATAATCAATCTTTTCTTTATCTTTTGACTTGGGTTTGGTTTCCTTAACAGATGCGTTAGATGAAACAACGGGTTGGGTAGGAGCCGCCTCGGTTTGCGTTTGAGATGTAACCTTTTTAGAGGATGTTTTGGAAGATTTTTTTGCCGTTGTTGTTTCGGTTACTGCTTCTATCGCAGCTTTTGTGGCAGAGGGCGTCTGCTTATTTGCAGTTTTTTCACCGCAAGAAGTTGTCATTATCAAAAGTATCGCAAAAAGAATTATTGAGATATACTTTTTCATTTCAAAACTTCCCTTCATATTTTTTTAACAAATTATTTATAATGTTTCAATAGCGTTAATCAACGGGGCAATAACTTGCTTTTTGCGGCTTACTACTCCTTTGAGGATTACGGACGACTCCGAGGGTTCAGCGTCAAACGCTGTCTGGACAACGCTCTTTGTATTCGCCCCCACAAACAGCAGCTCTGTGGACTCTTCAATTATGTTTGTCAGCATCATAAAGAGCATATCCGTACCCGAGTTAGGGAGCAGGTTTTCCATATAAGGGAGCATTTTCGCCTTAACCTTTTCGAGCTCCTTAGCGCTTACGCTTGTTACCTGAGAAACCGTCAGCGTGGTGCTTTCTGCCTTGAACTGCTTGCAGTCAATGTGGAAGATTTCGTCGGCGGTTTTCTTGCCGAGCTTGGAACCCGCGTTGAACATAGCGGTGGCGTACTTTTCGATATCAATGCCCGCGGTCTGAGCGAGGAACCTCGCCGTGCTCTCGTCAAGCTGAGTGCAAGTCGGGGAACGGAACATAAGCGTATCGGAGATGATAGCCGAGCAGAGAAGCCCCGCAATCGTCGGGGATATCGACTGATTGTTTTCGTTGTACATCATCGCGATTATAGTCGCTGTACACCCTAAAGGCTGATTGCGGAAGTAAATCGGGTTCATCGTCTCGATGGAATCAATTCTGTGGTGGTCAATAACCTCTATAACTTCGCTTGAGCGTATGCCGTCAACCGCCTGTCCTTTTTCGTTGTGGTCGACGAGTACAACCTTCTGGCGCTCGATATTGAGCAGGTTGCGCTGGGATATCATTCCGAGATATTGATTTTCATCGTCAAGTATCGGGAAATAGCGTATTCTCACCTTGGACACTGCCGCCCTTACGTCAGTAACGAGGTCGTGCTGATTGAACGTCATTATGTTGTCCTTGCGCATAATGTGCTTTACAGGCACAGCCTGGTTAATGAGCTTGGCGCAGGTGTATGTATCCAGAGGCGAAACTATAACTGTACAGCCCGCCTCCTCGGCGATTTTTTTAATCGTTCGGCTGACTTTCGCCCCCAGTCCTATTACGATACAGCCCGCGTTCAGCTCTATGGCGCAGAGCTGGCTTTCGTAACGGTTGCCGAGCAAGACCAAATCATTTTCTTCGATATACTCCTCCATAACATCGGGGTTTGCCGCCGCGACAACTACCTTCCCCTTTGAGAAGCAGGCGTCGGGGTCGCCCACGACAACTTCTCCCTGAAGAGTATCGGCTATGTTGCTGTAAGGAGTTTTAGCCTTAGAGAGGGCGCTCGCCCCCTGATCCTCCATATAGAATCGAGCCTGATCGCCGTAGGTGAGAATTCCCTTGATTTTTCCGCGTTTTGTCAGAATCGGAACAGTCTGAATGTCGTGGTCGCGCATATGCTCCCACGCGCGTTTGAGAGAAATCTGAGGGTCGATACCGCCCGTCTCACGAAACTGCACGTCTGAAACTGTGGGCTCGAGAGACTCCACAAGCTGAGGGATTTCAACACCGAAGTGCTCGAGCACAAACTCGGTTTCACTGTTGATTTCACCTGCACGGCAGGGGACGTACTCCTCCCCCGTCAGCTTGCTTTTTAAGTCAGCGTAACATATAGCCGAACAGATTGAGTCAGTATCGGGGTTTTTGTGTCCAATTACAATAGTTGACTTCATAATATAACCTTTTCAAAAAAATTAGTCTTTGTTGTTTTAACCAATCTTTATCGTAAAAGTATTGTAACACATATATGCGTCAAAACGCAATATAAAAAAGCAAGAAAAACTATTGACAAAACAAAATCTCGGGATTATAATAGCATTATGCAACAAGTGTTGCATAATAATTGTTGCATATTCAAAAGGGAGTGTCACTATGCCGCCAAAAGCAAAGTTTTCAAAACAGGAAATCATTGAAGCCGCGGTAGGTATCACCAGAGAAAAGGGAATAGCCGCCGTAACCGCCCGCGAAGTCGGGGCAGCGCTGGGAGTATCATCCAGACCGCTGTTCACATACTTTGACTCGGTTGAGGATTTGAAGCGCGAGGTATATCTTTTTGCCGAGAACCTCTATCAGGACTATGTGAAGGCGGGCTTAAAAATGAAAATTCCCGCGCTCGGAGTCGGACAGAAGTTTATCAAATTCGCCAAGGATGAACCCGAGCTGTACAAATACTTTTTCCTCTCCCCTCCCGACGGCAAAAAGGGCAGCGCGATGGAAGGCTTGCGTCTCACGCAGGATTTGGTGAGAGAGTCGATAATGAACATCTACAATATGGACGCCGACACCGCGGACAAGTTCTTCCGAAACCTGTGGCTTGTGGCGTACAGCTTTACTACACTGATTGTAACGGGCGACTGCCCTTACAGCGACGACGAAATAAGCTCGATATTCACAGAGTTCAGCCTGAGCATTTGCAAGGCGTATAAAGAAATCCCGGGACTACCCCAGGGTAATTATGACAAGGATAAAATTTTCAGAGAATTGGTTAAGCTATAAAACATGGTAAGGTGAGCAGATGAAACTGAAAAATGTACTTATTGTTGTCAAGGATATAGAGAAAGCCGAGCAGTTTTATCATGACCTGTTCGGTCTTGATTTGGTTCAGAATAATGATGGTAATATGATTTTGACAGACAGCCTTGTCCTACAGGAAGAAAGATATTGGAAGAAATTTTTGAACAGAGATATTATTCCGAAGAACAATGCCTGCGAGCTGTACTTTGAAGAAGCTGATATCGAAGGCTTTGCCCGTAAGCTCGAAAGCCTGTATCCCGACGTTGAGTATGCCAATCGGCTGATGACACACAGCTGGGGACAGACGGTTATCCGTTTCTACGATTTAGACGGTAATCTGATCGAAGTCGGAACGCCGATATCGATATAATCATAGGAGGAACGAAATATGCAGATAAAAGCGCTTGTCGTGATCGATATCCAGAACGATATCACGAAACACTATAAAGATATTATTGAAAATATCAATGCCGCCGTTGAGTGGGCGGCGGAAAATGAAATGCAGATCGTATATATCAAGCATCACAACATTACTGCCGGTACGCGTACCTTCAAGCCCGATACAAAGGGCGCTGAGCTGGCGCCGGAACTGAAGGTCGTGTCGGAGAATGTATTTGTCAAGACAAAAAGCAACGCTTTGACCAGCGAGGCTTTCCGCGAATTTATCAAGGCAAATGACATCAGCAAGTTTTATGTTATCGGAGCGGACGCCACCGCTTGTGTGAAATCGACCTGTTATAATATGACGAAGGCAGGCTTTACCGTACACGTTATTTCAGACTGCGTGACAAGCTACGATTTGAAGAAGATGGACGAAATGCTTGCGTATTATCAAAAGAAGGGATGCGAAGTAAAAACACTCGCAGAAACCATCGGTTATAAAATAATGTGATAATAAGGAGAAATGAATATGAAACTCACTTACGAAAAGAAAGAAGAAATGACCTTTATCGGTTATCACACGGAGATTCGTCCCGAAGAAGGCTATGTCAAGTGTCCCGAATTCTGGGACAAGGCGTATAACGAAAAGTATGCCCGACTGTGGCGGACCATGAAGCCGGAAACGCCGATCGAGGAAGCGCTGTTGAA
>JAFSZY010000036.1 GCA_017458845.1 Ruminococcus sp.
GATTTCGCAATCGTATTCTTCATATGTTCGCTTACAAACAACAACTTAATATCAAACAAGCGACAGCTTCTTAGCCATCGCTTGTCCTAAATACATTATTTCATTTTATTGGGTTTACCCCAACTATTGACATAGAGCCTTGCTTATATGGTTTTTAAGTACAATGTTTATATACTGCGAGAATGAACGGTCATCCTCCTCGCTCAGTTGTTTAATCTTTTTGATAACGTCGTCGTCGAGCGTTATGCTCACCTTGCTTTTTAACGGCTTCATATTTTCACCCCTCAATATAGATATTATAACCTCAGTTACGACTTTATATTGACAAGTAGTATAAAGTAGTATAAAATAGTATACAGAAATATGGTATAATTAATACAGAATTACTAAATCCTGTCACATATTCATTTTTTAAAAGGTTATATATATAAACCGGAAAGGAGTGTTATTATGAAAAAGATACTTTCCATACTCATTTCTATAATGATAATAATTTCCGCAGTGTCAGTTCCAGCTTCGGTAAATGCCGCCGTAAAGATAAAGAACAAGACTCTTTATATGTACACCGAAGGAATAAGTCTGGATGGCGGTAATGGGAATCACGCATACAAGTACTCTGTAAAGAACAAGAAGTATATCAAAGTTGATTTCGATGGCGGAGAAGTCGGCGGGATTGGCTATCAGCTCACTGTATCAGCCCGAAAAATAACAGGGAAAAAGAAGCCTGTTATCACGATTTACTACAATAATTCCTCGGGCAAAAAGGTGATAGTCAAGAAGTTCCGCTTTACAGTTAAGCTTACACGCAAGTTTAAGACGAAAAAAGTTCTGCTCTACAAGGGAGAGAAAAAGCTGCTTCCCTTTAACAGCTACCAATACACAAAGAAACTGAAGTATGAATTCAGCAACAAGGGCATCGTGTCAGTAAAGGATAAAAGCGTGCGTTCAAAAGAGCTGTATGTAACAACATGGTGGGCGGATGATTCTGATTATGGAGCGTGCGCTATAGGGCGAAAATACGGCAAAACAAAGGTTACTGTAAAACTAAAGGGAACAAACGTCACTCTGGGTAAATTTATTGTCACCGTAAAGGACGTTAAAGCGTCTGTCAGCAAAAAGTACAAAACAGTTACTTTACGCAACAGCCCGTACGGATTAGTAGCTAAACACGGTATGTATCTTCTTACCGTAATTAATCACCGAAGAGCCGACGCGAAATATTCGGTTGAAATAAAGAATAAAAAAATAGCGGAATCAGGTGAGTGCCAATATTGCCGCTACGGCGACAAGGAACCGTGTATTATGCAAAAGAAGGTCGGCAGAACCCGTGTGAATGTATATGAGAAACGCAATGGAAATAAAACAAAAATCGGTTACTTTGCTCTCAGAGTTGTCAAGGCAAAGATGGCTGAGGTTATGCGTTATATCAGATCCTATGATGATGAGGGTATTGAGCTTGCTATAAAAGAGGGCGAAAAAATCAATCTAAAAAAACGCGTGTACAATCACTATCTGGATATGTTCAGCGGCATAGGATATAAAAAGTTCAAGTCAAGCGATTACAAAATGACCTTTAAATCCTCCTGTCCCGACAAGCTCAAAGTCAGCGAAAAAGGCATTGTAAAATGCATGGGAAAATTCGACAATCTGCAAACTGTTAATTGCGTAGTCAAATTCTCCGACGGCTCAAAAGACGGCTGTTGCGCTGAGTTTATTTACGGCGATGAGGATGATTGGTGGGATTATTTCGCATAGAGTTAATCGGTATCCAAATCAGGAAAAAAAGGAAATGGTTATGAAAAGATTATTATCAATTTTACTGGCGGCAATAACGGTGATGCTTTTCGCTACATCCTGCGGCAGCTCGGATAACAAAAAGAAAACCGATACCCTCGTAAGTGTTCGTATGCGTGATAATGCCGCGCTGCGTTACGAGTTTGCTGTTTATAAGAACAGAAAGTTCACCGTAAAAAGGGTAGTCGAGAATAAAAAAGCAACAAAAGTAGAGAAAGCGGAGGGAACCGCTGACCTTAGTGATAAACAATACAATAAAATAAAGAAGCTGATAGGGAACATAAAAGATTTCTACGGGGAAGATTACGCGGATGAATACGAAATATTCTATGAAATAAGTCTGAACGGCGGGAAGTATACAGAGCCGCACGAATACGGCTCTTCGTTCAGAACAGGTTATGACTTTGTTTTAACTGAGCTCATAAAATTATCACCCATAGATATGATAGACAGCTTCAACGCGAAAATCAGTCCGAAATATCAGGATAGTGATTCAATTGACGAAGAAGATATCGGCAAAAACCCGAATATTGACGTCGATTATGACAAAGCGACAAAAACACTTATCTTCAGCGGCAAAGGAAGGATGGAAGATTACGAGTATAATACCCCTTGGTATGATGTCGCTCAGCCTTTTAACATAGTTGTAAAGGACGGTATCACCAGAATTTGCAATGAAGCTTTTTCGGCAAGTATAGACGGCAACTCGGGTACTCCCCGTTACGACTTTCAGTATACCAAAAGTATCAAACTCCCCGACAGCGTTACCGAAATAGGCAGCGAAGCGTTTTACTATTGCTGTAATCTTACCGAGATAACTTTGCCAAAAAACCTTAAAAAGCTCGGAGCAATGGCGTTTATGGAATGTAAAAAACTCAAAAGGATTGAAATACCCGAGGGCGTAACAAGAATCAGAGGTGATTTGTTTTCTCGATGTGAAAACCTCGAGGAGGTTGTTTTGAGCAGCAAAACAGAGGTGATAGGCGATTCGGCGTTTTACGATACTAAGATAAAAGAGATTAAACTGCCTGGTACGCTCACTAAGATTGAATATTCTGCGTTTGGCGGTTGTGAAAACCTCAGAGAAATAACAATTCCCGACAGCGTAAAGACTATTGAAGAGGATGCTTTTGAGCGTTGCGGCTTTAAATCCGTAACTATTCCCAAGTCCGTAACCACTATTGAAGAGGAGGCATTCGGCTACTCTGGTTCAGGAAAAATAAAAGGTTTTACCATCAAGGGATACAGGGGCTCGGAAGCCGAGAAATACGCGAAAAAGAACGGTTTTAAGTTCATTTATTTATAAAAATTTGCATTTGCCCGACACGTTAGGTGTCGGGCTCTTTTTGACGTTTCCCACAAAATATGGGGTATAGGGATGATAAAAAACACAATTTGTCGAATGATTTGGTTACATTTTGTAACACTGACTAAAACGCAATAATTATCGGGGATTATTTTATAAGATTTATACATTCTTTACAATTTCTTGCTGAAAACGGTTGCAATCGAATGTCTTTTTTGTTATAATTATTACAGATTTGTTACAAGCCGCGTTATTACTGAGTTTTTTGGAATTTTTATTTTTCGCTGTTTTTGGAGGATAATGTATGAAGATATTTGTAAAACGAAATTTAAAGAAAATTTTAACAATTTCACTCGCTGTTGTAATACTCGCGTCGATAGCTTTGGCAGGTTTTATCACCTCAAACGCAAGCGGCACGGGCGCGGGTCTCGCGGAGTGGGCGCTTAACGCCTACAACAGCCATTGGAGATATCAGTGGGGCGGAGCTTCACCCGGTGCGGTTGACTGCTCGGGACTTATCTATTCATATTGCGGCGGTGCCCGCACCGATCTGGAGCAGTACGCTTCCGAAATCGGCTATGTAAGCTCGGGTATCCCCAGAGTTCACGGCCTGGGACTTCATCAGCCCGGTCACTACGGCGTATATGTAGGCGGCGGTATGGCTGTTGACGCCCGCGGTGACGAGTACGGCGTATGCTATGAGTCCACAGCTACCAAGTCGTGGGTAGAATGGTTCAAGGTCGGCGCCTGCAGCTATGTTACAAATGGTTGGGAGAAGTTCAACGGTCAGTACTATTACTACGAGAACGGCCAGTATGTTGTAAACACCAGCCGTACTATCGGCGGTATTACATACCACTTTGACTCAAGCGGCGCGTCCGACAAGACCCCCGCGGATATGAACGCGGTTGCCAATAACAGCGGCGGTTCATCAAATTCTGGTAATTCTAACAATAGCAATAACAGTTCGTCATCCAAATCTGACAGCGAGCCCAAAGAAAACTCCAAGCCCGGAGTATTAAAAGTCGGCTCCAGCGGCGACAATGTAACTAAGCTTCAGGAGCGTCTCGCGGAGCTCGGTTTCTATAACGGCGAAGTAACAGGATATTTCGGCGAGGCAACCGAGGCTGCCTATAAGGCATTCCAGAAAGCCGCGGGACTCACAGCTGACGGTATCGCGGGTGAGGACGAGCTTGAGCTCCTTTACTCGGACGAAGCTCCCAAAGCCAAGACCGAGAAGAAAGAGAAAGAAGAAAAGAAGGACGACGGCACATACAGCCTCGGCGATCAGAGCGACAAGGTTTCCGATATTCAGCAGAAACTCGCTGACCTGGGTTACTACGCAGGCGAAATCACAGGCTACTTCGGTGAAGTAACCGAGCAGGCTGTCAAGGACTTCC
Source organism: Ruminococcus sp. (assembly GCA_017458845.1). GTDB lineage: Bacteria > Bacillota > Clostridia > Oscillospirales > Acutalibacteraceae > Ruminococcoides. The sequence continues at coordinate 4,501 of JAFSZY010000036.1, forward strand.
AGACAGTAAACGGCTTTGAGGCAACAGGTGTTGTTGACGAGACAACATACGACCTTCTGTTCTCCGGGAACGCGGTTGCCAATACTGTAGAGGAAGAACAGGAAGAGTACGAAGAGCCCACAGAACCTGAGACAGAGCCCGCCACAGAGGCTCCGAAGAAGGTTGAAAAGACCCCGTCCATTTCCGAAATCGCGGGCGACAACCTCGAGGTAGCTCAGAAGGTTGTTGTAAAGACTAACCGTCTGACAAAGAACGCTCTCAAGAATTACGACAAGGAAGTTGTTGATGTGACCGCTAAAGGTCATAACAACGCGGGCTTCTTGGTATGGCTGTTTGTTGTACTCGGTATCGCGGCGGCTGTCAGCGGAGTATTGTTCATTATGAGCAAGCGCAACGCGGCATACAGCGGCGCTCGTATGAAGGGCGCTAAGAAAAAGCCCGATGTCCCCGTAAGATATTGGTAAGATGAATAACTAAGGAGCTGAGAAATCAGCTCCTTTTTTGCTGCAGTACATCGTTTGAGTAGGGACAGGTCTCTGCGCCTGTTCGAATAACTATATTTTGGTGAGATAGTTTCGAATTACTTTTGGCGCGCCAAAAGTACGGATTTATATTTTGGATAACACCTGTCACGCTTGTTGCCATTGTGCATAGCTAAAAGTTTTATAAACGCGGCGGCTTAAAAATGCTCTGCAAGAGCATTTTTACCTGTGATTTGCGCACAGCTTAAATCACAGGCACAGCCTGTTCGAATCCCTTTTGACTTGCTGTGTATTGTTAAATAAGAACAGGACATCCCATTTGGGGATGTCCTGTTCTTATATGGCGCGCCAAAAGGGATTCGAACCCCCGACCTTTCGCTTAGGAGGCGAACGCTCTATCCAACTGAGCTATTGGCGCAATTGACTTTAATATTCTATAATAGACGCTGTGTTTTGTCAAGACAAAAACCTTGACAAAGAGGGCTCTTTGTGATATTATCATAAATGTTGAAAAATGCTTGGAGAGGTGTCCGAGTGGTTTAAGGAGCTAGTCTTGAAAACTAGTGATCCCGCAAGGGACCAAGGGTTCGAATCCCTTCCTCTCCGCCATATATTAAAATGCTTTGCCATATACGGAGGATTACTCAAGTGGTGAAGAGGCTCCCCTGCTAAGGGAGTAGGTCGGGTAACCGGCGCGAGAGTTCGAATCTCTTGTCCTCCGCCAAGTAATATCCCCAGAGCTATTAGCTCTGGGGATATTACTTTTTAGATGTAAGACAAGAGATTCGAAAGGCGGATACAAAAAACAGTCCGGTGGACTGTTTTTCCGCCGTAGCGTTAACCGAACTTTTCCAATATAGAGGTGGTAACAAGCGTGGCAGGTGTTTTCCAGTATATTGTCCTCCGCCAAATAATAGGCACCCTTTACGGGTGCCTATTATTTTGCGAAAAAGAGGACAAGAGATTCGAAGTGTTCTCACCAAAATATAGTCGTTGCGCGGACAGCTTGGAACGCAGTCCTTCAACTCCTTATTTTGGAGAGCGCTTTTGCTCCCTTAATCCGCCACTGGCGGCGGTCGCAACGCTACATTAATCGAACTTTTCCAATATAGAGGTGGTAACAAGCGTGGCAGGTGTTTTCCAGTATATTGTCCTCCGCCACAATAATAAGAGATTCGAAATGGAGTTCATTATTCTTACGGTGATTCGAGGGTTTCTGTTACCGTCCATTCACCGTTTTTCTTTTTGAGCGTCCAGCGTGTATTGATATCCGCGTCACCCATTATGGTTTTTCCTTTAGCGTCAAAGTTTTCACGCGTATAGTTCAGCCAGATATAACCGTTATTTCCATTCACTTTGCCTGTAATAAAGTTTATTTCGTGTTTTTCAGTGATAGGTTTTTCGAAACTGTCATCATAGAAATTTGTATAATAGTATAGCTCGCCAAATTCTTTTTTAGCCGTTTCTTCACTATCAGGAAATGATGAGAATGCTTTTTCCGCAAGCTCAAGCACAGGCTGGAGCGCGGCTTTGTCCTTGGCTGAGCAGGGTTCGTTTATCTCATTATAGGTTTTTTCACCGAATGTTGATACTTCATATTCACGGTAATAATTGCTCTTGCAAGAGCATAAGAATAACGCTGATGTCAATAAAACTAAAGCAAGACAAAGAATTTTTTTCATAGCTTTTGCTCCTAAAAAAGTTATAATTATTATAACACGCTCAAAAACGCTGTCAACAAAAAAATATTGACCTTTTGTCGGAATTTGTCTATAATATTTTTGTATGTAAAAATCTATACGGGAGTACAAAATGTTTATAGTATTAAATATTCTGATGTGCGTGTTGTTTGCGATTCTCGGCATAATCGCGCTGCTTGTGGTTTTGTTCCTGCTTGTAGGCTTTTTCAGCCTTTTTGCGGACAGGAACAAGGTCTATGACAAGGAGAGCAAGTTCTACAGATTTTTGTTAACGTACTCAACGGCTATCGCTCGGGTTTTATTGCGGATTAAACTCGACGTAAAGGGAATGAGCAAGGTCCCCGAGGGCAGGTTTTTGCTCGTGAGCAACCACCGCTCAAAGTTCGACCCGATTCTTACGTGGCTTGTGTTCAAAAAACAGCACATTGCGTTTATCTCAAAATTTTCAAATTTCAAGGTGCCGATTTTCGGTCGTATTATCCGCAAATGCTGCTTTATGGGCATTGACCGCAGCAATCCTCGTGAGGCGCTGAAAACAATCAATCAGGCGGTAAAGCTGATTAAAAACGACGAGGTTTCCGTCGGCGTGTATCCCGAGGGTACCCGCCATTATAAGGCGGGACTTCTGCCGTTTCACAACGCGGTGTTCAAAATCGCCGTAAAAGCAAAGGTTCCCATAGTGATTCTGACCGTAAAGGACGCCGACAAAATACAGCATAACTATCCGTTTAAGCGTTCGGTTGTGTACTTTGATGTGTGCGGCGTAATACCCGCGGAAAGGGTCGCGTCAATGAAAACCGGCGACATCGGCAAGTATGTAGAAAATGTTATGATGAAAAGTCTTGAGGAGGGCTGATTATGAAAACAATCGTATTATTTAACCCCAAAGCCAACAACGGTCAGGGTGAAGCGGCGGCAAAGAAGTTAACTGATTTACTCAATGACAAGGAGCTTGATTTTAAGGATATAACCGAAATCAGTTCTTATGAGGAGTTTTTCAAATCCCTCAACAGTGACGACGAGATTATCATTTGCGGCGGCGACGGCACGCTCAATTATTTTGTTAACGACACTTATGTATTCAAAATTGATAACGACGTTTATTACTATCCCACAGGCAGCGGCAACGACTTTTATCACGACGTGCACGGCGGCGACGATAAGGAGCTCGTAAAGATTAACGAGTACATTGTAGACCTTCCGAAGGTTAAGGTTAAGGGTAAGACATACCGCTTTATTAACGGCATCGGATACGGTATCGACGGCTATTGCTGCGAGGTGGGGGACAAGCAGAGAGATGAAAGCGACAAACCCATAAACTACACCTCAATCGCCATTAAGGGGCTTCTGTTCCACTATAAAACTACGAACGCTACAGTCACCGTTGACGGCGAGGAGCATAAGTTCAGCAAGGTGTGGCTCGCTCCCACAATGAACGGAAGATTCTACGGCGGCGGTATGATGCCGACTCCCGACCAAAAGCGCATCTCTGACGACAAAAAGCTCAGTGTAATGGTTATGAGCGGCTCGGGCAAAATCCCGACGCTTGTCGCGTTTCCCAAGATTTTTGAGGGCAAGCACGTTGAGAATAAGATGACCTCGGTATTCTCGGGAAAAAAGATTAAAGTCGAGTTTGACAGCCCCACAGCGCTTCAGGTTGACGGCGAGACAATCCTCGGCGTAACCGAGTACGAGGCGGAAGTTTAGTGAAAAAGGCTCTATGATAATAGTTGGGGCAAACTCAAATAAAATGTTAAAAAGGGGTGGCTCAAAAGCAAGTTTGAGTCACCCTTTAGCGTTATTCTGAGGAGCGTCTTTTCCTGTCATTCAGAGGAGCGAAGCGACGAAGAATCTTCATCCGCTTTATAACGGTATGTGGAGGAAATGAGCGGACAGGCACAGAGCCCTGTCCATTCGCGTTCACAACGGAAGCCCGAGACGGACTCCCCTACGGAATGACAGCAGGGCTGACTTTTGAGTCAGCCCCTTTTTGTTTAGAGTTCGAAATTTTGATTATTTTTTGTATTGTTTTTTGTTAAGTTGTCAAGCAACTCATACAATGTTTTGTACAGGGCTATGGCCTTATCAGGCTCAAGAGAAATACAAGAGCCTACTCTCTGGGGAACGATTACCGCCTTTTCCTTAAGCTTTTCGCCCTTTTCCGAAATGGAAATATTTAAGCTTCTTTCATCTTCTTTAGAGCGTTCGCGGGTAATGTAGCCTTTTGATTCAAGCTTTTTTAAAAGCGGAGTAAGCGTACCGGAGTCAAGATAAAGCTGTTCGCCCAAATCTCTGACATTGATTTGCTTTTTTTCCCATATTACCATCATGGCAATGTACTGCGTGTAGGTTAAGTCCAGCTTGTCGAGATACGGCTTGTATCTGCGGGACATTTCCTTAGCGCACGCGTACAACGGAAAACATAGCTGATTCTTTAATTTCAAACCTTCATAGATTTCCGATTCCATTCTTTTTCCTCCTGTGTTAATTATATAACAAGTAGTACGCTATTTCAAGAGTATATATTTGTAGTAAATAAAAGTCACATATTGCTTTTTAAAGCAGAGATTTTATTCTGCCCTCTATTTTGGCGGGAGTTGTTGTCGAGCCGAATCTATCGACGACATTACCCTCGCGGTCAACAAGGAACTTTGTAAAATTCCACTTGATTTTGCTGCCGCCTAAGCCCTTTTTCTGAGACTTAAGATATGTGTAAAGAGGAGCTTCATTTTCGCCGTTTACCTCAATTTTAGCGAATTGCTTGAAGGTTGTTCCGAATTTAAGCTGACAGAATGATACTATTTCTTCCTCTGTCCCGGGTGCTTGATTGCCGAACTGGTTGCAGGGAAAGTCAAGAATCTCGAAGCCCTGCTCGCGGTAATCCTTGTACAGCCTCTCGAGCCCGTCATACTGTGGAGTGAAACCGCAGCCTGTCGCGGTGTTGACAATCAGCAGCACCTTGCCCTTGTAGTCACTCAGGGAGACTTCCTCGCCCTTTGCGTCCTTAACTTTAAAATCATAAATATTCACATTGTTTACCTCTTTTTTGTAAATTTATGTATGCAATTTAATTGCATACAATCTAATTGTATTTTATCACAATTTTTTAATTTGTCAAGGTTTTTAAAAAAATTCTTAATATTTTTCATAGCGTAAAGCGGACAGAAAAATCACCAACGCTCCATATCCGCATAACCTGTATTAAAAGGTGTTGGATATGAAGAAAAAGATTGTATTTGTCGGCGGGGACAAACGTCAGGTTTATGCCGCGCGCAAGCTTTTGCAAAAAGGGTATATGGTGTATCTCGCGGGTTTTGATAAGCTAAAAAGCGAAATTCCCGTTATGGAAAATTTCTATGAGGCAGACGTAGTCGTACTGCCTGTCACGGGTTTAAAAGACGGGGCGGTTCCTGCTTATTATTCTGATAACGAATTAAAATTAGAAATAGGTAAGCTCAAAGGTAAGCTCGTATTTATGGGAAAAGCTCAAACCTTAAACGTACCAGAGGCGGTAATATATGACCTTTTAAAGAGCGAATACTTTTCCGACGCCAACGCATTACCCACAGCCGAGGGAGCCGTTTTGGTCGCTTTGCAAAACTATGAGGGGACAATAAACGGTTCACGCTGTCTTGTTGTAGGGTACGGAAGAATCGGAAAAGTCCTTTCCAAAACCTTCAGGGCTTTAGGGGCAAATGTGAGCGTCGCGACACGCTCAAAGAAAAAAGCCGAGAGTATAAAGTCGGACGGCAATATGCCGATTGATACGAATAAACTGGGAAGTCTTTGCGGGTACGATATAGTTTTCAACACGGCTGACGCGCTCGTTTTAGACAGCGAAATTCTGAGAAACTCGTACAGCTCAACTTTAATAATCGACCTTGCGTCAATGCCCGGGGGAGTGGATTTTAAAACTGCCGAAAGCATGGACTTCAAAGTTGTACACGCCCTCGCCCTTCCCGGGAAATACTCGCCAAAAGCGGCTGGGGAGATTATATCCGACACCATTCTGAAAGTTCTAAAGGAGGAGTAAAGTTGGCAAAGGCGAATATCGGCTTCGCGATGTGCGGTTCGTTCTGTACGTTCGCGAGAGCCTTGCCTCAGTTGGAAAAACTCATCGAAAGCGATTATAATATTATCCCTATAATGTCCGAAAACGCCTACTCTACCGACACGCGTTTCGGACTTGCGCAGGGTTTTATAGATAGAATAGAAAAGCTCACCGACAGGGAGATTATCCACACAGTCAAAGCCGCCGAGCCGATAGGCCCGAAAAAGATGTGCGACCTGCTTGTGGTTGCTCCCTGTACGGGAAACACTCTCGCCAAGCTCGCCGGAGGTATTACCGACACTGCGGTCACTATGGCGGTGAAGTCACACCTGAGGATTGCCCGACCCGTGCTTTTGTGCGCGGCGACTAACGACGGACTCGGCGCGGCGGCTCAGAACATAGGCAGATTGCTAAACACAAAGCACTATTACTTTGTGCCGATGAGCCAGGATGATTACGTCAAAAAGCCTAACTCGCTTGTGGCTCACTTTGAGCTCTTGCCCGAGTGCGTTGAACAGGCGCTCAAAGGCGTACAGCCTCAGCCTGTGTTTGGGTGAATAGTGCTATTGACTATTTGTAGGGGAGTCCGTCTCGGGCTCCCTATTATGTTTCTGTAATCCTGAGCGAAAACGTCCCAGGCGTCGGAGTCGAAGGATCCCCCGTTTCTTTCTGAACGGTATAAAGAGGAAGGAGATTCCTCGACAAGCTCGGAATGAAAAAAGGGATAACGAGACGGTATCCCCTACAACCACTAAATATGTCATTGTGCATAAATAAGGACCGCTTTGTTTGGCTAAAGTGATGAAAAAACGTGGCGAATAATTAAATTTGTTGCCTTTTGATGTTGCTTTATGTTATAATGACACGTATTTTGGATTAAAATAGGTAATTTTATGGCTGACAGACTCAAGGGCAACACAATCCTGCTTTTGACGGCGATAATCTGGGGAACCTCATTTGTCGCCCAAAGCGAGGGTATGAAGTACATTGAGCCCTTTACTTACAACGCTTTGCGCACGATTATCGGCGGGATATTTCTTCTCCCCGTAATCGCGGGCTTTAAGATTTTTGACAAAAACAAAGACGAAAAAAAATATTCCGCAAAAGCTACGCTAATCGGCGGGCTTGTATGCGGCGCTGTGCTGTGTGTGGCGAGTTCGCTCCAGCAGTTCGGAATTGTATACACCACGGCGGGCAAATCGGGATTTGTCACCGCTTTGTATATTGTGATTGTTCCGTTTTATCAGCTCATTTTAGGACGTAAGCCGAGGAAAATGATTTGGTTTTGCGTTCTTATGGCTGTCGCGGGATTCTATCTTTTGTGTATCAAGGACGACTTTACTGTTGGCATAGGCGACCTGCTGACGCTTATCTGCGCGTTCGGGTTCGCTCTGCACATCATTTGTATTGACCGCTTCCTCGAGAGGGGAGCCAACGGACTTCAAATGGCTTGTGTCCAGTTCTTTACGGCGGGACTTATAATGCTCATTTGTATGTTTATTTTTGAGCATCCTCAGCTTGATAAAATTTTTGAGGCGAAGTACACAATCCTCTACACGGGTATTATGTCCAGCGGAGTAGCGTATACGCTCCAAATTGTCGGTCAGCGTTACGCGGAACCGACAATCGCCACCTTGCTTATGAGCCTTGAGGGTGTGTTCGCGGCGCTTTCGGGCTGGTTAATTCTCGGCGAGGTGCTCTCGCTCAGGGAGCTTTTCGGATGTTGTTTAGTATTCGCGGCGGTAGTTTTATCCCAGATTAAACTGCCTGCGCGTAGAAATAAAAAATCAATTTAGAGTTCTAAATTGAATGGAGGTATAAAAATGTCAAAAACAAAGAAAATTGTGCTTGTTGTCTACATGGTTATTGTTGTAGGCCTTATGGCTTTCGCGGCAATTAACGGCGCGGCAACCGGCACGGCTTGGTCACTGCTGCCGCCTGTTCTCGCGATTGTGCTGGCGCTGATTACCAAGGAAGTTTATTCGTCGCTCGGTTTTGGTATCCTTATAGCCGCGCTGCTCGCGACATCCTTCCACCCGCTTCAGACTATGAACACAATCATAGGCGGCGAGTCGGTAGTTGACGGTGAGATTACCAGAACAGGCCTTATCGGCGCTGTCAGCGGTACTGCGGGTGTGTTTATTTTCCTGATTGAGCTCGGAATAATCGTTGCGCTTATCAACAAAGCGGGCGGCTCTCAGGCGTTCGGACGCTGGGCGGCTAAGCACATCAAAACCCGTACTGGCGCTATGCTCGCTACATTCGTACTCGGCGTGCTCATCTTTATCGACGACTATTTCAACTGCCTTACAGTAGGTTCCGTTATGCGTCCCGTTACTGACGGCCATAAAATTTCGCGTTCAAAATTCGCGTATCTGATTGACGCCACGGCGGCTCCCGTATGTATGATTGCCCCGATTTCCTCTTGGGCGGCGGCTGTTTCGGACTACGCTAATCAGGTTAAGGGCTTTAAAGGCCAGGGATTACAGCTCTTTATCAACGCTATTCCCTACAATTTCTATTCGATATTAACATTTGTATTTATCATTTGTATCTGTGTAATGAGCTTTGATTACGGCTCAATGGCTTTGCACGAGTACAACGCTCAGTACAAAGACGACCTCTACACCACAGGCGAGAGAGTAGACAAAGAGCTCGAAAATGAAGCTCCCAACCCCAACGGAAAGGTTATCGACCTCGTTCTTCCTGTTATTGTACTCATAGTTGTTTCAGTTTTTGCGCTGATTTACAACGGCGGATTCCTCGACGGCAGCAACAAAGATTGTTACTTTAACTTTATCAACTCGTTCGCGAATACCGACGCGACCGTTGCTCTGCCATGGGCTGGTATTATCTCGCTGGTATTCACGGTTGTTTATCTTATTTTGCGTAAAATCGTTACTTTCAAAGAAAGTATGGAAGCCGCCCCCAAGGGCTTTATGGCAATGGTTCCTCCTATCCTTATTCTCACCTTTGCTACCACTCTTAAGAGTATCACAAACCAGCTCGGTTCTGACGCGTTTATCCAGGATTTGATGAAGAACGCAGGCGGACTTATGAACTTTTTGCCCGCTATCATCTTCCTTGTTGCCGTATTCCTTTCGTTCTCGACAGGTACATCATGGGGTACATTCGGTATCCTTATCCCGATTGTTCTTCCTATCTTCACCGCTAATCCCGAGATGCAGATTATCGGTATGTCCGCGTGCCTCGCGGGCGCTGTATGCGGCGACCACTGCTCACCGATTTCCGATACAACAATTATGTCCTCCGCGGGCGCTCAGTGTAACCATATCAACCACGTGTCAACCCAGCTGCCCTACGCGCTGACAGTTGCTGGCGTTTCGTTCGTATCCTACATAATCGCGGGCTTTGTACAGTCTTGGTTCATCGCTCTGCCTATCGCTATCGTTCTTATGGTTGGTACACTTGTTGTTATCAAATTCATCAAGAAGAACGCGAAAGTCGCAGAAAGCCAGGGCAAATAATTTATCGAAATTATAAAAGGCAGCCGAAAGGCTGCCTTTTTTGCGTTGCTAGTATTCTTCCAAAAAGCTATGAATCTCACCGCCCTTTTTATAGGCGGGGAAGGTCTCGATATTGACCGCGTGAATACTGTTGAAAATACTTTTTTCAATATTCGGGTTGGTCTTTTTGAGCTCCTTGATGAGTTCCTTTGTTTCCCTGCGTTTGCTGTCGATGTCGCTGTTTTTCTCGGTGACGCGGCACGCGCAGTTTATGAACTCCAGTCCGTTATACCGAGCCCAGGCGATTATGTCGTCCTCGCGCACACAGTACAGCGGGCGTATGAGCTCCATACCCTCGTAGTTGAGGCTGTGAAGCTTGGGTATCATACCCTGAAGCTGAGAGCCGTAGAACATCGCCATAACCGTAGTTTCAATCACATCCGAAAAATGATGCCCCAAGGCTATCTTGTTGCACCCGAGCTGCTTAGCTCTTTTGTAGAGGTGTCCGCGCCGCATTTTGGCGCAGAGATAGCAGGGGTATTTTTCCGTTTTATCGGTTATTTCAAAAATATCCGTTTCAAAAATCTCAATAGGAATGTTGAGAAGCTTTGCGTTGCTCTCGATTTTCTTTCGGTTGAGTTCGTTGTAACCGGGGTCCATAACGAGGAATTTTAAATCAAACGGAACCTCGGTATATTTTTTGAGCATTTTCATCATCACGGCGAGGAGTATACTGTCCTTGCCGCCCGAAATGCACACGGCAATCTTGTCGCCCTCCTGAATCAGCTCATACTGCTTGACAGCGCGGATAAACGGCGCCCAGATTTTTTTGCGGTATTTTTTTGTAATGCTTTGTTCCGCCTTGGACCTTATATCCTCATTTCTCATTTCTGCTTTCTCATTTCTCATTTATTCTAGCTTCCCGCGCTCTCGTACGAGCTCACGCCCTTGTTCCAAACGAATATTCCGACCGCCATAAGAATCACAGCCATCATCGCCGTTCCGCCTATGTTGAAAAGCGCGTTTCCGTTTCCGAGAAAATAGCTCGCTGGGAAGAACGCCGTGAACGCGAACGGAATAATAAACGTGATTATAAAGCTCAGCGCACGGTTGTAAATCGTTGTCGGGTACTTGGCAAAATCGTTGACCATATAGAACATATAGGTGATGTTTCCGCTCTGCTTTGTCCAGAACGCGATTGACGATGTAATGAGCTTAACGCCCGTAAAGATAAAAGTCGCGAAAAATACCGATACGATAAACAGCAGGATGTTGAGAAAGCTGACATCAAGATTGACATTGGGAATACTCACGCACAAAAAAGCGATTCCCACAACAAGCTCGCCGAACGCGTCAACCTGGAATTTCTCGACAGTTACCGCGAACAATGTGCTCACGGGGCGGGTGAGGTACTTGTCAAAATCGCCCTTGCGGATTATAAAGTAGCCTATCGACCACAGGTTGTCGAAGAACAGGTGGTCAATCGCCTTGGGCAAAAGCGAGAATCCGTATATAAAAATTATCTTCTCAAAGGTATATCCTTTGAGGTCGGGAATCTGTGAAAAGATAATCGACAGAAAAAACAGGTTGATGGCCTGAGTGAGCAGCATTCCGACAGCTCCTGTCAGAAAGTCAACCTTGTACTCCATAAGGCGCTTTAAATCCTGCTTGATGAATATGCGGTGGAGCTTGAACATACGGTGAGTTTTTTTGAAAAATTTCTTCATATGCTTAACCTCCCTGCACGCTCATATGACGCACGCAGGCGTTCCATATAATTCTTTGAAGGAAAATAAAGAACGCAAGCCAGAATACCTGCAGTCCAAGGCTCAAGAGAATTGTCGGCACGTCATACATCCCCAGATAAATCATAACTGGTATGTAGGTCAGTGAGGCGAAGGGGAGAAGGTTCAATACAAAACCGAGCCCCGCGGGCATAAACGCCAGAGGTACAACTCCGCCCGAAAGGAAGCCCACAATGCAGTCCTTTAGCAGGTTTGAACCCCACAGATACTTAAGTACAAACGCTGAGTATCCGTAACATACATTAAAGTAAAAGTTAATCAGATAGGAGAGAGTGAGGCTTAATAAATAAACAAGAAAATACCAGATGTTAAAGCCGAGAACTCCCGTCGCCGCGAACTTATAGATTTCGACTCCCGCCATAAGAGGTACAAAAACTATCATAGCTGTCATTGTGCGCTCACCAAGCTCCTGAAACAGAAAGGCAAACTCAAAACGGATAGGTTTAATCATCCTCATTGCTATACTTCCGTCGCGGATTTCCTCGCCTACGGCAAACGCGCCGTCGGAATAAGAGACAATCCCCGTGAGAAAGCTGATGAAAATATAAACCACCATATCGTGCTCGCTAAAGCCCATAAAAGTTTTCGCTCCGCCCGAGGTGAATACAGCGTGCCACAAAAAGTAGTTTATAAAGCACCTGAGTATGTCGCCGAAAATAAAGAAAATAAAGTTCACTCTGTACTGAGCGGCGAGCAGAAATCCCGCGTGGGTGAAAGGCTTGTAGATTCTCAGGATTTTACGCACTCGGGTTCACCCCGCTTTTGTAAATGTCCTTGATGATTTCCTCGATATCCGCGTCGCCTACGTTGATGTCGTTGACGTGAGTGACCGACAGGGTATAGCTGAGCATTTTCTCGACAGAAACAGTGTCGCTGTTAAACTTGACGGATATAATATGCCCATCGTTTTCGACGAGAATATCATCGTCGGTGAGGTTGAATTCGCGCTTGTAGTCGAGCTTTTCGGCGGTTTTGAAGTCGGCGGGGATGAACCTCAGCTCGCGCGACTGACCGTACCTCGATTTCAGCTCGTCAATAGCTCCGTCAAAGACCTTGCTGCCTTTGTCAATCATAACGATTCGGTCGCACAGGTTCTCCACATCCTGCAGGTCGTGGGTGGTGAGGATGACGGTTGTCTGTTCCTCAGCGTTAATCGCCTTAATAGCGCCCCTGATGTTGTCTTTTACCACCACGTCAAGCCCGATTGTGGGCTCGTCGAGGAAAAGCACCTTTGGACTGTGCAGCAGAGAAGCGGCTATATCCGCTCTCATTCTCTGCCCGAGGGAGAGGGTTCTGACAGGGCTTGTGATGAAGTCGTCAAGCTCCAGCACCTCATTGAGGAAAGCCATACGCTTTTTGTACTGCTCGTTGTCAACCTCGTAGATTTCCTTGAGAACGGTGTAGGTTTCCCTGAGTGCGAGGTCCCACCATAATTGGGTGCGCTGACCGAAAACTACGCCAATTTCTTTGACATAATTTTTGCGGTTTTTGTACGGTATCTGACCGCCGATTTCACACTTGCCAGAGGTAGGGGTGAGGATGCCCGTGAGCATTTTGATTACGGTGGATTTTCCCGCGCCGTTGGGACCTATAAAGCCCATAATCTCGCCTTTGGGAACGTGAAAGCTGATGTCGTCAACTGCCGTTATTATTTCGTTTTTCGGTTTAAAAAAGGATTTGATACTGCCCTTGAGCCCGGGCTCTTTGACAACCTTTTTGAATTCTTTGCGTAAGTTTTCTACATAAATCATACTAGCATTATAGATTATGGAGAATGTATTTGCAAGTGTTTTAAAAACTGATAGTATTTATGGTGCATAATAAACAAAAATATATGTCAATTTTTTATACACAAATTCTCATTTTTTATTGATTGTATACCCAAAATGTGGTATAATTACTCTAACTTGGGATTAAAGGCATTAATCCCGTAAATTCAGGAGGAAATTATGAAAGTAAAAAGAAGTTTTATCTCCATTCTTCTTTGTCTTGCTCTGCTGTTTACGAGCGTCGCGGCTATCGGCGCTGTTCAGGCGACTGCGGCAAGCACCGAAAAGAAATCTACAGGCAACTCTAACACGGGCGAGCTTGTTCTCAAAGCTTGGAACTGGCCTATCAGCGTAATCGAGGACAACCTCGACGAGATTGCTGACGCGGGCTTTACCGTTATCGAGACATCCGCCGTTAACGGTATCGTAGGCAGCGGTAATTCCGTAACAGACTGGTATCAGTTCTATCAGCCCACAAATTACAGTATCGGTAATAAAATCGGTACGGAGGCTGAGTTCAAAACGCTCTGCTCCAACGCAAATGCTAAGGGTATCAAGATTATTGTTGACGTTGTTCTCAACCATACTACCGACCAGACAAGTATGGTTGACTCATCCTTGCAGCATTGGCATAGCTCCACAAACACGCTGCAGGGCGACGATTACAACGACCGCTATAAGGTTACACAGTGGCGCCAGAGCGGTATGCCCGACCTTGACACAAGCCGCTCGGATATCCAGAGCGCGGCTAATACTTTCTTAAAGAGAATGATCTCCGACGGCGCTTCGGGTTTCCGTTTTGACGCGGCTAAGCATATTGAGCTTCCGTCTCAGTATGATGGTTCATATGGCTGCGCTTCAGATTACTGGCCCAATGCTCTTAACGGAGTTAACGCTACATTTATGTACGGCGAGGTTCTCGGCGGAACAAACGCCAACGAGTATATGAACTATATGAAGATTACGGATTCAGGCTACAGCGGCAACGTTAGATCCGCTATCCAGAGTTGGAATCTCCCTGCGAGCACTTTAACAAACTATGACCACAGCGCTGATCCGGACTATCTTGTAAACTATGTTGAAACTCACGACAACTTTGTTGACGGCAACTACGGAATGTCTAACTTCCAGCTTCAGCTTGCGTGGGCGGCTATTGCGGCTATGGGCAACAACTGTATGTATCTTGCCCGTCCTTACGGCTCAACCTCAAGTTATACATCGGGCGGCACAGGCTACAAGGGTTCCAACAACGTGTATGACGGCGGTGACGGAGCTTACCTCTTACCTCAGGTTGCGGAGGTTAACAAGTTCCACAACGCTATGAGCGGCAAGGCTACATATGTTTCCAACATCAATAACAATACCCAGGTTGTCGCGGTAAGACGCGGAACTGACGGTATATGCATTATCAACGCGGGCGCCTCGGCGGTAACCTTCTCCGGCGTTTATACAGGTATGGCTAACGGCACATACAAGGATACAATCAACAACACTTCCTTTACAGTATCGAACGGTTATATGAGCGGTACGGTAAATAGTGGTCAGATTTATCCGATTTACAATTCTTCATCATCAAGCGAAGTATCTCTCTCCGATTGCTACCTCCACGGCTGGATCGGCAATCAGGACTACACAGGCACAGACTACCACTTCAACTCAAGCGGAAGCCTCACAGCAACATTCGCCAGTGACAGCTATGTATATATCAACGCAAACGGCACAGATTATAAGACAGCTTCTTATGTAAGCGGCAGCTCTGGTTCATTCTACGCAGGCAATACCGAGAAGATGTACGTTCCGGCGGGTACAGCTACCTTTACTCTCACAAAGAGCGGTACAGGCTTTAACCTCAGCTACACCACCAGCGGCGGTAATGTAACCGAGCCCACATCATCGGGCGGTACAACAAGCGGCGCGCTCTATCTTAACGCTTCATACGCGAGCACAGCGAGTCCGAAGTGGTACATCTGGACTTGGGGCACAGGCAGCGGCAGAGCTGTACAAGGTACATTAGACAGTACAAGCGGCTACTATAAATTCACTGATTATGATTCAAATGTGATTTTCCTTCGTGTTGACCCGAGCAGTTCATTTGATGGTTCAAGCTGGAGCAATCCTCCCGTATGGAACAAGACAGATGATTTGACTGTTCCCAGTGGCAAGAACCTCTTTACTATAGACGGTTGGCTTACGGGCACATGGGGCACATACACTGAGCCCACACCCACATATGATTACACCGTTAATTATATCTATGAGGATTATAACGGCAACACAAATACTATTACCAGGACAGTTGAGGATTCAGAATTAACAGACGCCGGTACGATTGCGGCGCTCAATGATCCTTCGGGGATACTTAAGGATCCTAAGTACTCCTATTCTATCGGAAGCGCTTCAAAATCCGACACGACAATCACTGCTTACCTTACTAAAACCGAGAAAAAATATACGGTTAACTTAAACGGCACAAAGCAGGGTGAGTACTCGTATATGGATCAAGCGACAATAACGAACTCTACGGCTACAGGCTTCTTAATTGACGGTAATCTGGTTAAGTACGGCAACGCTATCACGTTCTACGTTACCGGTAATGTTGAAGTTACCACAGACGCGAGCGCGACTCACGAAGATACTGCTATCCTGACTCATAACGGCACATATCTCAAGGGTGACACGCTCTCACTCGAGTTGCTCGCTACAGCGAATGTTGAAGACTTTAACCGTATGGGTGTTGCGTTCAGCCTGAGTTCAAAGACCAATACTCAGATTGCGGCAGCTGTCAACTCATTCACTACATTAGGCAGCACAAAGACAGTTAACGGAATTGGTGTTCATAACTCAAATGTCGACTGGCCCAACTCCTCGGGACAGTATCAGTTCAGATATGCTCCTTATATGTCCATCAGTAAAATTCCTTCTGGCTCCTCACTCTACTTCTATACTTTCGCTGCAACAGACAACGCGGTTGTTATCAGTGACGCTGTTCAGGTACAGATTGCGTCTATTACCGCGTAAATCAACTATCAATTACGGCTCCCTTTTCGGGAGCCGTTTTTTCACTTGCCATTTTGTACGGTATATGTTATTATGAACTCAACCGAGGAGGGATTAATATGAAAGTAAAAATCATTTCCGACAGTACCTGCGACCTGTCTTCCGAACTTATCAAAAAATATGATATAGCTATCCTGCCGCTCTTTGTTAATATGGCAAACAAAACTATGCGCGACGGCACCGAGGTGGTGCCCGAGGATATCTACAGCTATGTTAAGGAAACAGGCGTACTCCCCAAGACAGCCGCTCCCAACATCAGCGACTACCTCGATATCTTTAACGAGTGGCACGACAAGGGCTATTCGATTGTGCATTTTAATATTAGCAGCGAGTTCTCCAGCGCCTACAACACCGCTTGCCTCGCAGCAGAGGAAGTCGGCGACGTGTGCGTTGTGGACAGCCGTAACCTTTCCACGGGACAAGGTCTCGTAGTGCTTTACGGCGCCGAGCTAGCCGCCGAGGGCAAGCCGATTGAGGAGATTAAGGCGGCTTGTGATGAAATCGCTCCCAGAGTCGAGGCGAGCTTTGTCGTTGACAGCATAGACTATCTCTACAAGGGCGGACGCTGCAGTGCGGTTGCCGCTTTGGGAGCCAATCTTCTAAGGCTCAAGCCTCTCATAGATGTTGTCGATGGAAAAATGACCTCGGGCAAAAAGTATCGTGGAAACATAGACAGAGTTATTCTTAACTATGTTGACGATAAACTCCGTGACCGCGACGATATCGACTTCAAGAGGATTTTTATTACTCACACCAAGTGCAACCCCGAAACAGTCAAGGAGGTTGAAGCCAAGGTTAAGGAGCTTTGCCCTCAGTTTGAGGAAATCCTCGAGACTACTGCGGGCTGTACCGTAACTTCCCATTGCGGACCGAATACGCTGGGAGTTTTGTTTATTAGGAAATAACAGGAACAGTTAACAGTTAACAAGTAACAGGTAACAGTTGTGGTCGGGTAGAGATGTTCCATCTTCCGAAACGTAAGTGTTCCGATTGGATAAATATTGATATATACAAATTTAGCCCAAAGGTCAGTTTTAACCTCTGGGCTTATCTTTATAGTACTAGATGATTATAAATAGTTCGGGAACAAAAGGCTTGAATCGGTTGATGTTTTGTTCTCGACAATAATTGTTAACTATTAACTGTTACTTGTTAACTCCTACATAGCTTCAGGGCAATCAATATTGAACATATCGAGAACGTTCTTGATAACAGTTTTAACTGCCAGGCAGAGGCTGAGTCGCGCCTGCATAAGGCTCTCGTCGTCGCACTTAACCCTGCAAGCGTTGTAAAATTTGTGGAAGAGCGTTGCCGTCTTTGTTACGTATCTTGTGATTCGGGTGGGATCATATTCCTTAGCGGCTGAGACA
Organism: Ruminococcus sp.; assembly: GCA_017458845.1. GTDB lineage: Bacteria > Bacillota > Clostridia > Oscillospirales > Acutalibacteraceae > Ruminococcoides. The sequence goes on from JAFSZY010000036.1 coordinate 22,202, forward strand.
ATCTCGTCCTCAAACTCCGCTATGTGGTTAATGAGCTCCAGCTCCTCGGGCTGAGAAAGCATTTTGAGTTCCTCGGCGCTTACTGCCTTGGGCTCTATATTGTCTTTAGCTAATGCTTTTAATATACTGCAAATCCTGGCGTGAGCGTACTGAACGTAATAAACGGGGTTCTGGTTGTCCTGCTGTACGGCTATGTCGAGGTCAAAGTCCATCTGGGTATTTGCTTCTCTGGTGTTGAACAGAAAGCGCGCGCTGTCCACGGGAACCTCGTCGAGCAGGTCGCTGAGCTGAATTGCCTTGCCTGTGCGCTTGCTCATTTTGACAACCTGTCCGCCCGACACGAGCTTTACGAGCTGCATAAGCACAACCACAAGCTCTTCGCCGTTATAGCCTATGGCGTCCATAGCGCCCTTCATCCTCATAACGTGACCGTGGTGGTCTGCGCCCCAGATATCGATGAGGGTTTCAAAGCCTCTGTCGAATTTGTTCTTGTGATAGGCTATGTCCGCCGCAAAGTAGGTGGGGTTGCCGTTCTGACGAATCAGCACGTCGTCCTTGAGCTCCAGCTTATCTATATAGTCCTGAGTTTTGCCCTCTTTGAGCAGAATTTCGGTGCAGACGTCTTTGTTTTTGTACCAAATCGCGCCCTCTTTTTCGTAGGTGAGACCTTTTTCGGTGAGCAGGTCTACAACTGCCTTGACCTCGCCGCTCTCGTGGAGAACGCTCTCAAAGAACCATTTGTCGTATTTGATTTTATACTTCGCCATATCGCTCTGCATTTTGGCGATATTTTTTGGCAGGGCGTAGTCTACTAATGCTTTCTTGCGTGTTTCGCTGTCGGCATCCGCAAGCTTGTCGCCGAACTCGTCGGCATACGCCTGAGCGCTTTCTGTGATGTCCGCGCCCTGATAGCCGTCCTCGGGGAACTCTACGCCTTCCTTATAAATTTGCAGATATCTTGCTTCCAGCGAGCAGGCGAACTTTTCAATCTGATTGCCCGCGTCGTTTACATAAAATTCACGGTAGGCGCTGTAGCCCGCCTTGTCGAGTACGGCGGCGAGACAGTCGCCCAGAGCTCCGCCCCTGGCGTTGCCCATATGCATAGGGCCTGTGGGATTGGCGGACACGAACTCTACCATAACCTTCTTGCCTTTGCCAAAGTCAGAGCTTCCGTAGCTTTCCTTCTGAACTTCAACGTCTTTTAAAACAGCGGCGTAATAATCGCCCGAGAAAAAGAAGTTGATGAATCCCGGTCCCGCGGTCTCGCATCTGTCAAAGTATGTGCCGTCGAGCTCAATGTTCGAGGTGATAGCCTGAGCTATTTTGATGGGAGCGGTTTTGAAAACTCTCGCTCCCGCCATTGCCGCGTTGGTGGCAAAATCGCCGTTTTTCCTGTCCGCGGGCGTCTCGATGATGAACTCGGGGATTTCCGCGTTTATAAGCTCGCCGTTTTCCATAGCCTTTTTGATGGCGTTTTCAACGGCGGTTCTAAGCTGAATTTTTGCAGTGTTTAAAGTGTTCATTTTTTCAACCCTTTTCTTTAATGTCTATGTAGAACTCGTTTTTTGAGAGGAACTCGTTGTTGAAGCTGAGCTCGTAGCTGACGTGAAGCTTGCCGCCCTTGTCGCTGAGCTCGTTATCGATGGAGTCGGTGTAAACTCCAATCATCAAGTCTCCCATAATAGTGCGGTAAAAGCACTGGTGACGCTTATCTTTTTCAAGAATGAGGCGCGTCTGGGTTTCGCCCTTGCGGATTATGGTGACCTTGTCATCGCTCTCAACCTTGACAACGTTGTTTGTGGATATGGCGGGGTTTTCCTCGTCATATTCCTTGTATGAAATAAAAGTATGTCCAAGGTTATTTATCATATAGCTGCCGACGGTAGTGAGTTCGATTTTGTCCTTTTCGCCGTCGATTTCCTGAATTCCCGTTACGGTAATCAGGTAGTTGTTTTTATTTTCACTCATTTTTTCCTCAGTATTTCTCTATATCAATCTGTGTGACCGTGTGGCTCACGTTCTCGCCCAGGAACACTCCCGCTACGTTCTCAAAGCCGTCGGGTGTGTCCGAAACATAGTATTCGCACGAGCCGATTTGACTGCTGTCGTTCAAAAGATTATTCTCTTTTAGAATTTTAGCGGCGTAAATAGCGGTTTCCCTGCCGCTGTCAATCAGCGTTACGCTGTCGCCGATAACATTTGAAATAGCCTTGGAGATAATCGGATAATGTGTGCAGCCGAGTATTACCGTGTCAGCTTCGGCTTTTATAATCTTCTCAAGATATCTTTCGATAACCAGCTTTGTCACGGGGTCGTCCTTATCGATAAACCCGCTCTCTACAAGCGGCACAAACAGCGGGCAGTCCTGCTCGATAACCTCAACCGCGCTGTCAAAGCTGTGGATGAGGTCGCGGTAGCTGTGGCTGTTGATGGTCGCGCTGGTACCTATTACGCCGATTTTCTTGTTCTTTGTAGCCTTCGCGGCGGCAAAACAAGTTGGCGACACAACGCCCGTGTAAGGGACAGGCAGGTCTTTTTTGAGGTTAAGCGCAACTGAGCTGACCGTACCGCACGCCGCGATAATCATTTTAACATTATTCTTTAAAAGAAATTTAGTGTCCTGCCTGGCGTATTTTTTTATGGTATCGTTCGAGCGTGTTCCGTAGGGAACTCTGCCTGTGTCGCCGAAATATATGATATTCTCGTTTGGCAAAACGTTTTTGAGCTCGCGCACGGCGGTAAGTCCGCCGAGTCCCGAGTCAAAAACACCTATTGGAGCGTTGTTCATATCGCATTTTCCTTTGCATAATATTACAATTTATAATGATAACATAAATATATAAATGTTTCAAGATGTTTTTACCCCCTTATACCACGGGATATGTTGACAAACTGCCTGCTTAAAGCTATAATAACTGTATCTACGTAAAAAGGATTGATAACACTTATGGATATTAATGTTGCTTTTAAATCAGTTTCGGATAAGGTTGAGGGAGCGCTCGCCGTTCAGGGCTTTAAGAAAGAAAAGGTTTCCCCGAACGAAGGGGAGATGGTAAGCCTCTATACATCCGACACACTCGCGTATTCGGTAGTTTATTTTACCGACAAGATGCACTTTGTTATGCGCCAGTGCGCTATGACCGATGACGGTCCCGACAATGAATGGAAAACCCTTGCCACATGGATGCTCGATCCCGAAAAGGACACAACAAAGGAAGTTGACTCCATTGCCAACGACTTTGTGGACAACTGCACCAGCGTTTCCGCCGCCAAGCGCGCTAAGTCATTGAAGAAGAAAAAGAAGAAGAGCGACGACGAGGGCACGGCTGACCCGCTGTTCCTCTCAAAGCGTTTTGTCACATTCTTCCCCGAGCTCAAAGAGGAGATCAAGCAGGAGGAGGATTGCTACTATCCCTTCCGCGGCGTTACTTTTACGAGAGCGTCAATCAATCCCAAGCTTCAGAACTTTGTTAAAACCGCGAGCAAAAAGGAAATGGAAAAGCTCGGCTCGCTTCTGAGCGCTCAGTACGCCAACGGCGACGTTGACACACGTTCCATTATAACTATAGTTATTCTCAACGAAATGCCCGAGGATAAGCACGACGCTATCAACGCTTGCCTGTCTGAGGATTTGCAGAGAGCTTGGAAAAACGCTCTCAAATTCAAGGGCAAAAAGGTTAAGCCCGAAAAGCCCAAGAAGAAAAAACAGTCAATGGTCGAAAGACTTCAGGCTAAACAGCAGTAGTAAAAAGGCTCCGATTATCGGAGCCTTTTTAAGTGGTTAGTGGTCAGTAGTCAGCGTTCACAAATTTGTGTGTTTTTTTAGTGCGGTTTTTACAAATTACTCCTTTTATATTCTACATTTTAAATAATGGAAATATATATAGTATAATGTTATAATAAATATGGTGAAAGAGCCTTATGGTGCTTTTATCAAAAGGGCATTTTAAGTATTTGTCAACACAAAGGAGTTGGTTGTTGTGAAGAAAAGAGTATTATTAACACTTTTAATAATAGTTTTATCTTTTATGGCTGCTGTTCCCTGCTCCGCGGCAACAATAAAAACATTGGTTGATACTCAGGACTTTTGTAGTGCCGTTAGCCGCTATCTGGAGAGCGAGAACCAAGCGTATGGATATCTCGAAATTGAAGATGTTGATGTTAACGCGCCCGGTTATCAGGCAGGTGAGGAATGGACATACAAGTACATCTATAAGTATTTCACTCCTGAAACTATAAGAAAATGTTCTCTAATAAAGTTTTACAGAGAAACTGACAGTATTGTAGTGTTTCATATAGCGGGTATGAATGACAAAATCGCGTATGACACCATCGGCGACTATAAATTCTATACGGCTAATTGTTTCTACACAAAGGATGACTCGAGCCGCAGCGGCAATTTTGTTTATGTGAACGGAAAGATTTATGACCTCAAAACCGCTGTTAAAAAAGGTTTGGTTGAACTGGGCGAAATGGCACGTATTATTCCGAACGCTGAGTATATAGGTCATGGCAAAGAACCTGTTTGGATAGATTATGAGCATGATTATTCCGACAACAAAGTGCTTGTTGTTTTGACAGACGAGGCGGCGTCGTTAATTAAACAAGGTAATCTCAAATTTGATGTGGATTATTTCAAGGATTCCGATTTAGGGATAAATGATGTTGTGAACATATCTTACGGTTTATATAAAGCATATTGTTTGGAACTGGATATCCATAACCATCAAAATGTACTTAATGTAATTGAAGCGCTTAAAGCGTATGATATAATAGAATCAGCCGAACCTGACTATTATACTTACATTCCTGAAGATTTAGAGCCTTCCCCCGAACCAATGAAAATCAATCCTATGGAAGTAACAACCAAAACAAAGGTTGTTAAGTACAACAAGGTCAAGAAGGCTAAGCAGACGGTCGCGCCCATAACCGTAAAGAAGGCTGTGGGCAAAGTGACTTACAAGAAATTATCTGGCTCTAAAAAGCTTTTATTAAAAGCTAACGGAAAAATTGTCGTAAAGAAAGGCACAAAGAAAGGCGAATACACCGCTAAGATAAAAGTGACCGCCAAGGGTAACGCAAATTACAAAAGCGCGTCCAAAACTGTTAAGATTAAAATAAAGGTTAAATAATTCAAGAAAAAACAGCAGTAAAAAAGGCTCGAAAGAGCCTTTTTTTAGTTAACAGTTAACAGTTATCAGTGTACAGTTGAGGGCGGGCGATGCCCGCACCCGAATTAATAAAACTCTTAATTGTTACCTGTTAATTGTTAACTGAAAAAATTCCCCGAATTTTTTCCAAAATCCCTTGACTTGGTATTGCAATTGTGTTAAAATAGCTTTACCTCGTATAAGGGGCTTATTTTTTTGCGCCCTGCGTGCGATGAGCGCGATTATTGGGTAACAATCAAAAAGCGTCCTTTGAGGGAGGCTAAATTATTCCTAAAATTAACAGGAGGTGCCGTCAATGAGAGTTAAAATCACTTTAGCTTGTACGGAATGTAAACAACGTAACTACAACACAATGAAGAACAAGAAGAACAGTCCCGACAGACTTGAAATGAACAAGTACTGCCGTTTCTGCAGAAAGCACACTGTTCACAAGGAAACAAAATAACGGAGGGGTACTGATGGCTGATAAGAAAGCAAACGCTAAACCTGCCAAGAAGTCTAACAAGAAGCCTAACGTTTTCAAGAGAGTTTGGAACTACCTTCGCGAGTGTAAGGGTGAGATCAAGAAAATCACCTGGACACATCCCAAGACAGCTACAAAGAACTTCTTCATCGTACTCGTTGTTATCGCTGTATCAGGTTTATTCATTTTCGCTCTTGACAGAGGTCTGTACGCGTTACTTGACCTTGTAATGAATATGTATAAGGCATAATCGTCCGAAGCTTATAATTTAGAAAGGACGAGAGTTTATGGCAGACGGAACATTAAGATGGTATGTCGTGCATACCTATTCCGGCTACGAAAACAAAGTAGCCAATGACCTGATGACTACGGTAGAGAACCGCGGACTTCAGGATATGATTACGGAAGTAAAAGTTCCAACCGAAATCGTAACCGAGAATAACGACGGCAAGGTTAAGGAAACCGAGCACAAGCTTTTTCCGAGCTACGTTTTTGTAAAAATGATTCATACCGACGAGACCTGGTATGTTGTCCGCAACATCCGCGGCTGTACAGGGTTTGTCGGACCTTCGTCGAAGCCTGTTCCTCTGACTGACGAGGAAGTTTACAGACTCGGCGTTGAGAGCCGTGTAGTTGACGTGAACTACAAGGTTGGCGATTCAGTCCGCATCATCGACGGTCCTCTGGAGGACTTTGTGGGTGAGGTTACGGATTTGGATACCGATAAGAACTATGTCCGCGTTGTTGTATCAATGTTCGGACGTGAAACCCCGGTTGAGCTTGAGTTACATCAGGCTGAACCTGTTGAAGACTAAATATTAACAGCCTACGGCTTTTAATATGGGAACCGACGGTTCCCTGTGGGAGGGACGCCAAACAGTCCCATTATTTACCACGAATTTTGGAGGTGCAAACAAAATGGCTCAAAAGGTAATTGGCTTAATCAAGCTGCAAATACCTGCCGGAAAAGCTACGCCGGCACCGCCTGTTGGACCGGCACTCGGCCAGCATGGTGTTAACATCGTTGCGTTCACAAAGGATTTTAACGAGCGCACAAGACAGGACGCAGGACTTCTCATCCCTGTAGTAATTACAGTTTACGCGGATCGTTCTTTCACATTTATCACAAAGACTCCGCCCGCGGCAGTTCTTATCAAGAAAGCATGCGGAATCGAGAGCGCTTCAGGCGTACCTAACAAAGAGAAGGTAGCTAAGATTACCCGTGAACAGGTTCAGAAAATTGCTGAGACCAAGATGCCCGACCTTAACGCAGGCAGTATCGAGACCGCTATGAGTATGATAGCCGGTACAGCGAGATCTATGGGTATCGAAGTAGTTGACTAAGGTCAACAGGACAATTACTAAATCCGGGTGGGAGGATAATCCGCTTGACCACCTAATTATGGAGGATAACTGATGAAACACGGTAAGAAATATGTCGAGAGCGCAAAGCTTGTCGACAGAACAAAATTATATGATATTGACGAGGCGCTCGATACAGTTGTAAAGACTGCTACAGCCAAGTTTGACGAAACAGTCGAGCTTCACGTAAGACTCGGCGTTGACGGTCGTCACGCTGACCAGCAGGTAAGAGGCGCAATCGTTCTTCCTAACGGCACAGGTAAATCCGTTAAGGTTCTCGCAATCTGCAAGGGCCCCAACGAAGATGTAGCCAAAGAGGCAGGCGCTGACTTTGTAGGCGCTGAGGATATGACTCAGAAAATCCAGCAGGAAAACTGGATGGACTTTGACGTACTTGTTACAACACCCGACTGTATGGGTCTTGTTGGTCGTCTCGGTAGAATCCTCGGTCCCCGCGGTCTTATGCCTAACCCCAAGGCAGGTACTGTAACTCCCGATATCGGCAGAGCTATCAAAGAGGCTAAAGCAGGTAAGATTGAGTACCGTCTTGACAAGACAAACATCATCCACTGCCCCATAGGCAAGGTAAGCTTCGGCACAGAGAAGCTCCAGGAGAACTTTACGGCTCTTATGGACGCTATCATCAAGGCTAAGCCCGCTGCCGCTAAGGGTCAGTACATCAAGTCCTGCGCGGTAACTTCAACAATGGGTCCGTCTGTTAAGATCAGCCCCACAAAGTTTGCCCCGTAAGGAACAACCTGACAAGTTACACTTCGGTGTAATATATAGTTTCGCTTGATTAATTGCGTTGTCAGTCGAACGCGCAGTGCAGTTTGATTCAGCAGATTAATCAGTGAGATTTAAAAAATCTTTTGATTAATTATGTTGTCAGTCGGACGCGCAGTGCAGTTTGATTCAGCGGATTAATCAGTGAGATTTAAAAATCGCTATTTTCTAAAGACAGTAGGTATCGAAAGATATAAGCTATGCGCCTACCGAGGAAGATGCAATTAATTTGTATTGTTCTCTCCTCACGTCTTTGCGTGGGGAGATTATTTTTAGATTTGGCGATATTTTTAAGAGCCTTTGGCTCAAAAACTTAATATGGAGGTGAAAATATTGCCAAGTAAAAGTGTTTTAGAAGCTAAGCAGGCTATCGTAGCTGAACTGTCCGAGAGACTTAAAGCCTCTTGTGTAGGCGTTGTAGTAAGCTACAAGGGTATCAACGTTGAGGACGACACAAAGCTCCGTAAGGAACTGCGTGAGAACGGCGTTAACTACACAGTAGTAAAGAACACTCTGCTCAGAAGAGCTACCGCTGAAGCGGGTCTCACAGAGATGGATGACGTTCTGGTAGGTTCTACCGCTCTCGCTACATCCGACGATGATTACACAGCAGCCGCGAGAATTCTTGCTAACTACGCCAAGAAGAATGATTTCTTCGAGATTAAGGCCGGTTATATGGACGGCGCGGTAGTTGATCTCGATACTATCGACCATCTTGCTAAGCTGCCGACACGCGAGGTTCTTCTCGCGAACGTTCTCGGCGCGTTCCAGGCTCCTATCGCGTCCTTTGCTCGTGCCGTACAGGCTATCGTTGACAAGGGCGGCGTAGAGAATTGCGAACCCGCACAGAAGGAAGACACAGCTGAGGAGGCTCCCGCAGAGGAAGCTAAAGCTGAGGAGGCTCCCGCAGAGGAGGCTAAGACAGAAGAAGCTCCCGCAGAGGAAGCTAAAGCTGAAGAGGCTCCCGCAGAGGAAGCTAAAGCTGAAGAAGCTCCCGCAGAGGAAGCAAAGGAATAAAAATATTCCAAACTAAACATTAAAATTATTACTATTTATATGGAGGTAAATTACAATGGCATCTGAAAAGATTACTGCTATTATTGAAGAATTAAAAGGCCTCACAGTGCTCGAGCTCGCAGACCTCGTTCACGCTGTAGAGGATGAGTTTGGCGTATCCGCTGCCGCAGCTGTTGCGGTTGCAGGTCCTGCCGCAGGCGGCGAAGAAGCTGCTGCTGAGAAGACTGAGTTTGACGTAGAGCTCAAGTCCGCAGGCGCAAAGAAGATCAACGTTATCAAGGTTGTTCGTGAGATCACAGGTCTCGGTCTTAAAGAGGCTAAGGCTCTCGTTGACGGCGCTCCCAAGACTATCAAGGAAGCTATCGGCAAGGATGAGGCTGAGGAAATCAAGAGCAAGCTCGAAGAGGCTGGCGCTGAGGTTGAACTCAAATAATTCGCAATTCGCAATGCGTAATGCGCAATTAAAGGCTCGGATTACTCCGAGCCTTTTTTATATATTTTAATAAATCAAAATCCTCTTGGAATACTAAACCTGAGAGGTGATTTTTATGTATGAAGAAAAAGAAATTAAAACAGATAAAAACGATGAACAAAAAGTTCCGCTCGAGTGCCCGCCCCGCGAGAACAAGACCGTAATCGAGCCGATTGAGGATATAAAAGACAAGATAGAGTTTTAACTATCTTATAAATTCAACGGGAATCGCTATCCATTCACGAACGAGCATTGTGGGGTAGCAGAGAATTCCGATTTTGTTGTTTTGTGTGTTGACAGCGTAAATGCCGCTGCGGATTCCCTGTTTCTCTGCTATAATCCGAGCTCGGAACTGGTGGTAGCTGTCGGTGACAATCGCCATATCTTTGTTGAGGTTTTTGTCTTTTATTATCTTGTAGGAGAACTCAATGTTTTCCCTGGTGTTTGTGGCTTTTTCCTCAATCAGCAGGCGAGCGGAGGAGATACCTTGTTTTTCAAGGTTCTCGTACATACACTGAGCTTCGCTCATAGGCTCGTTTTTGCCCTGCCCGCCTGTCAGTACAGCCGAGGCTTTCGGGTGGGCTTTCAGGTATTTTTCGGCGGCGTCAATTCTCTGTTGTAAGAGAGCGCTCGCTCCCCAGGGCTTGACTTCCGCGCCGAGAACGACGGCGGTAGGAGAGCTGTTTTCAGCGGGAGCGTTGAGGCTGAAGCCTATGATAAATCCGCTTATTACCACAGCGTAAACCGCAAAGAGCGCAATCAGAACCCCCGCGAGCCGCCAAAGGAATTTCATGAACTTATTTCTACAAAAGAATTCTTTAATAGAATTATAAAGCTTTTTAAACCCGAATCTGAAAATGAGAAACAGGCATATGAGTACGCCAAGTATATTGCCCGGGTTCAGAATTCCGAACATCACAAAAGGAGCGATAAACCAAACGAGAAATATAAGCGCTATAATTGTTATTATAATTCGAAAAAATTTTTTAATCATACTATCACTTCCACAGTTATTATACATAATCACAGTGTGTTTTTCAAGAAGAGGGAAGCAGTATGTAAGGAACGGGAGTGAGTGGGACAGAGGAGTGGAGTGTGAAGTATCATTGTTTGACGCGGAAAAATAAAAACGGCTCCCGGAGGGAGCCGTTAATTACGCATTACGCATTAAGAATTACGAATTACTTAAGGCTGTTCTGAATTGCAACAGCAACCGCGACAGTAGCGCCAACCATGGGGTTGTTGCCCATTCCGAGGAAGCCCATCATTTCAACGTGAGCGGGAACGGAAGAGGAACCAGCGAACTGAGCGTCACTGTGCATACGTCCCATTGTGTCTGTCATACCGTAGGAAGCGGGACCCGCCGCCATATTATCGGGATGCAGAGTTCTGCCTGTGCCGCCGCCCGAAGCAACGGAGAAGTACTTCTTGCCCTGCTCGATGCACTCTTTCTTATAAGTGCCCGCAACAGGATGCTGGAAGCGTGTGGGGTTGGTTGAGTTACCTGTGATACTTACGTCAACGCCCTCGCTGTGCATAATGGCAACGCCTTCTCTTACGTCGTCGGCGCCGTAGCAGCGTACGTTAGCTCTCTCGCCGTCAGAGTAGGGGATTTCCTTAACTACTGTGAGCTCGCCCGAGAAATAGTCAAACTTGGTCTGAACATATGTGAAGCCGTTGATTCTGGAGATAATCTGAGCGGCGTCTTTGCCGAGACCGTTGAGGATAACTCTCAGGGGTTTTTCTCTTACTTTGTTAGCGTTGCGGACGATACCGATAGCGCCCTCGGCGGCAGCGAAGCTCTCGTGTCCCGCGAGGAACGCGAAGCACTTAGAGTCGTTAGAGAGCAGCATAGCGGCGAGGTTGCCGTGACCTAAACCAACCTTGCGGTTTTCGGCAACAGAACCGTCAATACAGAAGCTCTGGAGTCCTTCGCCGATGTATCTTGCGGCTTCCTCAGCGTTCTTTGCGCCAGCCTTAAGAGCGATAGCGGCGCCTACGCAGTAAGCCCAGCATACGTTCTCAAAGCAGATGGGCTGAATACCTTTAGCGATTTCATAAGGGTCAAAGCCAGCGGCTTTGCAGATTTCACGGCTTTCCTCTACGGAAGCGATACCGTACTGAGTGAGAACGCCGTTAATTTTTTCTATTCTTCTGTCATAATTTTCAAATAAAGCCATTAATGCGCACCTCCCTTATTCCTGACGCGGGTCAATGTATTTAGCCGCGTTGTCAAACTGTCCGTAGTGGCCTGTAGCTTTCTTCATAGCTTCGTCAGCGTTCATACCGCCTTTGATGAAGTCCATCATTTTGCCGAAGCTTAAGAACTCATAGCCGATAACTTCGTCGTCACTGTTCAGGGCGATACGTGTGCAGTAGCCCTCTGTCATCTCGAGATAACGGGGGCCTTTTTCCTTTGTGGCAAACATTGTGCCAACCTGTGAACGGAGACCTTTGCCGAGGTCCTCAAGGGAAGCGCCGACAAGAAGTCCGCCCTCGGAGAACGCGCTCTGGGTTCTGCCGTAAACAATCTGAAGGAAGAGTTCTCTCATAGCTGTGTTGATAGCGTCACAAACGAGGTCTGTGTTGAGAGCTTCGAGTAAAGTTTTGCCGATGAGGATTTCGGAAGCCATAGCCGCGGAATGAGTCATTCCCGAGCATCCGATAGTCTCTACAAGAGCTTCCTCAATAATTCCGTCTTTTACGTTAAGTGTGAGCTTGCAGGCGCCCTGCTGAGGAGCGCACCAGCCGATACCGTGAGTAAAACCCGAAATATCCTTAATTTCTTTTGCCTGAACCCATTTGCCCTCCTCGGGGATGGGAGCGGGACCGTGATATGCGCCCTTGGCTACGGGGCACATTTCCGATACTTCTGCTGTGTAAAACATAAGCAATTCCTCCTTTGGTTTTGGAAAATCCGATAAAATCCGCAATTAGCGAATATACCTACTACAATTATAGTTTAACTTGTGAAGTACGTCAAGTGATATTGCTGAAATTTTTATTATATTTGTACAATATTTAGTGGTAAGTGAGAATCAAAGCATTTCATCCAAAATCTCCGCCGCGTCGCGGACGAGCAGGGGACAGGGGCGTTTTTTGTAGTAGCCCTCGCTTCTCTGTTCGGGTACGCCGTTTTCAACGGTCTTTACGCCTGTGAGAAGCTCTCGGCAGATTATGGAGCCGTTCTTCTCCTTAAAGCGCGCTGCAAAGTCCTGAATGAGCTTGTAGTGTTCTTTTTTGCCCTCAAAGTCCCTGGGGTTAGAATAACCTTTTACAAGCCCCAGCACCATAGAGGCTCCGCTGACTGTGCCGCACACCTCTCTCATTCTGCCCAAGCCCCCGCCGAACGACGAGGCAAGCTTCGCCGCCGTGTCATCATCGAGTCCCGTTATATCCGAGAAGGCAAGCAACACCGCCTGGGAGCAGTTGTATCCGTCTCTGAAAAGCTTTTCAGCTAAATCCGCGTGGTTCATAGTGTTCCTCCTACAGCTTGATTTGTTTTTTTATTCTATCATAAATTATAAAAGATGTCTAATTTTTCAAACGATAAATTTGAATAAAATTTTGCCTTTTTCGCACCATAAAAACAAGGAGTTTTGAAAGGTGCGTATGAAAATATGGATTACAATAATTTGACACAACTGCTCAGCGAGAGCTATGACTCGCGCAGATATTTTATGAATCTGCCGAACGATGTTCAGCTTGAGCTTCACAAGTATAACGACAGCATCAGAAACTCGGCGGATTTGACCAATATGGTTAATAAGCTTAACGCCGACAATGGCTTCGGCGCTGTTGAGTTCCCGCACGAGTATTTTATGTACTAAAAGAAAACGACTTGGAAATCCAAGCCGTTAACGTGTATTTATCTCCCGCCGTTTATGTTAGTCTTGAGTTATAGACAACGTCTATATAGGCGGATTCGGCACTCGGGGCTCCCGAGTTTTTGTGCCGTCGTAGAGGGTTTCCTCATTTACGGGAACGGCTTTGCCCTGCTTGAGGCTTTCGGGAACGTCAAGAAAGCGTTGGTTCTTGCTTCCTCGAAACAGCAGCATAAGACTGCGCTGTTCCTCGATGTACGGACCGTCCACAAGGTAGTCGAGATTCTTGAGGAGTTCCATCCATTCGGGCTTCTCGCGGCTTCCTGCGACGAGTTCCTCAAAGGTATATCCTGAGTAGCTCATCACGTTTAAACCGTTCTCGCGGCATTTCTGAGCCAATTCCGCCAACTCTGCGGCTTGACAGAAAGGCTCGCCTCCCGAAAAGGTCATTCCCTGCAGGATTTTGTTCTTCACGGCAATGCTCAGTATCTTGTCAACATCGCCCGAGTGCCTTGGCTCAAACGCCCATGTCTCGGGGTTGTGACAGCCCTTGCAGTGGTGAGGACAGCCCTGCGTAAAAATTGTCATTCTTATGCCCGGGCCGTCAACGATACTCTCGCTGACGACCCCGCTCAGGTTTAATTTTGTACCCATTTTATACTGCTTCGTCCGTAAGCTCGCTCATATCAATGCTCTCGCCCAGGTTGTGCTTAACTCTGTCCTCAACCTCGGCGCGTTTAGCGTCGTTGAAGCGGTCAAGCGTACCAACGAGGTAGCCTGTGATTCTGCGAATACGCTCGAAGCCAACGCCTCCCGAGCCTTCCTTGCGTCCGCATACGGGACAGTAATCGCCGATGATACCTGTGTGTCCGCAAACAGGGTCACGGTCTACGGGATGGTTGATTGAGCCATAGCCTACGCCGCACTCCTTCATCTGACGGATAACCGCCTCAAAAGCGTCGAGGTTCTGTGACGGGTCGCCGTCAAGCTCGATGTAGGATATGTGTCCGCCGTTGGTGAGGTTGTGATACGGAGCCTCCAGCTTAATCTTCTCCATAGCGGAGATGTTGAAGTATACGGGGATATGGAAGGAGTTGGTGTAATAGTCTCTGTCTGTAACGCCGGGGATAGTGCCGAAACGCTCGCGGTCGATTCTTACGAAACGTCCTGAAAGTCCCTCGGCGGGTGTGCCGATGAGCGCGAAGTTGAGCTGATGTCTCTGAGTAGCCTCGTTCATCTTTTTGCGCATATAGCCGATGATTTCAAGACCGAGCTTCTGAGCGCTCGCGCTTTCGCCGTGATGCTCTCCTACAAGAGCCTTGAGACACTCGGCAAGACCGATGAATCCTACTGTGAGCGAACCGTGCTTGAGAACGTCGCGAACCGAGTCGTTGGGTCCGAGCTTCTCGGAGTCAATCCAAACGCCCTGTCCCATAAGGAAGGGGAAGTTCTTGACGAGCTTGGAGCACTGGATTTCAAATCTTTCAAGCAGCTGCTCTACGCAAAGGTCGCACATTCTGTCGAGCTGCTCAAAAAAGAAGTCAACATTTTTATTTGAAAGGATGGCGAGGCGGGGAAGGTTGATTGATGTAAAGCTTAGGTTGCCTCTGCCGTAAGTGATTTCGCGCTCGGGGTCGTGGATGTTGCCGATAACTCTTGTACGGCATCCCATATATCCGACCTCTGTCTCGGGGTGTCCCTCTTTGTAGTACGCGATGTTGTAGGGCGCGTCGAGGAACGAGTAGTTGGGGAAGAGGCGCTTAGCGCTAACCTTCATTGTTTCCTTATATATATCATAGTTGGGGTCGCCGGGGTTGTAGTTTACGCCCTCTTTAACCTTGAAAATCTGGATGGGGAAGATGGGAGTCTCGCCGTTGCCAAGACCGTTGTCGGTTGCCTTGAGGATGTTCTTCATTACCATTCTGCCCTCGGGAGAGGTGTCTGTGCCGTAGTTGAGAGATGAGAAAGGAATCTGTGCGCCCGCGCGGCTGTGCATTGTGTTGAGGTTGTGGATGAGAGCCTCCATAGCCTGGAATGTAGCTCTGTCTGTTTCGGACTCAGCGTGCTTGAACGCGAAACGCTGAAGCTTGCCCGCGAGCTTCTCGCCGTATTTGTCAACGAGGATTTTGTTCTCGGCTGCCTTGTAGTCGGGGCTGTTGTCCTCGAGCTTGGGCCACTCGCCGGAGATTTCCTCTGCTTTGTCGCAGATTTCCTTAGTTGTCGCTTTGGCGTTTTCGTCATCTGTCAAAAGCTCGATAGCTCTCTCGAGGTTCTGACGGTAGCGCTTGCGGTATGTTTTGCGAACACCGGGTGCCATTGAGTAGTCAAAGTTTGGAACACTCTGTCCGCCGTGTTGGTCGTTCTGGTTGGACTGAATAGCGATACACGCGAGAGCGGAGTAGCTCTGGATATCGTTGGGTTCTCTGAGGTAGCCGTGACCTGTTGAGAAGCCGTCCTTGAAGAGCTTTAACAGGTCAATCTGACAGCAGGTGGTTGTCAGTGTGAGAAAGTCGAGGTCGTGAATATGGATATCGCCGTCGAGGTGAGCCTTGGAGTGCTTGGGGTTGAGTATATACATATGATAGAACTGCTTGGCTCCCTCTGAGCCGTATTTGAGCATTGTGCCCATTGCTGTGTCGCCGTCTATGTTGGCGTTCTCGCGCTTGACGTCGTTGTCCTTCGCCGCCTTGAATGTAAGGTCCTCGTAAATCTTCATCAGCTTAGTGTTCATATCACGGACACGGGTACGTTCCGCGCGGTAGAGGATGAACTCCTTGGCTGTTCTTGCGTGACCGTTTTCGATGAGGACTTTTTCTACTGTGTCCTGAACCTGCTCAACGGTGGGCTCAGTTTCGCCCTTGGCTTCGAGAGTAGAGAGGACTTCCTTGGCGAGCTGTTCGGCTGTCTCGTAATCTGTTCCGCCGATAGCCTGAGCCGCCATATAGATAGCCTGAGTAATCTTTTCCAAATCGAAGCTTGCTGTACGTCCGTCGCGTTTTTTAATCTTGGTAATCACAATAATAACCTCCCAATTACATCTTTGTAAACGTTAATTCTTCTAAAACACAATATATAGTGTTGCTTCTCAGATTGCCAGCACATTATAGCGGATTTGCTCCATTTCGTCAATTAGTAAAAGTGAACAATTCGGAGAAAAATTTTTGTGCAAATCGAGCAGAAATTTAAAATAAATTTTTAAAAAGGAATTAAACGCTAAAAAACAACAATTTGTGTCTAATTTGTAACCAGACACAAGATGTTGTGTTTTGTTAAAAAATGTAATTATTAAATTACAGATTGTTATTTAGTGGTCAGTATTCAGTGGTCAGTGGTCAGTGAATGTCGAGAACATAACGCCAATTAGTACAAATCTTGTGTTCCCGAACTGTTTATATTCATCTAATACTATTTCGTAGGGGATACCGTCTCGGTATCCCTAAACGTATTTATTATAGGATTATTTTCCTTTCGACGCAGTCGAAACGATTAGGGCGCCCGAGACGGACGCCCCTACGAGTTTTAAATTAGTTTATATCATTATTTATCCAATCGGGCTGCGAAGTTCTCGGAAGATGGATGGTTTCTCCCCGACCAAAACTGACCACTGATTACTGTCCACTGCTCACTAACAAAAAGAAAGGCTCGGTTTCCCGAGCCTTTCGAATATTAAGAATTTATTAAGATTTAATTTGCAGTAAATTATTTAACTACAATCTTAAGCGTTACCTTCTTGGTCTTAGCCTTATAGGTTGTATTACCCTTAGCTGTAACCTTAACTGTAACCTTATAAGTGCCCTTCTTGAGGCCCTTCTTAATCTTAACAACGCCCTTGCTGGATACGGTAATCTTCTTGTCGCCCTTAGTCTTCTTGAATACTACTGTACCCTTAGCCTTCTTAACTGTGAACGCTTTAGCCTTCTTAACAGTCGTAGCCTTGTAGCCCTTCTTGAGGCTGATCTTATTAGCCTTAACTGTCATTGTGTTAGCCTTCTTAACAACCTTTATCTTAACAGTAGCGGACTTACCGTTGTTAGTTGCTTTGATAGTTACAGTACCTGCCTTCTTACCAACAACCTTGCCTGCGGATGTTACAGTAGCAACCTTAGTATTGCTGGACTTGAATGTTGTTGAACCTACAGGATTAGTAACTGTAGCCTTAACAGTTGTGGAAGCGCCTACATAGATAGTAGTCTTAGCTGCCGTAACCTTGATTGTTGTCGCGGGAGTCTGTGTAGGAGCCTGAGTCTCTGTGGGAGCCTGAGTCTCTGTGGGAGCCTGAGTCTCTGTGGGAGCCTGAGTCTCTGTAGGAGCCTGAGTCTCTGTTGTGGGCTCTGTTGTAGGTGTTGTTGTGTCGTCAACTACGGGAACTTCCTGTCCGGGACCGTAAACTGTAGCGACAACGCCTTCCTCGGTTGCGCTTTCCTTATTAGGTCTGCTGGTACCCATTACATACTTGAATACGATTGTGGAATCGTTTTCATCAACAGTTACATAGGTGTTGTTGCCCATGCCTGAGGGATGCCAGTAAACAGATGTGCCGTCGAAGTAAACAACCTTGAACTCATAGCGGGGAGCGCCTGTGTCGTCAATATTGTCTGCGCTTGAAGGAACGTTAGAAGCTACATAATAGTAGAAGGAACCGTCGTTGGACTGTGTAAGCTTGGGTGTGCCGCTTGTTGCGGGATTCTCCCAACCCCATTCAACGCCGCAAACTTCCTCGGAACCTACAAGATAGAATCCTGCCGCGTCAGCGGGAACAGGCTGAGTCTCGCCACTCTCTGTGGGCTCTGTGGGGATAACGATGTCATCGGGATAATACTTGAATTCCTCAGCCGTTGAATCATAATAGAAGCCTTCGATGCCCTCATAGAAGGGAAGGTCAGGTGACTGAGCGCCGTCGTTGTTGTTAAAGATGATGAATTCTGCGGAAGCGGGAACGTCAACTGTGTATACATCCTGCTCGTAATCGTTTTTCTCGAGCCATGTCATCTGTGTGCCGGGCCACTCGGGACCAACTGTGCCTGCAGCCTTTGTATAGGTGTAAGCGTAAACCTCAGCCCAACCAAGTGTGTTTGTGAACTTAACTGTTCTTGTCTGTACGGGAGTTGTCTCCTGAGTCTCCTGAGTATCCTGAGTAGACTGAGTTTCCTTAGACTCTGTGGGCTGAACGTCAGATACGACGTAAATGCACCTTTCATGCCAATCGTCGCCGCCGTCGCCGTTGGGACGGAAGTAAACTGTGTACTGACCATCTTCAGTTACAACATACTCGTTGTCCATGCCGTCGGGGTACCAAGCTGTGATTGCGTTGTTTTCAACCTTAACAACCTTAATACCGTCGTTTTCCTCAATTCCTGTAGTTGTGAAATACTCTTCTCCTTCAGCCTCAGTGTTAACAGCGAGCTTAACAAAGGAATCTGTGAGAGCCCATTTTTCAGACGCTCTTACTACATAGTAGCCGTCAATAAGATCTAATGTATGACCTGTATCGCCTGTTGGGTCAGTAACCTGAGTTTCCTGAGACTCTGTGGGCTGCTCTGCAGCTGCTACGTAAATGCAGTTGTAGAACCAATCGTCGCCGCCGTCGCCGTTGGGACGGAAGTATACGTTGTATGTGCCGTCAGCTGTGATTTCGCCGTTTTCGCCATAGTTGTTGCCCATGCCGTCGGGATACCATACCTGAGATCCGCCTGTAACAGCTACAACCTTGAACTGTGACTCTGTTGTGAGCGCGAGACCATAGAACATATACTCGTCTGTCTCAGCCTCAGTGTTCTTAGTCATCTTGTAAGCTTCATTGGGAGCCCACTCAGTCATATTACCAACAATGTAATACTCTGTTTCAGCTGCGGGCTCTGTCTCGCCTGTCTCAGAAGCCAGTGTCTCGCCTGTCTCTGTAGTAGCAGCAGTTGTGCTGTCTGTTGTGGGCTCTGAGAGTGTTACTTCATAAGTAGCGCCTGTTTTTGTAGAAAAGTCGAAGTTTGTGAGGTCAATCTTGAAAGTAACGTCGTAAGCCTGCTCAGTGAAGAGAGAGAGGTTGCCCTGCGCATTCCATACAGCTTCACCTGAAAGAGCTTCGTCATCTGCGCCTGCGCCCCAGTTAGCAGCCCAACCGCCGTTAGCGGCGAACTTGTAGCTGTAAGAACCTGCCGCAACATTCTTAGCTGTGTAAGAATAAACGCCTGCGGAAGTTTCTGTCATTTCGGGAGCTGTTGCGAAATCCCAACCTGCAAAGCCCATCAGCTGCATTTTGTCAACTGTAAGACCTGTTACAGCGGAACCGCCTGTGTAGGTGACTTCCTGAGTGTCAGGGTTGAATTTTACTGTTACGTCTCCAACCTCGGTTACAGCAACGTCAAAGTTGTTGCCTGTTGAGTCACCGATCCATGTGCCGTCAGCTACTACCTTGAACTGATAGTTGCCTACGGGAACATCAGTGAATGTATAGGTGTATACATCACCGTCGAGTGTCATAGCGCATCCTGCATCCCAATCACAGCCGGGGAATGTACCGCGAACTGATACGGAATCGACAGCGCTTGCGCCAACCATAGCTACTGACATCAGCATAAGAACTGAAAGTAAGATGGCTATGGACTGTCTGAATTTTCTCATAGCGAAAATCCTCCTTCTAAATTTTTTTGGTTTTAAACCATCTTTATTATATTCCAAACCTGCAGATAAATCAATAGCTTGTACATAAATTTCTGACTAAATTCAATCAAAATTCGGCTATATTTCGTCAAAAGAAAAAAGCCGTACATCCCCCTCAAACAAGCGTGTGAAAAAGGCAGAAAAAAGAGAGCCGAAAACGACTCCTACGGTTCTCTCTGTCATTCCGGGTTTGCGAGGAATCTCCTTTCTTTATATACCGTTCAGAAAAAGGTGTAAGATTCTTCGTCGCTACGCTCCTCTGAATGACAGGAAGAAAACCGCTCAGGATGACAGTAGGGGCTGACACAAAAGCCAGCCCCTGCAATAAAGAGTTATTCTATTAAAATTCTTCGTTCTTGACTCTTTCAAATTCCTGTACGATTTCGTCGTCGGGTTTCTTTGAAACGAGGGAAACAGCTATCATAAATATGAGAGCAATCGGGAAGCCGACGGCAAGTGAGTAAAGGCCTGTGGCGCTTCCGATTGTTACCATACCGTCCGCCGAGCTTATCATCGGGATATAGTCCCAAACGATAACCGTGAGCGTTCCGCTTATCATAGCCGCGAGAGCGCCCTGCCAGTTTGAGCGTTTCCAGAACAGAGCGAGGAGAACAACAGGACCGAACGCCGCGCCGAAGCCTGCCCACGCGTCTGATACAAGCGTCATAATACTGGAGTTCGGGTCAAGCGCGATAACAAACGCTATAACCGCGATAACAATAACAGCTATACGGCCGAGCCTGAGAGAGCTCTTTTCAGAAGCGTTCTTTTTGATAACGCCCTTGTACATATCCTCACTGATAGCCGAAGCTGTAACGAGGAGCTGGCTGTCAGCGGTACTCATAATCGCCGCTAAGATTCCGCAAAGGAATAATCCGCCGATAAAGATGAGAATACCGTTGTCAGCAAATACCTGCTGAATCATACGGATGAATACAGTCTCGCTGTTTGTGCCGTCAAGCTGAGCCTTGAGGTAAGCTCTGCCAACGATACCGATAAGGAACGAAGCGATGAACGCAAGCGAAACCCATGTGATGGCGACTTTGCGTGACTTTTTGATTTCCTTGTGGCTCTTGATAGCCATAAACCTTACAAGGATATGAGGCATACCGAAGTAGCCTAGTCCCCACGCGAAGCCCGAGATTACGGACGATACCGTCGCCGAACCGAACGGGTTCATAAACGCGGCGGGATCCTTAACGCCGTTTGCCAAAAGAGCTGAACTGAATGATGTGTCAAATGTAAGTATTGAGTAAGCGATAATCGGAACTGTGAGGATAGCTATAATCATCATCATACCCTGGATAAGGTCGGTTGTACATACAGCCTTGAAGCCGCCGAGGAATGTGTATACGAGAATAACTGTCGCCGCGATAATCAGACCGATCATATAAAACTGCTGGAAGCTTTCACCGGAATCTCCGCCAAACAGTGTAGCGAAAAGCTTCGCGCCGCTGGAGAAAGCCGAAGCGGTGTATACCGCGAAGAAGATAGTAATGATTACCGCCGATACAACTTTTAATACACCCTTGCTTCTGAAACGGTTGTCAAAGAAGCTGGGGATAGTAAGGCTGTTGCCCGAGGCAATCGTATACTTTCTTAATCTTCCCGATACAAAGAACCAGTTGAGCACCGTACCGATTAAAAGTCCTACAGCAACCCAGATGTCGCCTGTACCTGTAAGATAGAACGCGCCCGGGAGACCCATAAGAAGCCATCCGCTCATATCGGAAGCTTCCGCGGAGATAGCCGCTGTCCAGGCGCCCAGATTACGTCCGCCGAGGAAGTAGTCCTCGTTATTCTTTGTGCTTCGTGAATAGATAGCGCCGATAACAATCATCAGAGCCATATAGAACACAAACGCGCAAAGAACGATTACGTTTGATGAACTCATAAATTCCCTCCTGATTTTATTACTTTATCAACGTAAAATTTTTCAACTTGAATATAATATCATATTATATCGAAATTTGCAAGGGAAAGGGTATACAAAAAGGTTGTGAAATTTTTTTATTTTATTTCTATTATAATATTGAATAAAAATTCTGTTTAGATTATAATATAATAAGATTATTATGGATTATTATGTATAACTATGTTTGGAAGGCGAATTTATGGATATTGTAAGGCGTACATGGTGTGAGATTTCACTCGACAACGCCCGTGAAAACTTTAAGCTGATTAAAAGCAAAACAAACGGCAAAAAGCTCTGCTGCGTTGTAAAAGCCGACGGCTACGGTCACGGCGCGGCTGCGCTCGCTTCGCTGTACGAGAGTATGGGAGCGGACTACCTGGCTGTCAGCAATATTGATGAAGCCAAGCAGCTCAGAGACAGCGGGATAAAACTGCCGATTCTCATTCTCGGCTATACTCCCGCTGAGAACGCCCGCGAGCTTTTTGAGCTGAATATCACCCAGACGGTCTATTCGCTCGATTACGCCAAGCTTCTCAGCGAAAAGTGCGAAAAGTACAACATTGAAATAAAAATCCATATAAAAGCAGACACGGGTATGAGCCGCATAGGCTTTATGTGTCAAGAGTTCCCCAGAGACAATACTTCCATAAAAGAAATAAAAGAAGCCTGTTCACTTAAGGGCTTAATTCCCGAGGGCATTTTTACGCACTTCTGCGTTTCGGACAGCGGCGCAGAGGGAAAAGAGTTTACCGACAGGCAGTTTGATAATTTCGAATACACGATTAATTCTTTAAAAGAAAATAACGTTGAGTTTGAAATAGCTCACTGCTCAAACTCGGGAGCTATCCTCGATTATCCCCAAACCTATTGCAATATGGTAAGAGCGGGTATCATCCTTTACGGACTGAAGCCCTCGCCGATTTGCGGAATTGACGCGGGACTTAAACCTGTTATGTCTATGAAAACCGTAATAGCGCATACTAAAATTATCGAGAAGGGCGCAACGGTATCTTACGGCAGAACTTTTACGGCTGACAGGAAACTCAAAGTTGCTACAGTCCCCGTGGGTTACGCCGACGGTTTTATCCGCGCGTACTCAAAGGACGGATATATGATGGTCGGTGATAAAAAGGCTCCGATTATCGGAAGAATTTGTATGGACCAGACAATGCTCGACATTACTGACATCCCCGAAGTCAAAATCGGCGACGAGGTGCTTGTGTTCGGCACGGGAGAGAACGGCGAGCGTACCGCGGACGATTTGGCGGAGTGCGCCGACACCATCAACTATGAGGTTGTGTGCGACGTCTCCAAGCGTGTGCCGAGGTTCTTTGTCCGTCACGAGAAAATTACGGAAGTGATGTATAAGATATGACTTTTTTGGTTGTTGATGGAAACAGTATACTCAACAGAGCTTTTTACGGAATCCGTCCGCTCAGCACAAAGAGCGGTCAGCCTACCAACGCCATTTACGGCTTCCTTACAATGCTCGAAAAAATAAAATCCGACACTAACCCCGACCGTGTGGCGATAGCCTTTGACCTCAAAGCCCCGACATTCCGCCACAAGGCTTACGACGGCTACAAGGCTAACCGCAAGGGTATGCCCGAGGAGCTGGCGGCTCAGCTTGACCCCCTCAAAAAGCTGCTCACACTGCTCGGATATAAGATGGTTACCTGCGAGGGTTACGAGGCTGACGATATCCTGGGCACGCTCTCACTTGCGGCTCAGTCGGGCGGAAACAAGTGCTTTATCGCTACGGGTGACCGCGACTCGCTCCAGCTTGTTGACGAGAATATCACTGTTGATTTGGCGACCAACAAGTCAAATATTTTCTATACGCCCGAAAAGGTTATGGAGGACTACAGCGTCACTCCCGCTCAGCTCATTGACGTTAAAGCCATTCAGGGCGACAGCTCAGACTGTATACCGGGTGTGGCGGGTATCGGCCCCAAGGGCGCTACCGAGCTGATTTCGCGCTTTAACAATCTCGACTACGTTTACGATAATATAGATACAATTGATATTAAGGAAGGTATGAGGAGCAAGCTCAAAGCCTCAAAGGACAACGCCTATCTCAGCCGTATGCTCGGCGAGATTAAGCGGGATATTCCCGTAGACACCGACCTCGACAGTTACAAGGTTGAAATGAAGGACAGGGAAGAGGCAATCCGCTTTATGGGTTCGCTTGAGCTATTCAAGCTCATTGACCAGATGAAGCTGCGCGAGGAAGAACCTATCCTTACGGATGAAAGCAAAGAAAAGAAATATATTTCTGTAAAAGAAATAAAAGATTATTCCGAAAAAGAATTATATTTCATCGCTGAGTTTGAGCCGGACGGAATTTCGCTGATAATTTCAGGCGAAGATGAAGTTTTAATTCTAAAAGAGAAAAATACAATTGACGAACTGCTGAGGGATGACAAGGTCGCAAAGTATACCTTTGACTCAAAACCGCTGTTCGCTTACGCCGACAAAGAGGGCTTTGAGATAAAGAACCTCAAGACAGACTTACTGTTGGCGGCATATCTGTTGCAGCCGTCGTCCTCAAAATACGGACTTGACAATCTTTCAATCTCCTACGGATTGAAACTTCCGATAGTTGATAATTCCGATAAAGAATTATATTCATCAGTTTTCCTTATGCCTCAGCTTTGCGAAAAGCTCCTTAATGACGTTGAGGAAAAGGAAATGACAAGCCTGCTCAACGACATTGAGATTCCGCTCGCCAATGTGCTCGCGAAGATGGAGAACGTCGGCTTTTCGGTTGACAAGCAGGGCATAGCCGACTACGGCGAAATGCTCGGCGCTCAGATTAAGAACCTCGAGAGAGATATATATAACGAGGTGGGATACGAGTTCAACATCAACTCGCCCAAACAGCTCGGCGTCGCACTGTTTGAGGAGCTGGGACTGCCCGCCAAGAAGAAAACAAAGAGCGGCTATTCCACAAACGCCGAGGTGCTGGAGAGTCTGAGGTATTCCTATCCCGTTGTTGAGATGGTTCTCAGCTACCGCACTCTCGCAAAGCTCAAGTCCACCTATTGCGACGGACTCTTAAAGGTTATCGGAGAGGACGGACGTATTCACTCCAGCTTTAACCAGACTGAAACCCGCACGGGGCGCATAAGCTCCACCGAGCCTAACCTCCAGAACATTCCCGTCCGCACCGAGCTCGGCAGAGAGATGAGAAAGTTCTTTACCGCGGCGGAGGGTTGTGTGCTCGTTGACGCCGACTACAGCCAGATTGAGCTGAGGGTTCTCGCTCATCTTTCGGGCGATGAGAATATGATTAATGCGTTCAAAAATAACGACGATATCCACGCGATTACCGCTTCCCAGGTTTTCAATATGCCGCTCGATATGGTAACGTCTCAGATGCGTTCCCGCGCAAAGGCTGTCAACTTCGGCATAGTTTACGGAATAGGAGCGTTTTCGCTCGGGAAAGATATCAAGGTAAGCACAAAAGAGGCTTCAAATTATATAAAGTCATACCTTGCTCATTACAGCGGTATCGACAGCTATATGAAAAACGTTGTCGAGAGCGCCAAGAAAAAGGGATACGCTGTTACGATGTTCGGACGCAGGCGCTATCTGCCTGAGCTTACGACAGACAACTTCAACACGAGAGCTTTCGGCGAGCGTGTAGCGCGCAATATGCCCATTCAGGGTACTGCCGCCGATATCATCAAAATCGCTATGGTGAATGTTGATAAACGCATCAAAGCCGAAGGACTCAGCGCAAGGTTGATTTTGCAGGTTCACGATGAGCTGATTGTAGAGGCTCCGTCGTTTGAGGCGCTTCAGGTTGCTCTAATTCTTCAGGAGGAGATGGAGAAGGCGGTCGAGTTAAAAGTTCCGTTGGTCGCCGAGGCGAGTATGGGCGAGACCTGGTACGACGCGAAAGGTTAATTCAATTCGCAATTCGAAATGCGCAATTCGCAATTAAAAGAAGGTATAGATATGAAAAATGTATTGTTTGTATGCACAGGCAACACCTGCCGCAGTCCTATGGCGCAGGGAATCTGTGAAAAAATCTGCTTTGACGAGCGTTTACCCGTAAGGGTTGACAGCGCGGGACTCTCCGTGAAGCAGGGTGAACCCGCCACCGAGAACGCCGTAGTCGCCTGCCGTGAAATCGGCGTGGATATCTCAAGACACAGAGCCACGGATGTACGCACGCTTGACCTCAGTTCTTACGACGCGGTTTACACAATGTCACAGCGTCACAAGAACGCTCTGATTGCTCTGGGAGCCAACCCGTACAAAATCTGGGTTCTCGCTACCGAGGAGGGTGGTATCCCCGACCCCTACGGCGGAGATTTGGATATTTACCGCGAGTGCAGGAACGCGTTGCGCGAGGCTGTTGAAATTTCTATAAACGAATTATGATAATCAGAGAACTCAAGGCAACCGAAGTCCCCGCCATAGCCCGAATAGAGGAAAAATGCTTCTCAAACCCGTGGTCAAAGGATAGTATCAAAAGCTCCTTTGCGAATAAGGCGAATCGCTTTTATGTTGCCGAAAAGGACGGCGTGATTGTCGGGTATATGGGACTTAGCATAAGTGTTGACGAGGGTTATATTCTCAACGTCGCCACGCTCCCCGAGTACAGACGGCAGGGGATAGCGAAAGCCTTGATAAATCACATTATTAATATGTATAGTGAAAAGCTGAAGTTTATAACCCTGGAAGTCAGACCGTCAAACACAGCGGCGTTAAAGCTTTATGAGGGCTTCGGCTTTGAGCAGGTCGGCGAGCGTAAAAACTATTACAGCAATCCGGCCGAGAACGCGGTGTTGTTGACACTGTTTTTTAGTAAGGAAAATATATGAAAATATTATCAATCGAAACTTCCTGTGACGAGACCGCCGCGGCGGTTGTCGAGGACGGACGAGAGGTTCTCAGCTCCGTCATCGCCTCACAGGTTGAGGAGCACAAGCTCTACGGCGGGGTTGTCCCCGAAATTGCTTCACGCAGACACGCGGAGGCTATTGTTCCCGTAGTTCAAAAGGCTCTTGACGACGCAAAACTGAATATGGACGATATCGACGCCATAGCCGTAACCCACGCTCCCGGGCTTATCGGAGCGTTGCTGGTTGGCGTGAATTTTGCCAAAGGGCTGTCGCTTTCCACAGGAAAGCCGCTCGTGCCAACCCATCATCTGAGGAGTCATATCGCTTCCAATTATATTTCACATAAAGAATTAAAACCTCCGTTTATGTGCCTTGTGGTCAGCGGAGGACACAGCCATATCGTTATGGTTGAGGACTATACAAAAATGAAAGTTATCGGCAGAACTCGTGACGACGCCGCGGGCGAAGCGTTTGATAAAGCCGCGCGTACTATGGGTATGCCTTACCCCGGCGGCATTGAAATGGACAAAATCGCCGAGTTCGGCAACCCCGACGCCTTTGAGTTTCCGCGTCCCGTTGTGCGCGACGCTCCCTATGACTTCAGCTTTTCGGGGCTCAAGACCTGTGTGATTAACCTCATACATAATATGGAACAGAGGGGAGAGGAAATCCCCCGCGAGGACATCTGCGCCAGTTTCCGCAGCGCGGTGGTTGAGCTTCTTGTTTCCAATACCATGAAAGCGTGCGAGGATTACGGTGTCAATACGCTTGTAGTAGCGGGCGGAGTTTCTGCTAACTCTCTACTTAGGAAACGCCTCGGCGGAGAGAGCCAAAAGCGCGGGATTAATTTCTTTAAACCTGACAAAAGCGTCTGCACCGACAACGCCGCTATGGTGGGCTCACAGGGGTACTATGAATATCTCAGCGGCAATATTGCCGATTTGAGCCTGAACGCCGCGGCGACTTTGCCGATAGATTACAGATAAACGAGGATTTATATTTGAATAAAAGAATTATAACGCTTTTTCTCGCGGCGATAGTTGTGCTGTTCAGCTCCTGTATGGACTTCACTACAACTGTTTCAGAAACTATCCCGAAGAAAAACACAAACAAGAGCAACAGCATCAAAATCAATAAGAAAAAGATAGACGAGGACATTGTCCTGTCTCCGTATTATGAGCCTGTGGAGCTCGATACGGGTTACAACTGCCTCGATACCAATGACGAAAAACGCTTGTACAACGGCATTGTCGAGCACGCCGCCGACTATGACGACGGTACCAAGGACAGCGACGGCAACTATGTAATTACGACCTTTACACTCGACAATTGTTCTTTGACCTCAAAGGAAGTGTCCAAGGTTTTCTTCGCGATTGAGCTCGACAAGCCCGACTTTTTTTGGCTTGCCAACCCCTATTCGTACAGTGTGGTTGAAAACAGCTTTTCGCTTACAATCAGCTCGCCCTTTACATATGAGCAGTATGAAAAGCGCAGAGGTCAGCTCAACTCGGTAATAAACTCCGTACTAAAGGGTCTCAAGCCGAAAATGAGCGAGCTTGAACGCGAGCTTTACATTCACGATTATCTGGTTAAAAACTGTGTATATAAGGACAAAGCCGACGATAATGACAACCGCTATACAATCTACGGCTGCCTTGTGGAACAGAGCGCCGTATGCGAGGGCTATAAAAACGCATTCCAGCAGCTTCTCGCGTATTGCGGAATCAAATCCTACGGCATAAGCGGTTCGCTCGACAACAGCGAAAACATTGACCACGTATGGAACGCCGTGCGTATTGACGGCGAGTATTACCACACAGACGTAACTTGGGATGACGCCGAGGATATGGTGATGTACGATTATTTTAATCTTACAACCAAACAGATAAAGCGCACACACTCCATAGCGGAAATGTTCGACGATATTCCTGATTCAACTGATTTCAGCGGAGACACAGTCAAAAGCTATAATCTGATTGTCCCCGATTGTACATCCGATAAATATAATTATTACAAGTACTTCGGCTCAAAAATCCAAAGTATGGCTGACAATACTCTCGCCGAGGACCTTGCGAAAGCCGCCGAAAGACACGATGACTTCTTTTATATCTCGGTGGGCAAAAAGCTCAACTATACAACAACCTACGACCAGCTGTTTTCCGACGACATTTTTCTGTTCGCGGGATATATCGACGACGCTAACTCAATACTCGGCTCCGATGTGCTTCAGACTTCGGTTTCGGTTTTAAAGCGTAAATGGCTAAGGGCAATCATAGTCGCGCTTAAATACAATTAAGAGGAAGATAAATGAGCTACGATACACAAATTTTTAAACTGCTTGAAAACAAAAGAATAGCCGACGGAGTTTTCTCGTGGACTGTTGAGAACAGCGAGCTTCCCGCTCTCGCCGAGTGCGGTCAGTTTGTGAACATCAAAGTCCCCGGGCGCACGCTCAGGAGACCTATCTCCATTTGTGACAGGGACGACGATACCCTGCGTCTTGTGTTCCAGGTCAAGGGCGAGGGCACAAGAATTATGTCCGAGATGAGAGTGGGAACCGAGGTGGAAATCCTCGCGCCCTTGGGTCACGGGTTTGAAATCCAAAAAGCCCAGAGATACTGCTTTGTGGGCGGCGGCATCGGCGTTCCTCCGCTTCTCTTCGCCGCCAAACAGACCGAGAACCCGCTTGTAATCACAGGCTTCAGAAGCAAGAATCTTGTGATACTACAGGATGAATTCAAGGAAATCGGCAGCGAGCTTTACCTCACTACCGACGACGGCACCGACGGAATCCACGGCTTTGTTACCGACGTACTCAAAGAGCATATCGGCGAGGTCGACGGGGTTTGCGCCTGCGGACCTATTCCGATGCTGAAAGCTGTCGCCGCTGTATGCAAGGATAAAGTGAGATGTCAGGTTTCTCTTGAGGAAAGAATGGGCTGCGGTATAGGCGCGTGCCTTGTGTGCTCCTGCAAAACCAAGGTCGGCGATGAAAAAGTTATGACCCAGGTGTGCAGACGCGGACCTGTATATGACGCTGAGGAGGTGTTCTTCGGTGGCTGATTTGAGCGTAAAAATCTGTGGCGTGGAATTTAAAAATCCGATTATAGCCGCGTCGGGGACTTTTGGTTTCGGCAGGGAGTTTTCCGAGCTATATCCGCTGTCAAATCTCGGCGGAGTTTCGAGCAAGGGAATTACTCTTGAGCCCCGCGACGGCAATCCTACTCCGCGTATAGCCGAGTGTGAAAGCGGTATTCTCAACGCCGTGGGACTCCAAAACCCGGGAGTAGATCATTTTATAGAATATGACCTTGACTGGCTCAAGGCTCAGGACACTGTCGTTATCGCGAACATCGCGGGCAATACCGCCGAGGACTACTGCGCTATGGCGGACAAGCTCAGCGCGTCGTCAGTGGATATGATTGAGCTCAACATCAGCTGTCCCAACGTCAAGTGCGGGGGAGTGCAGTTTGGAACACAGCCCGACTCGGTAGCTTCAATCACAAGCGAGGTAAAAAAGCATTGCAAAAAACCTCTGATAGTTAAGCTCAGCCCCAATGTAAAGGACATAGCCGAAATCGCGCGCGCGGCTGAAAGCGCGGGAGCGGACGCTCTGTCTATGATTAACACACTCACGGGTATGCGTATTGATATCAATACAGCCCGACCGATTATACATAACAACACGGGAGGAATGAGCGGCCCCGCGATTTTCCCCGTAGCGGTTCGTATGATATGGCAGGCTTCAAACGCAGTAAAAATCCCCATTATAGGAATGGGCGGTATTTCAAAGTGGCAGGACGCTGTCGAAATGCTTATGGCGGGAGCTTCCGCTTTACAGGTCGGTACAGCCTTGTTTAACGACCCGTACGCTCCGATTAAGATAAACAACGGCTTGAATGATTTTATGGATGAGAACGGTTATAATTCTATAAACGAATTAACAGGAATAGTTAAACCGTATTAAAAGGAAAACGATATGATAATTTTATCAGTTGATTTAGGAAAAGCGCGCACAGGTCTTGCGATTTCGGATATTACCGAAACACTGGCGTCGCCGCTCGCGCAGATTAGCGAGAAAAATCCCGCACTTCTGCTCGATAAGGTCGCCAATGTAGCTTTGGCGCGCGGGGTAGATTTGATAGTTGTGGGACTACCGAAGAATATGGACGGCACAGAGGGAGAGTCCGCGAATTACGCGCGCGACTTTGCCTCCAAGCTAAAGGAAAAAACAGGGATAATCGTCCGTTTGCAGGATGAGAGAGGTACAACCATCACTGCGCACAATTACCTCAACGCGACAAATACCCGCGGATTCAAACGAAAGAGCGTTGTGGATTCCGTGGCGGCTACAATAATTCTGCAAAACTATCTTGACTCAAATAATCCAAAGAAATAAATAATTTGTTTTGAAATAAACTTGAAAGGATGGATTTTTATGATTAAAAAGATGCACGCGATAATTTCCGTCGCGCTCGCGCTTGTGCTTGTTTTGGGTACATTCGCTTGTATGGCTTTTACAGCAAGCGCGGAGGATGATGACTGTCCGCTTAACGACCAGGGGCTCGTTAAGGATATTGAGGGCGGAAACATTCTTCACTGCTGGTGCTGGAACTTCAACACCATCAAGGAGAACATTCCCAAGATTGCCGAAGCGGGTTACTCCGCCGTTCAGACTTCCCCGATTAATGAGGTTTACAAGGGCCACGGCGGCGGCTTGCAGATTTACGGCACGGGCGGCAGATGGTATTATCACTATCAGCCCACTAATTACACTATAGGCAACTATCAGCTCGGTACGGAGTCTGAGTTCAAGGCTATGTGTGAGACAGCCCACAGTTACGGAGTAAAGGTTATTGTTGACGTTGTCGCCAACCACACGACTACAGCCACAAACAGCGTTTCGGGCTCGCTCAGATACATTCAGGGCGGACTCTACCACAACAACGGCAATATCCCCAACGGTTCCACAGACCGTTACGATATGACTCAAAAATGTTTATCGGCGCTGCCCGACTGCAATACACAGAATGAGAATTATCAGAACGTTATTCTGAATTATCTCAAGAAGTGTGTAACCGACGGCGCGGACGGCTTCCGCTTTGACGCGGCTAAGCATATCGAGCTGCCCACCGACGACGCAAGCTACGCTTCCGATTTCTGGCCGACAGTTCTTGAGAACGACTCGACATTCCAGTATGGCGAGGTTCTCCAGTCGACAAACTCTCATTTTTCCGATTATTCTAAAATTATGCACGTAACCGCCTCAACACACGGAGGAACTTTGAGAACCTATTTCAAAAACGGCTGCAGCACTATGTCGGCAACTTCCTTCATCGGTTACAACAGTGAGGGAGTAAAGGGCAACCGCCTTGTTACCTGGGTTGAATCCCACGATACATACGCCAACGATGAAGAGGTAAAGTATCCCACACTGTCGTCCTTCTGGATGACTAACGACGAAATTCGCCGCGGCTGGGCGCTCATAAGCTCGCGTAAAAACTCTACATCCTTGTTCTTTAACCGTCCCGCGGGCAGCGAGCCGACTACAGACGAAGACCTCGACGAAAACCCGAGATGGGGCAACAACAAGATAGGCGACGCGGGCGACGACAACTGGAACCATCCCGAGGTTGTGGCTGTTAACAAGTTCCGCAACGCTATGTGGGGCGAGAGCGAAAAGCTCGAGAACATCAACAGCAAATACAATTTGATTATGATTACAAGAGGCACACGCGGCGCTGTAATCATCAATAATTCTTCCACAGACCTTGTTCTTGACGGACAGGCTACCAATATGGTTGACGGCTCCTACACCGACAAGGCTCACGGCTCTGAGTTTACTGTTTCGGGCGGAAAGCTCAGCGGTACAGTCAAGGCTAAGGAAATTGCGGTTATTTATGACGAGAGCATTAAGCCCACATATCCCACTGAAGCTCCGACGACAGAATCCACTGAAACACAGGCAACACAAGCTCCCGAAACTGCTATTACGGTTAAGGCGGCTAAAACTTCAATTAAAATAGACGATCAGACAGCGGTCAAAGCTGTGGTAACAAACGGCTCGGGCAGCACGACATTTACGTCCTCAAACTCCGCTGTCGCTAAAGTAACATCTCAAACTGCTTCAGCGTGTACAGTTAAGGGCATTAAAGCGGGTAAGGCTACGATAACAGCGACAAATAACGGTGTTTCAGCCAAGGTCGTTATTACGGTTTCAAAGAAAGCTAACACGATGACAGTAAAAGCCAAGGCTTGCTCTGCAAAGGCTAAGAAGAATACTACTATCAAGAAAGCCAAAGCATTTACAATCAAGAACGCCAAGGGTAAAGTTACCTTTAAGAAAGCTTCAGGCGACAAGAAAATTACCATTAACAAAAAGACAGGTAATATCACTGTTAAGAAAGGCTTAAAGAAGGGCAAGACCTATAAGCTCAGCGTGAAAGTGACAGCAGCGGGCAATACAGCATATAAGCCTGTTACAAAATCAGTTACGGTCAAAATAAAAATAAAATAAATAAAAAAGATTTAGGAGTGAATGTGTTTTGAAATTAAAAACTACCAGTGTTCTGCTTGTGCTCGTTATGCTTTTGAGCTGTGTTGTCGGCGCTAACTTCTCCGTTAACGCTGTCGACACCGCAAAACAAACCGTATCGGGCGGAAGCACAGGTCCGCAGAGTAAAATCCAGGGTTCGGCAATTCTTCATTGCTTTAACTGGTCGTACACCTCGATTAAAAACAACCTTTCCGCCATCAAGGCTGCGGGTTACACGGCTGTTCAGACTTCCCCTGTACAGCCCGCCAAGGACTACAGCGGTAACTACCGTGACCAGGGCGGTCAATGGTGGAAGCTCTATCAGCCTTTGGGAATCCGTATCTCTGAGAGCAATCAGACCTGGCTCGGAAGCAAGTCAGAGCTCAAAGCTATGTGTACCGAAGCCGAGAATATGGGCATCAAGGTTATCGTTGACGTAGTAGCCAATCACGTCGCAAACAAACAGGACGGCGGCGGTTACTGGAACGTAAACGACGGTGTTGACAGCGAGCTCAAGCGTGAGGATTATTACCACAGCTCAAACGACTGGGCTAACGACGGCAGCCGTTGGTCTGTTACTCAGGGACATATCGGTATGCCTGACCTCAACACGGGACACAGCGATATCCAGGGCAAGTTCAAGAGCTTCCTTCAGGATTGTGTCAATCAGGGTGTTGACGGCTTCCGCTTTGACGCGGCTAAGCACATTGAGCTTCCCACCGATGACGGTTGCGCCAGTAACTTCTGGCCGACAGTTCTCGGCGGTGTTTCCAACGCTTACGCGTACGGAGAAATTCTTAACAGCGCGTGTACTGATATAAGCAACTATACAAAGTATATGAGCGTTACAGACAACAACGCGGGCGACTACCGCCTCAAATGCGCTTGCGACAAAAACGCTTCGGGCTTGGCAATCAACTCGCCCGGCGACGGTAAGAGCGGACTTGCGGCAAATAAATCCGTACTGTGGGTTGAGTCCCATGATACATATATGGGCAACTCAGGCTCAGCGGGCATCGCAAATACAAAGAATGTAAACAACAGCGATATTGTTAAGGCTTGGGCGATTGTCGGCTCAAGAGCGGAATGCTCAGCGCTTTACTTCGCTCGCCCCGCGGCTAATATGGGCGACGCTTCCACCGATACAACATGGAAATCAAAGGCTGTCGCGGAAGTAAACAAGTTCAAGAATTTCTATGACGGCGATACAGAGTACCTTTCCTCCGAGGGCGATTGCGCGTACAACGAGCGCGGAACTTCAGGCGTTGTAATCTCCAAGCTCAACGGCGGCGGTTCTGTATCTCTGACAGCTCACAAGATGAAAGACGGTCAGTATAAGGACCAGGTTTCGGGCGGTACATTTACTGTATCGGGCGGAAAAATCAGCGGTAACGTTGATTCCTCGGGTGTAGCTGTTGTTTATAACGCTGTTGTTGTTCCCGAGGGTCCCTCGGTTTCCGTCAACTTTAACGGTCAGGACGCGGGCGGCAACTTCTACGGTACAGTCAAGGTTACACTCAACTGCGCTAACACATCCTCAGCTACCTATAAGCTTGGCAGCGCCGCGGCTAAGAGCTATACCTCAGGTACTGTTATCACAATAGGTTCTGATATGAGCGACGGTCAGTCTGTAAACCTCGTGCTCACAGGTACAGGCAACGGTAAGACTGTTACAAAAACTTATACATTCAACAAAAAAGCGCGTCCCACAATGTCGGGCAACACGGTAGTGTTCTATGACGACTCACAAACTAAATGGGGCAACGTGTGCGCCTACGTATACGCTTCTCAGGGAGACACCGTTATCAATAATGCCGCGTGGCCCGGAGCTTCGATGACTGACCTCGGCGACGACCTTTGGGGTTATGCGATTGACGACAGCAAATTCCCGTCAGCAAAGGTTATATTCGCTAAAGCGGACGGTACCGCTCAGCATAACGGTCCTGATGAACCCGGTCTTGATATCAGCAAGGGTCAGTGGAAAATTTACTCGGGTGGCAACTGGTCCGATTACGACAAACCTGAACAGCCCACTCAGCAGACACAGGCTACTCAGGCTACAACCTCGGGTGTAACTTATTATTACGGCGATATAAACTGCGACAAAAAGGTAAACATTAACGATGTTACATTTATCCAGTTTATGCTGATAAGCGTTCCCGGATATACGCCCACAACGCTCGGGAAAACTTTGGGCGACGTAACAGGTAACGGGAAAATAAAAATCCAGGACGCTAACTATATCCAGCAGAAACTCGCGGGAATTGTGGCGGCTGATAACCGCACGGGTACTACCTACGTAGATCCGACTCAGCCGACAACTCCGACGCAGACTCAGGCTACTCAGCAGACACAGGCGACACAGCCTCAGACACAGGCAACTCAGAGCTCACAGATTACTATCTACTTTGATCAGGGTGACGCTGAGGGTACACCTGTAGCGCGCTGCTTTGTGGACAATTATAACGAGCATACCGACTACACAATGCAGAATGCGGGCGGCAGTAAGTTTAAGGTTACAATACCGAATACATTCAAGAAGGTAGAGTTCCGATTCAACAACCAGAACCAGTGGACTCAGTGGATGGATATTGTAGACGGCAAAACATATTCAAGGTAAATTCTAATTATAAAAAGGACTGCTCGAGCAGTCCTTTTTTGTTTGTTAGCGCGTAGGGACAGGACTCTATGCCTGTCCGCGGAGCGACTATATTTTGGTGAGAGTATTTCGAATCCATCCTCTCTTTCCTGCGGAAAGCGGGAGAGGATTGCGTTGGGAGTGATGCGAAAAGTTCTGCCACGCTTGTGAGAGCGATGCAGAGCTATAACTCGGGCTAAATCCAACGCCGGGAAAACGGTCACACTGGACCGTTTTCTATTTCCGGCTTTCGAATCCATCCTCTCTTTTTCCACGCAACAAAAAGGAGTACCGTATGGTACTCCTTTTTGTTGGTGGGAGAGGATGGATTCGAACCATCGAAGGTAACACCAACAGATTTACAGTCTGCCCCCTTTGGCCACTCGGGAACTCTCCCACATATTCTTTTGTATAAACAAAAAAATGGAGCTGGTGGACGGACTTGAACCCCCGACCTGCTGATTACAAATCAGCTGCTCTACCAACTGAGCTACACCAGCGTTTACAGCTTGACTATAATATCATAATTCGGACTTTATGTCAATATATTTTAGCGAAATTTTTTAAAAATCCTCTGTATTCCTCTATATTTTTATATTGTCATTCTGTCCGATATGTGGTAAAATAGTGCTTGTATAATTTTACAATAGGTGATTTGCTTGAAATTTGAACAGGATAAAATCAGAAATTTCTCAATAATAGCCCACATTGACCACGGCAAGAGTACGCTCGCCGACCGTATACTCGAGCTGACCAAAAGCGTGGCGGTGCGCGATATGGAGGCTCAGATTCTCGACGATATGGAGCTTGAGCGAGAGCGCGGAATTACTATCAAAGCCCGCGCTGTTACAACCGTTTATCACGCCGACGATGGCGAGGACTATCTCTTCAACCTTATCGACACCCCGGGTCACGTTGACTTTAACTATGAGGTCAGCCGCAGTCTCGCTGCTTGCGAGGGCGCCGTTCTCATTGTTGACGCTTCGCAGGGTATAGAGGCTCAGACTTTAGCCAACACTTACTTGGCGGTTGACAGCGGACTGGAAATCGTTCCCGTCCTCAATAAGATTGACCTCGTTTCTGCCGACCCCGACAGAGTCAGCAAAGAGATAGAGGACGTCATTGGTATTCCCGCCGAGGACGCTCCACGCATATCGGCAAAACAGGGCATCAATATTCACGATGTACTGGAGAAAATTGTCACCGATATTCCCGCTCCCACGGGTGATGTGAACGCTCCCTTGCGAGGTCTTATATTTGACAGCTACTACGACAGCTACAAGGGCGTTATAATCTATGTCCGCCTTATGGAAGGGCAAATCAAAAACGGAGACGAGTTCCGGCTTATGGCTACGGGTTCAAAATTCAGTGTTGTGGAGTGCGGACTTATGCACGCTACATCTATGGAGAATACGGGCGAGCTCAAAGCCGGCGAAGTAGGATACATCGCCGCTTCGATAAAGTCCTTGTCGGACGCTCAGGTCGGCGACACAATCACGCTTTCCTCAAATCCCGCCGAGGAACCGCTCCCGGGCTACAGAGAAGCCCAGTCGATGGTTTTCTGCGGTATTTATCCCGTTGACGGTGCCCGTTACGGAGACCTCAAGGACGCTCTCGAAAAGCTCAAGCTCAACGACGCATCCCTGACCTTTGAGCCCGAAACCTCGGTTGCCTTGGGATTTGGTTATCGCTGCGGATTTTTGGGCTTGCTCCATATGGAGATTATCCAGGAGCGCTTAGAGCGCGAGTATAACCTCGACCTCATCACTACCGCCCCCAGCGTAATTTATAAGCTGCATATGAACGACGGAAGCGTAATGAACATAGACAACCCCACAAACTACCCCGACCCGACTTTGATTGCCGAGGCGGAGGAACCTATGACCGACGCTCATATCTATTCACCCGCGGATTATGTCGGCAACATTATGGAGCTTTGTCAGGACAGGCGCGGCGTGTTTGTCAGTATGGACTACATTGATTCCGACCGTGTGGATATCCACTACAAGCTTCCGCTCGCTGAGATTATCTACGATTTCTTTGACACGCTCAAGTCCCGTACCCGCGGATACGCTTCATTCGACTATGAGCTTGACGAATATGTCAAGAGCGACCTTGTAAAGCTCGATATTATGCTAAACGGCGAGATTGTTGACGCGTTAAGCTTCATCATACACAAGGACAAAGCTTATCCCAGAGCCCGCAAAATGGCAGAGAAGCTTAAAGAAAAAATCCCGCGCCAGCTCTTTGAGATTCCCGTTCAAGCGTGTATCGGCGGAAAGATTATCGCCCGTGAAACAGTCAAAGCTATGCGCAAGGACGTGCTCGCCAAGTGTTACGGCGGCGATATCAGCCGTAAGAAAAAGCTCCTCGAAAAGCAGAAAGAGGGTAAAAAGCGTATGCGTCAGCTCGGCTCTGTCGAAGTGCCGCAGGAGGCGTTTATGGCTGTACTCAAGCTTGATACTGATTAGTTTTAAAAAGGATTGCTCACGCAGTCCTTTTTTAATTATTGGACAGACTGCACAAATAGTTTGGTTGAAGTTTGTGCATTATTTTTTCAAATTTTAACTAAATAGGTATATGAAATATGTTATAATAAAATATCTATAATGTAGATATCCAGTTGGTCAGGAGGAAATAGTGTGAATATTCACACTATCAAGATTTATGTTGTCCGCTCAGTTTGCCGCGACGCGGCAATGGGCGATGACTGCAATCGCCGCTTTACGCCTTATCCGCCCACGGTAAGGTTGTGAAGACTATATTTTTGATTTGTGGGCGGAAAGTCTATGGCGATTAATATGAAAATTAACTCTAAGATGATTAAGATTTCCGGTTCAGTCCTTCTTTGCCTTGCGGTTTTGCTACAGTCCACTGTTGTATTCGCTGCGGACAAAGGCGGTGTTGATGAAACCGAGGTAAAATTAGTCGGCGATTATGTCGAGGGTGAGGCTGTTGTTCTTCTCAACGACAACGCTGATTCAAAATATCTCTCCAAATCCAAGGCTTGTGAAGCTTATGGGTCAGGCAAATCCATCAAAGACACAAGTTCTTTGGTTAGCAAAAACGGCAAGAAGGCAAGATTTGCTACAATAAAAGCCGAGGGCGAGAGCACGGAAGAACTAATCAGCGAGCTCAAAAACAACAGCGCCGTAAAATATGCTTGTCCTAACACTATCAAGCGTAAGGCTTCCATCACAAATGATGCCTATTCCGATTTTCAGTGGGCTCTCGATAACACAGGTCAAAACGGCGGAAAAGAGGGCGC
This sequence comes from Ruminococcus sp., assembly GCA_017458845.1. Lineage (GTDB taxonomy): Bacteria > Bacillota > Clostridia > Oscillospirales > Acutalibacteraceae > Ruminococcoides. The sequence continues at coordinate 61,163 of JAFSZY010000036.1, forward strand.
AGACACAAACCCCGAGACTCTTTGGCCTGCTGCCAAAAGCTCTTCAAAGGACGCTATTGTAGCTGTTATGGATACGGGCATAGACTACAATCACGAGGACTTAAAGGATATCCTATGGGTTAACCCCTACGGCTCAAAGCTCCCGGGTATTTACGGATATGACTTTTCGGGAGACATCGCCGATCACTCTCCGTATGATAACGACGGACACGGCTCACACGTCGCGGGTATTATCGCTGGACAAGCTGACAACGGTATCGGTATCAGCGGTATCAATAAGAGCAACGTTAAGATTATGTCTCTTAAATTCCTCGATGGCGAAGGCAACGGAACATTCAGCGGAGAGATTGACTCTTTTGAATATATAAAAAAAGCATACAATCTCGGCGCGAATATAAAAGCTGTTAACTGTTCCTACGGTGGAATATCTGATATCAATGAAAAGAAAATGTATGATGAGATTTTCGATACTTTGGGCAGTTACGGAATTGTCGCTTGTGTTGCTTCGGGTAACGAGTTTCTTAATCTTGACAATATTCGCACACGTTCGGATCCCGATTATCAGGGCGCGGGCGCCTATAGCCTGCCTGCTGAGACAGACAGCGACTATGCTTTGACGGTAGCCGCGTGTGACGAGCGGGACGGTGTGGCTAAGTTCTCCAATATAGGTCAGTGCGTAGATATCGCCGCCCCCGGAACAAGCGTACTATCCACGGTAAGCTACAACTCCTTTAACCCTTCATTGTATACAGAGACACAAATCAGTCAGCTTTGCAGATATTATGAGAATTATGAAAACGGTACTCCCTCAGGCTTCGGAAAGCCTAACGTATATGGTACTACGACATCGAGTATCGAAACCGATACCGCAAACTGTTTTACAAGTCATAAAGGAATGGTGTTCAAGTCCACCGCATCGGGTTCCGGCAAAAAGAAGCTCATTTTTGAGTTCCCGTATACCATAGATAATATCTATCAGGATTACAAAATAAGCTTTATGCTCAGAGTATCGGGGAAACTGGGTACATTCAGTTTTGATGACGTTGAATCGAGCTTTAATTCAGCGAGCAGATATACTGATATTTTGTCTAACGGTTGGGGCTGGTATGTAGACGGCGATGATTCATGGTGCCATATTGAAAAAACAATCAAGGCTTTATGGCTTAGTTCCAAAAACCGTAAACTTGTATTCTATGTTGAAACAGAAGACACAGTGGCGATTGACGATATCGCTATTGGTTTTCAGGGCGCTGACGAGGACGATTACGGCAAGTATGAGTTTTACCCGGGCACTTCTATGGCTACTCCTTATGTAGCGGGCGCCGTAGCTCTTATTGCAAATTGCCGTCCTGATTTTGACGCTTATGATATCTGCAGCGCAATTAAGAACACGGGAAGAGACTCAACCGCGTTCAGCGGAAAAACCGAAACAGGAAAAGTTCTTTCTCTCGATAAAATTCTCGATTTTGTTCCGCCTCTAAAGGGGAAAACAGGTAACTGCAGCTGGTTGTATGATTATAACAGCGAAACGCTTACACTGACGGGCAGCGGAGCGACCGCCAATTATGACTACTCATTCGACACATCAACAGGCGAGCAAAAAATAACAACTCCATGGGCGGAAGTAGCCTCGGATATTAAGAAGGTTGTCGTCAACAAAGGCGTTACGGCTATCGGTGACGGATGCTTCGCGGGATGCACAAGTCTTACAGACGTCAGCTTGCCTCAGACCTTAACATCAATAGGGAAATACGCTTTCTTTGAAACCAATATGGACAGCGTAAAACTTCCCGATAATATCGCGACAATCAGAAAGTGCGCGCTGGGTTATTATATAAGCTATGGAATCTCAAGCTGTGATGAAGTGTTTAACAATATGTTCACTTTCTACGCTTATACAGGCTCCAAAACAGCCGCGACCTTGAAAGCAAACGGGTTCACGTTCAAAAGTCTGGGCGGACTTACGCTTTCAAAATCCTCCGCGTCTCTCTATGTCAAGGGTACCGCCGCAATCAAGCCTGTATTGAAGAACATCAGCGGCACTACAACTTACTCAAGCTCGAATACTAAGGTTGCCAAGGTTAGTTCGGCGGGTAAAGTGACCGCAGTCAAGAAGGGCACCGCGAAAATAACGGTCAAGAACGGCTACCTCTCTCAAACCTTCAAGGTTACTGTCAAAAATCCCAAGCTCAACGCTGCATCCAAAACGCTCAAAAAGGGCAAGACGTTCAAGTTGAAGATTACGGGCAAGGTCGGCAAAGCTGTCTTTAAGTCATCCAACAAGAAGATAGCCGCGGTTACAACTTCGGGCAAAATCAAAGCCAAAAAGAAGGGCAAAGCTACTATCACCGTAAAGACAAACGGACTCACACTCAAGTGCAAAGTAAAGGTTAAATAATTCTCAATTCTTAATGAGCAATGCGTAATTATGGGGCTGACAAAATGTCAGCCCCTCTGTCATTCAGAGCTGTGCTTTCCCTGTCATTCAGAGGAGCAAAGCGACGAAGAATCTCCACCCTCTTTATAACGGTATGTATAGGAAGCGTACGGCGTATAGAGGAAGGGGATTACTCGACAAGCTCGGAAAGACATAAGGGATACCGAGACGGTATCCCCTACGAAAAATCGGCATAAACTCAGGAGCTGGCTCAAAAGTAAAATGAGCCACCCCTATTTTAATTCAAAAACAGCCTGACTGACAGCACCGCTGTTATCGCTGCTGTCAGGTCCGCCGACAGCGCCGCAATCAGAGTGTGGCGAGTCTTTTTGACTTTTACGCTTCCAAAGTAAACCGCGATAGCGTAGAAAGTTGTCTCTGTTGAGCCCGCCAGTACGGACGCGACCTTTCCCGCGAAGCTGTCGGGACCGAAGTCCTTGTAAATGTTTGTCAAAAGCGCGGTGGAACCGCCTCCCGATATCGGACGCAATAGTACCATAGGAACTATCTCTTTAGGAAATCCCAGCCAATCCGCCAAAGGCGTAACCGTCTGGCAAATCATATCCGTAAATCCGCTGGCTTTGAGCATATCCACAGCGACAATCAGCCCCACAATCGTCGGGGCTATTTTAACTAATATTCTGATTCCGTCCTTTGCTCCCGCTACAAAAGCGTCAAAGAGCGGGACTTTTTTTATCAATCCGAAAACTGCCACCACGGCGATGAACAGCGGCATGATAAATTCCATAATTATCGCCTCAAAAGCTTTGACAGCGTCAGCCCGACAGCCAGCGCGCAGGCGGAGCTTATCCACACGCAAGGCAAAATGTCAAACGGAGCGGCGCTCCCGTAGCTTTGCCTTAGCGTCCCGACCATTGTCGGCATAATCTGAATCGATGCTGTGTTCATAACTACAAACGTCACCATATCGTCGCTCGCTTTTTCGTCGTTGTTATTAAGCTTGTGAAGCTCTGACATAGCCGAAAGCCCGAACGGAGTCGCGGCGTTGCCCAGTCCGAGAAGGTTCGCGCTGACGTTCATACTTATGTAATTTAACGCCTTGCTGTCCTTTTTTACGTTTTTAAAAAGCTTGTTCAAAACAGGGGAGAGAGCCTTACCGATGACTTTTGTAAATCCGCCCCTAGACGCAATCTCCATAATCCCCGACCACAAGAGCATCATCCCCGCCATAGTCGTAAGCAGGCTTACGCTTTCCTTAGCGCCATCAATAACAGAGTCGGCTAATCGTGAGCCGTTTCCTGTCACAATTCCGAAAACTACGGAAAGAATAATAATTGCTCCGAAAATGTAATTTAGCATATTTTGTCCTTTTGTGAAAAATATTCTCAAATATTGTAAACCGTTGACATTTTTACCAACATTTGGTAACATATTGTCGAAAGGAGTTTTTGTTATGATTTATAAAACATATAAATCCATTGACCCCGTAGGAAGGATTGTTATACCTAAGGATTTTCGTGACGCTGTGGGATTCAGCGAGGGAGAGGACCTCTTGATTGAGGTTGAGGACGGAAGGATTGTGCTCTCAAAAGCCGAGCAGACCTGTATATTTTGTGAAAAAATCTCGGGACTCAAAAGCTATATGGGAAAAACTGTCTGCGAAAACTGCATAAAAGCTCTCAATAGCTGAAAAACACTTGACAAACTCTGATATTTTAGATTATATTAATATCATATGAGAGGTGATATTTATGCCACGAATTGATAAGGAAAATTACTATCTTGACATAGCTGAGACAGTTCTTGAGCGCGGCACTTGTATCCGACGCAATTACGGAGCAATCATTGTAAAGAACGACCAGATTGTATCCACAGGTTATGTAGGCGCTCCCAGAGGCAGAAAGAACTGCTCTGACCTTGGTACCTGTATCCGCGAGAAGATGAACGTCCGGAGAGGTACACGCTATGAGCTGTGCCGCAGCGTTCACGCCGAGGCTAACGCTATTATTCACGCTCCGCGTGATCAGATGATTGGCGCCACAATGTACCTCGTCGGCAAGGAATTCGGCACCGATAAGTACGTCGAGAACGCTAACTCCTGCGCTATGTGCAAGCGAATGATTATAAACGCGGGCATTCAGCGCGTTGTTATCCGCAACACCAAGGATAAATTTACGGCGCTCTATGTTGAGGACTGGATTGTCGACGACGATTCCCTCGACGGTAAAGAAGGTTATTAATTCTAAAAGGAGATGGGCAGTTAGGGTAGCTCCTGTTACCCTTTGCCCATTTTTGTTATGGTAAAAATCTATATTCAGAATATCAATGATATTTCTTTAAGCGAATTAAATATCAGCAAGTTATCGCCTTACCGCTACGAAAAGTTCGACCGTATAATTGATGGGAAATCAAAGCTTCAATCCCTCGCGGCAGGGCTTATGCTCAACGATTATATTTCCGATAAAGAAATAAAACTGAATGAGTACGGCAAACCATTTGTTGAGAACGGACCGTTCTTCAGTCTTGCCCACAGCGGAGATTATGTAGCCCTTGCCGTTTCCGATAAACACGAAGTCGGCTGCGATATTGAGGAGCTCAGGGACTGCGGGTTTATACGTATGGGAAAGCTTGTTTTCACCGAAAACGAAATCAGTGAACTAAAAGCTTCCGAGGATAAGCGCGATAAATTCTTTGAGTTCTGGACAAAGAAAGAGGCTTTTATAAAGTGCATTGGCGAGGGCTTCCACTATTCAGTAAAGTCGCTTGATTTAAGCGGCGAAAGATCGTATGTACTTCACAACAATAAAAAGCACTTTTTTAAAGAGTATATGCACCAAGGATACAAAATTATGCTATGCTCTCAAGATACCGAATATGAAAAAGCGAACCTCCTGTAATAATACAGGAGGTTTAGTTTTGGCTTTATTTTATTTGATGCTCTGCTCGTATGACTGAATCATCTTTTTAACCATCTGGCCGCCGACAGAACCTGCCTGACGAGATGTGAGGTCGCCGTTGTAACCCTGCTTGAGGTTAACGCCAACCTCCCTTGACGTTCTAAGACATTTTAAAAAACAGGAATTTTTGTCAGGTTTTAAGCCATTTTTCGCAATTTTGCCGATTTTTGACGTGTTGTTCAAACACATCAAAAAGACTATGCGATTTTTATAGGTGAATTGTCCTGATTAAAAGCTCTTTCATCTTTGCCGATATTACCGATAAACCGATATTTTATCTTTATATTCTGCTTATACGGGATATTATGCGACGCGATTTTGTATTTGTCGGGGAGTATCTTTTCGCCCACATCAATTCGTTCAATGAAGGTTCTGACTATCTCAGGAGTTAATTCATCAATATGATTGTATTGCTCAACAAGATTAAAGAAAGCTTTGTATGCATCTTCAATATAAGGCTCGTCAGTTTTTTTCTTTATTTCTTTAGCTCTTTCTTTCAGAGAAGAGGATTCCTTATTGAGCTTTTCAATCATACTTGATAATTGTTCGTCATTAATTTTCCCGTGAGCATTATCGTTATAGAGCTTTAATATGATTTTATCAATATCGCTTAATCTCTTTTCAATACTTTTCAGGCTGTCTTTTTCATGATAAACATTCTTAGCGTTCTTCTCGATTGCGGATTGTATTATCTCATTTATATCATCTTTACTTAAGGATATAAACTGATTTAACTCCGACTTCACTATTTCCACCAAGTCCGAATACTTGATTCTGGCGCCGTGTTCACAATGATTGTTTGAGCGCTTAGGAATATTCAAGCAGGACAGATACCAGTATTTTTCCCGTTCACCTTTGTAAACTGAACCGGCTGAACAGAGTGCGGAACCACAGTGCTCGCAAAAGATAATGCCATTAAAAACACTCTTTCTAACGTTATCATATTTATTCCAGCTTTTTGTGTTCATTCCCATATAATACTGAGCCGTATCATATTCTTCAGGTGTGATTAAGGGTTCGTGAGTATTGTAGGTAATAACCCAATCCTCCGGCGGAATATTAACTTTCTTTTTGGACTTCAAACTAACTTTAGTAGTTTTGCCGAGAACGGTGTGCCCAAGATAAACCTGATTCTTTAAAATACGTTTTACTGTTGTGTGATTCCAAGTATCGGTAGCTCTTGAAGCTCCTTTTTCGCAAAAGTCATCACGATACATAACTCTGTATTTTAAAGGTGTTATTGCAGCCTCGTCAGTAAGAATATCGGCGATTGCGTGAGCTGAATGCCCTTTTGTTGCAAGTTCAAAAATATGTTGAACTATCGGGGCAGTGTTAGGATCGGGAATAATATTTGTTCTGTCATCAGGATTGCGCATATATCCGAAGGGGGGACAAGCGCAGTACTCACCTCGTTTACGCTTTTGATTGATAACCTGCTTAATTTTCCGGGATGTATCACGCAGGTAAACGTCATTCATGGCAAACTGAAAGGGCGCCATTAGATTTACTTCGTTGGAATCAAAGCTATCGCTGATTGCGATATAGTGAGTATCATGTTCCGGGAAAAAGGTTTCCGCATAGTAGCTGGATTCACTCATATCTCTGCCCAATCTTGATAAGTCTTTTGTTATAACAGTATTAACAAGTCCTGTGTCGATATGTTGTAACATTTCCTGAAATCCGGGTCTTGTGAAATTTGAACCCGAATAGCCGTCATCAACAAATTCTCTGACAATCGTGATATTGTTATCTTGGCAATATTGACGTATTATATTTCTTTGGTTAGATATACTTTGTGATTCGCCCGATTTAGCTTCTTCTCGGGAGAGTCGCATGTATATATCTGCTAAAGCAACAGCAGCAAACATTTTTTCATCTCCTTTAATACTGCTGTTTACTTAACTTCACAACAGTATTATATCATGGATAAAAGAACTATTCAATTTATTGGAAAAACTTTTTGTTGGTTATATTTGCCAGAATAATATCTTTAATTGTTTTACCGTTTCCAAAAACACGATTGACATTATATATTCCGTTTCCGATTCTATATTCTTGATTGCTTATGTCTTTTTTATCAAGGATGTTATTGAGTTGCATAGAATACCTCCCTGAATCTAGTGTTGGAAAAAGAGTACTGAATATACAAGTACGTGTTATTGATAGCTTTTTATCTTTGTTAATTCGGTGTGTTTGCCGTTGAGATATACTATAGCAGTGTCCGTAAGATTGCCGTATTTTGATGGCGGATATACGGGTTCCTCAGTTTCCGTTGATTCGAAGGATTCTTTCAAAGTTCTTTTTGTGCCTATTGTTTCAACAAAGTGATTTCGCGTTATCTGGTCATTAGCCTTACAACAAACCTGATATGTACAATTCCCCAGCAATGCTTGGGCGCCGTCATCGCCGTGTTTTTTTACAAGTTGGGCGACTGATTGACATACAGGCATTATCACAACAGATTTGCTACGCAACGTAGATAGGAACGAATCAATTGTTTCATAAGGGAATGTGAGCCTTGGAAACTCATCCAGAATGCATAATATCGGTCTGTTTGTATGTCTGTTATACGCAGTATCAGGACGATTCGCAAAGTCGCCTAAAAAGCTGTTTATAATCATCGTAAATAGGGGAGAGTACACGTTTAGATTATTCTGTAGTGATTTTGTTTTGAAATACAGCCGCGCTTGTCAACGCGCATAAACTTTTTGTTTCTTACAGCAGGTATAAAAGAGTAATGTAAATGAGATTTACCGGCAATTATTTCTCCATTATCATTTTTGACTCCTTCATCTCTATGAACAACGCTTTGAATACAGTTTTTCACACCATACAGAGAGTTCATATAGTCATGGGCTGTTCGAAAAAAGTCTTTTTCCTGTTCAGGCACAAGGTCGGAAGGAGCGGTAACTACCCACTGTCCTAACGTCTTTAACTCTTTGTTGTTATAACAGAAAATTTCACTCAAACGAGTTTTAAAATACTGCTTACTCTCCTTAAGCGTAGAGGCATTCTCGCATAGACTGTAGTTAAGCGAAGTACGTGTTCTATCAATGTCAATATTTGTTGGAGTAAAGCTTTCAGAGAACTCGCGCGAGTTGTGAAACAACATAGCCGACGCTCCGTGAGTTGTGTATTTCTCAAATCTTGCCATTGCAAAACACTTCCCTTCTGTTGCCGTGGTTGTACACGGCAAATTGGGCGTTACGCCGCCCAAACCGACGCTTAACCTTGGGTGCTTTGACTAGCCGAATTTAGCTCACTAAAGCAACCTGCGGTACAAGCTACCGCAGTTCATTTTTTGAACTACGGATCGCTCGTGTTACTCGCTTAGCTTGCAAGCGTATTGCTGTGCCGCTTTGGCGACACAGCCGCTTGACCGAAATTGCGTCGCTTTGTAAGCTCGCAATTTATGAATAGGAGCGTAGCTCCTATTCAGTTGCCCCTGCGGGGCAATAGGGGCGTAACGCTGCCCCTAGCCCTACTCCTCGCCGAGCATGCGTATAAGTGAAGCCACGCATCGATAGACATATGGACTTCCTTTTATATTTTCCCATTTTTTAAGAATGGCAATGAATATATCATGATAAGTTGCGAAATCTCCAAGTTGCTCTTCTGCACGAAAATTATGCAATGAATTCCACTTGGATGAGAAGTAACTCCATTCTTGGCTCTCTTTTTTTATTGGGAAATCATGATAAATGGTCATTATCTCTGCGGCTTTGAATAATACTCTATAATCATCCCTCTCGAGCCCTGTACCAGGTAAATCAAAAGGATTGTTGATGAATAATCGTTCTATCTCTCGGCTTAGTGCTTGAAGCTGATGTGTGTGTTTTCTTTTTTAAACATTATTTATATTTCCTTTCAAGGTATTGGAAGCGATTGATCAATCTTTCCGCCATATATTATAGGATATCAGTTTTGCCTATGGTGAACATTTAATGTTTTTTCTGACTGAATTTCAAAAAAACATTCCCCAAAATCAAAAAAATCTTGATTTTGGGGAATGTTTTAGATATAATAAAAATATAAGAAAATGAACGGAGCGATTTGTATGAAAATAATTGAACGTACATTATACCTCAATGAGCTTTCAGAGTTAATCGGAACACCTGATATAAAAGTTATAACAGGGGTACGCAGATGCGGAAAATCAAAGTTGATGGACGCATTTGTTGAGAGCCTCAAAGAATCCGATAATACCGCAAATATAATCCATATCAATTTTAATCTTACAGAGTATGAAAATCTTTTGGAATATCACGCTTTAGAGGATTATGTCGAAAGCAAATACAATTCGGATGTCAACAATTATGTGTTGGTTGATGAAATCCAGATGTGTCCCTCTTTTGAAAAGGCAATCAACAGCCTGCACGCAAAAGAGAAGTATGATATTTATGTTACTGGTTCAAACGCCTTTTTACAGAGTAGTGACCTTGCAACTCTGTTTGTAGGCAGGACCTATGAAGTGCGTATATTCCCTTTTTCCTTTAAAGAGTATCTATCCTACTATCCAAACGAAAATATTTATGCGGCACTTACAGAGTATATAAAAGAAGGCGGAATGGCAGGTTCTTACCTTTATAAAAACGAAATACAAAAATATAGATATATCAATAACGAGGTGTTAAACGCTCTAATTGTAAGGGATATTATCAATAAAAACCGTTTGCAGAACGAACAGCTTCTCCAGACACTTATTGATTACCTGATGGATAATATAGGAAATGTTACTTCTGTCAGAAGCATTGCTAACACTCTATCTTCTAACAATACAAAAGCTGACCATAAAACCGTCAGTAAATATATTGACTTGCTTTGCAAGGCGTTTGCTTTTTATAAAATCAGGAGATATGATGTGAAAGGTAAAAAATATCTCAGCTCTGAGGACAAGTATTATCTTTCAGACCAAAGTTTCCGTTTTGCAAGACTCGGCACAAAAAACATGGATTACGGACGAGTTTTGGAGAACATTATTGCAATAGAGCTTCTGCGTAGAGGATATGAAGTTTATGTTGGAGTATTGTATAAAAAAGAAATAGACTTTGTTGCAATGAAACAAGGTAAAAAGCTTTATATTCAGGTTGCGAATGATATTTCAGAACAATCAACTTTTGACCGAGAGGTTGCACCTTTGCTTCAAATACGTGACGCATACCCGAAGATTCTGATAGCCAGAACATATCAACCAAGCTATCAACATGAAGGAATCGAAATAATCGATGCATCTGAATGGTTAAGTTGTTGATTATCCATATTTTAATATTTAAACCATTTTGAATACAAAATAACCCTTTTGTCGAACAAAAACGCATTGACAAAATATTTAACGAAATTCTGTCGTTATGTGAAGAGTTGAAATGAGGTGGCTTTAATGAATAATGATGAGTATAAGATGAAGTCTCGATTATTGCAAACCTTTATTAAAGAGATAAAATATAATAACAGGAATCCTAACGATAACAAAGTCTTAAAGATTTTAAATGAATTTCATACTAATCCAGAACGTAATTTATTGCCTGGCTATAAGCTGTATCGCTGCAGAATAGTTAATAAGAACAGTAAATTGGGCAGCGAAAAAAACTTTTGGGGTTATAATTCAAAAAACAGTTTTGTCCCGCCATTTGAAAAAACGTCAGATATGCGTGCGAATTATAAATATATACCGTATTTATATTGTGCCAATCATCCTTATACATCAATTGTTGAGGTGCGTCCGAGACTTGGGAGTCGTGTAAGTATTGCAACACTACAGGTGAAGGAAGAAATCACTTTGCTGGATTTCACATTACATAATATGTCAAGAAAAATGTCTGAAGCAAAAATAAACTTATTTTCTGATTTGTCTTATTTGTTTTCGAAACCTATAGAATTTGAAGATGTTACACTTGATTATATTCCAACACAATATATTGCGGAATATGCAAAAAATTTAGGGTATGATGGAATTGCCTTCGAAAGCTCTTTGACTCCTGAATTAAGCGAAATAAAGGATTCTTATATTGATACAGATAGATACAATGTCGTTGTTTTTAATTATGAAAAGTGTGTTCCTGTTCGCTCCAATCTTTTTGAGGTTTTTGGTCAATATACAGAATGTCGGCAAATTGATGACGACAAAGAGAAAATATATGTTGATATGCCAATTAATGAAATGTTGGAAAAAGCAATTAACGGTATCTGAACAGTTAGAAAAGGAAGAAGAGTTTGAATATATAGTAAAATAATAGTATAAGAGACATATCAAAAAGCATTGTTCAAAACCACGATGAAATATTACTATTGTGTCAGAAATTGAAATGAGGTGAAATAAATGCCATTTAAGGAATCGCTAAAAAATGCAATATATGATTACTGCAACAATCATTTAGCTGATGAAGATTGGTATAATGAGGAATTTGAATTTATTGAGGATGTTGCATTGCGAAAACGAATAATTGAAGAATTTAAAGGAATACGTTTTGCATACAAACTTTATGAAGGACTAGAAGCGAAAGACGAGAATCTCGTTTTTGAGGTTCGTCACCAAATATTTGCATACGCAACTATTTATGAGGCTATTATTCATTATGTCTTGTACACCTACTATAAGGATACACAAGAATTTCATAAAATACAGTTTCATACGGTCCCAACAAGAATGTCATTTTGTGAGCAGCAAATGACATCAGTTAAAACGATTTTGTCTCAACAGAATGAACAAATCTATATCTACCACAATCAAGAACGGAAAAAGGATGAGACCCAAGTCCGATTTGATGAAAAATGTAAAGCTGCTGAGACATTAGGATTAATTAAAAAGATTGTTACTGATAAGGGAGAAGTAATTGACTTGCCATCTGAAATAGTTGAAATATATGGTTATAGAAATGCTATTCATTTGGTAGCAGAGCAACGTAAAGGAATACAATATGAACTTGAATTAAGTAAAATAGCTTATAGACGAATGAGACCTTTTATAGATCAGGTTAAATCAGGATTAAAAAGAGATAATAAGAGTATATTCGCAAAAGATTATTATGAGTGATTTTTATATTGAATGGCGCAAGAATGAGAATCTCAAACCGCTAAGTTTGCCTAATAAAGAACAATACTATCGTGACTTAACTAATATTGAGCATAGTTGGTCAGGGCGAATTGATACCAATATTGGCAATACATTTATTATGGAAGCTGAGCAACAATTAATAAACGCAATGGAATTGTTTGAAGCAGGATATTTTGATTGCGCATATTATTCTCTGCGTTCTGCGGTTGATATGTCAACAACTATGGTTTTTTTAACCGATTTACCGGAAGAAGAAAGGGAAAAGTATTTAGCTGCTTGGAAAGACACAGATGATTTTCCTGTTCAGGGAAGAATGGTAAAACAGCTAATAGATAATGGTGACATATTCTCTGATATGTATAAAAAAATGCCTGACTTTTTTTCTAATGCTAAAAATCTGAGTGCTGATTTGAATAAATATGTTCATAAACAAGGCTTTCAGCATTTTTACATTTCACGCAATCATACTATGAATCAAGACAAATCCCAGGATGTTTTTATAAAAAACTTTCAGAATTATTTAGAGAAATGTTTTGGGGTAGTTGCTGTTATGCGACTTGCATTTGACCCTTTCCCGGTTTTACTCATGGATGAGGAAATACTGTATCGTTGTTTTGACTCGATGACAGAACCTTATAGTGAAAAGTTTGTGGAAAAATATATAGGAGAATCTGTAATTAATGAATACAAAAATACTGATATATATATTGGTACATATAATTCATTTATTTGCAGAGAAAAAAAGAATGAAGATGTATTTAACGTAATGAAGTATCAGTATATTGATTCTAAAAGGTTGGATAACATTTTTGAACAAATACATCTCCTGAGCAAAGTAGATATTATTAGCGTGTTACTGGTTGCGTCTTGCGAGAAAATTGTCAAGGTTTTCTGCTATGACGGAATGCTAATGTTTAACACGGATAAAAAAACTAACAGAAAAGCTCTTTCGTGGTCTAATGCTGATATTAAAAAATTTAGAGAGTCTGATAAATCAGTAAATCAACCATATGATGGAGCATATATTTCGGTTTTCCGTTTTGAAGATGAAGACTTTTATATTGAACATAATGAATTATTAGATAAAGATGATGTTGGGGAAATAGTAGGTTTTGTAACCGGTGCTTTATTTAAAATGAAATCAGAAAATGAGAAATGATACAAGAAATGAACGTGATGGCTAGAGAAAATTTGAAAGGGGTTATTAATAAGTATTTGAAATATATTCTTTACAATTACCATTGTAGGCGGAATTGGTGCAGTAATTGTAGCAGTAGTAAAATTTTGCTCAAATATTTTAGCAGAAAGATTGGAAAGAAAATATGAATTAAAACTGAATAAAGAAATTGAAAATTATAAAACCCGTTTAGCAAATAAAACGTATATTAGCAAAACAAAGTTTGATATAGAATTCAATGTATACAAAGAATTATCGAAGGCTTTTTTGAATTAGACGCTTGTGTTAATACACTAATTCCTCCCGGTTTTACTACTGTGTCCGCAGATAAGGAGCTAAAAGAAAAGATAGATAAAGAAAACTTTAAGAATATGCTTAATGCATTTGATGAAGCAAAAGATGTTTTATACGCAAACACACTTTTTATAAAAAAGGATTTTATAGATAAATATTTAGGATTGTTAAAGCTGGCTGGAGAGCAAAAGTTTGTTTTTGAACAAAGATAGATAGTTAGTAATCTGCGCTCTGATAAGGGGATTCTAGAAACCGAAGATTACAAAAGAAGTGCTGAATTGCATAGCAAACTAATGGAATTAAACGAGGAGATTAGAGAGTATTTGGCTTCGTTGGATGTATTAGATTAAATTATCATTTGCTTTATTAATAAATAAAAAACGCCCTACGGACGTTAATCCGCAGGGCGATTTTTCGTAAGCGTCAAATGAGGCAAAGAAACATGGGGCTGTCGCACTAAGCCCCAAATAAAAACAAGACCGGGTAGCCCGAAAGGGTTGCCCGGTTGTTGCTTTCAGTGTATAATTTAAATGCTAAGAAAACCACAGAGAAAGCGGGTTAATTATACTATGAAAGCGTTAAGAAATCAACTGTTTTTACCATTAAATTATGAAGTTTTAATTGACGAGAACGATCCGGTACCATAAAAGTCAGGAAATACTGGGAAGCAGACGCAGTTATTCAAAAACAGATCTCGACGCGACATTTATGCGAATGAAAGAGGATCATATGAGGAACGGTCAGCTCAAACCCGCGTACAACGTACAAATCGGCGTGGAAAGCGAGTACATTGTCGGGGTAGGATTGTTTTCTAATCCGACCGATACAACCACACTCATTCCTTTTCTTGAACGATTGCAAAAAATATCGGTATAATGTTTGGGTTCTTTTCGGCAATCTTTTTGAGCAAGAGTGTTACATAATAATCCTTTTCTATAATAGCCGTATGTACGCCAATCTTTTCGTGAACGGCAATTAGTATATCGTGAAATAGTTCTTTGTTATTGTGTAAGTATTCCAATCAGCTTACCTCCTAATATTTTCTTTGAAACTGAGTCTGGGAAAAACACGCAATATTTACTGATATCATCAAGCGTAATCTTATTATCCTGAACGTATTTTTTGAGATTGTTTAACTCGGTTTCATCAAGGTCGTTTAAGTCAATGAGTTTAACTGCTTCAAGCAATTTAAGTATAGCGCAGTTGTCTGTTGTAATTTCGGTAGGGGATTTAATAAGATAAATCTCCTGATTCCCAATCTTGACTTTTCGACCTCGTGACTTTTCATTGTTTGTAACAATAGTAATTATATTCGGTACTTGAGTTGTTAAACCGAGAGAGTTAAGCAATGCTGTGCCTGAAACATAACCGTAAACATTGCCGTTATTCTCAATATATTTTTTTACAACAATTTTGTTTGAATCCAAGAGCGATTCACCAAACATTGTTTTGCGTGGAATATAATATATTCCCGTTGTATATCGCTTCAGCATTTTGCCGTCAACCAGTGTTTTTAACGCTTTATCAATCCATTGGCGTGACCTGTTAGGGAACATTGTGATAATATCCTCAACCAAAATTGGTTCGTCAGCGCCAAATCTTTGTAATATCATTTCATTAGCAGTCATTGCTTTCACCTCTCTTTCTATGTATATTATATAAGTTTTTACATAGAATGTCAATATTTCATACTTTTTTATGTATCACACTCCTTTGTTTGAAATTTTTTAGTATATGGGTAAAGTTAAGTAAACAGCTTTTTATGTATTTTTTGTGTGTTTGATGTATTTGAACACCTTCTATCGCATTTTTAGCAATTCCCGAAAGGCGCATAAAATGGGAGTTTTTAATTTTTTTAGATGGTTTTGAACGTCAACTTCGGTGTGGTTTTTTCGGCTTTTATTATGCGTTGCCTTTTGTGTTGATTTAAGGAATAATACTATTATTAAAAAATTCTTTTATACTTCAAGGAGAGTATATAGTAAATGGATTCAATAATAGAATATATGTAGCAACTGACAGCTCAAAATATGGAGGCCTATATTACATATCTGATACTTGGAAAAATTTCTTTAGTCAAGGACAATGTTTATAGTTTTTTGAAGAACATTGAATGTATTATACGGATATTTCTAATCAGTTATATATGATATCTCCTGATGGTGAAGTAAAGAAGAAAATTTTTGGTTATTTTATTGCACTATAGATTAGAATAAGGGTTTTGCATGATTTTTTGGCTAAAACAACAGGTGAATTATTCACTCATTGTTTTTATTTGATTATTGTATTTTAGATGGAAACTAAAGAAAGAATTTCTTGTTCACAAAAAAGTGTTTGTTTTTTAGTGTGTAATAACTAAAGATAGTACTACAATTTCTCAATATACGTGCATTGAAAACGCATAAAAACATTGATAAAATAAAAACAGGTAACTTATCAAAAATAAGTTACCTTATTTTATTGCAAAGAGGGTTAAGAAAATGAGTAACACTAAAAGACCAATTTACAGTACAATATCAATATTACTTGTATTTTTGATGGCATTTTTATTGCCAATTGAAATATTTGCGGAAACTACTACAAAAAATAAAAAAGAAAAGTCTGTAACATTTGATTCGCTGGCTGAAGCAGAGGCAGAAGCGAATATAGTCACTGAACTTACAAATCGCAGAGATGAGTACACAAAGCATTTTCGTATGGATGACGGCACAATTATGGCGGTAACATACGATTGCCCTGTGCATTACAAAAATAGTAAGGGTAAATGGGTAGAATACGACAATAGTCTTATTGACGAAACTTCCGCTACACCCGATGAAGCAAAAGCAGAACTGTATACCAATAAAAAGAGCGATATTGATATAGATATTGCTTCAAATACAAGTGCAGATACTTTAGTTAGCATCAGCACAAAAAAGGGTAATATCAGTTGGCGTTACACAGATTCAAAAAAGAGTGACGTCAAAATTAAAAACCAAAAAAATATACACAAAGGTAACGAAAAATTCACTTCACTTGATAAGATTTCTTCAAAGGCAACTTACAAAGAATTTTATAAAAATATAGATTTAGATTGTATTGCATCAACAATAGGCGTTAAAGAAAACATTATTCTTAATAACTCAAACGCCCAAAATGAATTTGAGATAGAATATGAAATAAAAGGATTAAAAGCTCAGAAGGTTGACAATCAAACAATTCAAATTAAAAACAGTAATGGTAAAACTATTTATATCATTACTGCGCCTTGTATGTATGATTCAAAAGATGTACAAAGCACTAACTTGACTCTTAATATAATAAGCAACAAAAACGGTAAGCTAAAAGTAAAACTTATTGCAGATAAGAGTTTTATAAATGAAAAAGGACGAGCTTTCCCTGTGACTATCGATCCGGAGGTGACTGTTTCAGGAAGTCCTGAAATTGAAACAGCACAAGTAGCTGATACAAGTCCAAACAATCATTTGGGACAGCAGACGGATTTCTGGGTTGGCAAAAATGAAGACCATTCATATTATGGCTTTGTGCAAGTGAAAAACTTACAAGAGAATTATGCGGACAAAAACATAGTAAGTGCCAAACTTACTGTTTTTCCAATGAGCAGAACACCGGAAATGGAAATTGAGGCTCATCCGATTTCGGAATCTTGGTCAAACAATACTGCTTCATTTAGTCTAATAAGTAATAATAACAATGAAGTCAATGACACAGAAGTAATTGATTACGCTCATACAAAGCAAGCAAGCGCAAACGGAGTAGTATTTGATTTAACAAAGTACGCAAAAAAGTGGGCGAGCGGAAGCTTGGATAATAACGGAGTATATTTGAGCAGCCCAAATAATTATGGACAATTTGGAGGATATTGTTGTTATTATTATAATAGTCGTCCAACATTTGTAGTGAAATATAAAGAATACACAGGGTTGGAGAGCAATCTTACTTATCATACAATTCCGTGCGGTCAAAATGCGGAGGCTTCTGTATGCGATTACACAGGTTCGTTAACCGTAAAGCAGAATATTTACGAAGAAACAGGTGCAAGAATACCAATGAGCATCTACGCCACACACCATAGTGCCAATATTAATCAGAGAAGCTATTTAGGTAAAGGTTGGCATATGTCTTTTGATAAGCGCCTGACAAAAACTGATTATTACTATGTGTATCTTGATGCTGATGCTGTTGAACACTACTTTAAGATAGAGGCAGGTGCATCTGAGCTGTCAGATGAGGATGATTTAGGATACACTTTAACAATTAATACGGAAAATAACAATAACACAATAACTATAGATACAGGTTCTGCCATAGAAGCCTTTGATATTCCTGATGAAGACGAAACAACACATATAAAAACAGAGACAGACAGCGAAAACAGTAATAACCAGATAACCTATACATATGATTCAACACACAGATTAACACAAATACAGTCGGCGCAGCATACATATACATTTACAAATCAAACAGTTACTTCCGACGGCGAATCTGTAAGGATTTGCAATAACATAAAGAAAGACAACAGTGCCTTTGTGTATTTCGTTTACTACACAGGATTGAGTACTGTTCATAGCATAAAGTTTTCAGACGGCAGACGTTCGCAATTTAGTTACAACAACAGCAGATTCCTTTCAAATATAAGGCAGTATTCAACCTCTCACGACCAATACGGCAACAAACTCACTTTTAGTTACAACAATGGAAAAGTATCAGAAATAACGGAATTTGGTGATAATAATACCTCGATTCACTCTCTTTCCGTACAATGCAACGACGATAACACAACAGTTTTTAAGGCAGATAACGACAACAATAAAAAAGAAACCTATACCTTTGATAACTACGGAAATACCGTTACTGTTCTGAACGCTAACGGTATGATAACCAATGCCAGCGATTCGGGAAGTTTAAATGTTACCACAGGTTCCGATTCATACACCAAAAACTATATTATGGGCTCAAACGAACCAAATGATAACGATTTTGAAAGCGGACATGCTTCTATAGATAATCAGCAGAGCTCGGGTGGAAACTTTTCAATTGATAACGAAAAAGCATATTTAGGACATAAATCAATAAAAATTGAACATAATGCTTCTTCCGCTATATATACTTTTGCTCATCAGATTATAAACGGTACAGAACTACGCGGAAAATCCGCTACCTTTTCAGCCTTTGTTAATCCTCAAATTACGGAAGTAGGCAATCTTTCGGGAAAATCCGGAGCAATGCTCAAAATTGAGTGCTACAAAGCCAGTGGCGTGCTTATAAGTGAGCAGGACAGCTCGGCAATAATAAGTACGCCTAATGAAACAGGCTGGGAACGTATATCCGTAACAACTTCCGTTTCGTCAGAAACTGTTTGGATAAAAGCATACGTTATTCTCAGAAACGCCCAAGGCACAGCTTATTTTGACTGTCTGCAGCTTGAAGAAGGCGAAGTAATGAATGATTACAACGCTCTTATGAACAGTGATTTCAGCGATGACGAAATCTGGATTGATCATAATAATAACACAATAGAATTCAATAATTCCGGAAAGTTTGAAGTGTCAGGCATTGGTGATGAGCCGGCACCCGAAATAGAGGAAGAAACAGAAGAGGAGTCAACAAACGCATCCGAGACTACTCCAACAGAAGTTGCAACAGAAACTGAAACTATTGAAAACGATATCGCTGAAGCAACCGACACCTACGGCAACGCAACTAAAACCGAACAGGGCTTTGTCACGAGAACATACAAAAGGACATACGAAATTGTTTCCGATGATACCGAAGGTGAAGAATCAGGAGCAACAGAAGATGAAGACAATTCCACCGATACCGAAATTAACCCTAACAAATTCATTTACCAAAGGGTTGCCATAAACAAAAGTGACGTTGTTTTCAACATTTCGGGAACGGCGAAGGCTGACTCTGTGCCTCTCAATAATGAGTATCGTACATTCGGTATAGCTCTAAAAATAAAGTATAAAAATGAAGATAATTCAGAATCTCACTATCAGGAATTCAACGCCTATACCGATATCTATCAGAATATTTCTCTTTCTGTAACTCCTAATGAAAATAAAACTGTCGAAAGTGTTGATTTCGCGTTCGTTTACGGTTATAATAAAAACACAATGACAGTTAAGAACGCAATGCTTAACTATACCTGCTATGATGAAGCTGAGGAAGAATCTACAACAGCAACAACCGAAACCACTGAGCCCTCACAACCCTCGACAGAAGAAAACACAACTGAACCTGCCTCTGCTACCGAGCTCGAA
>JAFSZY010000005.1 GCA_017458845.1 Ruminococcus sp.
GATTTCGCAATCGTATTCTTCATATGTTCGCTTACAAACAACAACTTAATATCAAACAAGCGACAGCTTCTTAGCCATCGCTTGTCCTAAATACATTATTTCATTTTATTGGGTTTACCCCAACTATTGACATAGAGCCAACAAAAATCGCCCGCAAAAAAGCGGACGACTCTACCAGTGTTTATCCTTTAACAATCTTAGTGATTTGTTTACCAATGAACTCTTTTTCCTCAGTGTTCATACTCCTGTACGCGAGGATGATTTGCTCCTCACTGGGAGTAAGCGCTCCGAAGTTTTCGTCAATGCTGTCGTCAGATGCTGCCGACGCGACCAAACCTTCGTCAGAATAGCCTAGAAGCGTGTTGAAATCAACATTTAAAATTTCGCAGATAGTTTTCAACTTTTCCTGTCCGGGCTCGGATTTTCCGGTTTCATAATAAGTATATGTTGATCGTGAGATGTTAAGCATATCAGCCATTTCCTGCTGAGAGTACTTAGAGTTATTTTTTCGCAAATCTCTCAGGTGTCTACCAAACGATTTTGACATATATGAAACCACCTTTCTCCAGTATAGGCAGAATAAGAATAGGATACAATTTAATAGTATAACTATCCTTAACTATAATATAAAATAAAACATTTATAAAGTCAATACAAGTGGGTAAATTGTCACAAAACAACTTAGTAATAATATACATTATTCACCTTTTTTGCTTTTTTATATTGCAAAAAATGTTCTTTCGGGTTATAATACATAAGAAATCAAAAAACGCTGGTGTAGCTCAGTCGGTAGAGCATCTCACTCGTAATGAGAAGGTCACGTGTTCAAGTCACGCCACCAGCTCCAAAAGCAGCGGATACCATTATGGTATCCGCTGCTTTTGGAAATATGTATCGCGTGACTTGAAAGGGCGTCAAGAAAACAGTCCTGTGGACTGTTTTTAGCCCGTAGCGTTGATGTGCATTATAGCTTCAACACACGCCACAACAAGCGAGGCAGTATGTCGGTTAAGATGAACCAAGCGCCACCAGCGCGTCATCCTCCTTTCTGAAAAAAACTTCGCTCATATACGCTAAATCCTTGTAACCGCGGATTTTACGCGTATCAACTCGCTAGCAGCTTTTTTCGGGACATTTATCTAATCAAATATAAAACAAAAAACTCTGGACTAAACATCGAACATATGTTATAATTTTATCGTAAAGAAACGGTGGCGGCTGTTTCTGCTCCCTTGCGAAAGGGGGTGTAAATATGGATTCGACAGAGATTATTTTCTTATTATCTTACGCAATCGTGCTAGTTGCCTTTTGCCAAGTCATTATACATATAAAGAAGTAACCGCCCTGTAGTGGAGCCATAGGACGGTTACTATAAAACTGAAATATAGCGAAACGGTCAAAGCCGTTTCTTTACACTCATATTTTAGCACTATTATTTATCGTTGTCAACACGGGAGAATAATAATGACAGATATAATTACCATTCTTTTCAATAAAGTAAAAACAGTTATCTCCGATTGGAGCGACAATGAAATTTACGCCGTTTCGTTCTTTGTAAACTCAAACGAAGATTATTCATACCGCGGCTTCAACAATGTTTCGTCCTTTGCTGTCAGCTATAATACTGAGGAGTTTTGCGAAGGTGCGGGCAAATATGACGAAGAACGCTGGAATTACGCCTTTTGGAGTCAGGATGAGATAATGATTATTGATTCTGACAATCCCGACGATGCAATTGAAACTCTGTATGATTGGTATGAAGAAAACGGAATAACAAACATAGGATACGAAACCGAAAACGAGGAACCTGTAGGTCACAACGAACTATTAAATATCGCTTCCGAAGTTGCCGCAAGGCTGCAAAAAGAAGGATATTTAAAAGAAAAATTCGGTAAACAAATTCCGATTATTGTTCACGGTCTTGAATATACAAAGAGCGATATTAAAGCCACCAAAAAAGCCAATCCAAACAACGAGGCAAAAGACTTTTTGAAAGCAGTAAAAAAAGGAAACATTTAAGACTAACGGGACACGTCATTTGCGTGCCCCGTTTTTTACCTACTTCAACTTCTTCCCAATCAGTTTAATAAACTTCTCGCCCGCGATTCCGTTCTGTTTATAGCCGAGCTTTTTCAACATTTGATTGACGGCTTTTTTAGTACCGCCGCCAAACTCATTGTTGTTTTTCATTGAAGCTGAAATCAACTTTTTGTTTTTGGCGAGGATTAGCAACTGCTTCAAGGCAAAAACGCCGTTGCTTTTGTCGCCTTTTTTAAAACCTGTTGTATCAAGAACTTTCAAAGAAGCGGGCTTTTTCCAGTTATTATAACCGCCGTTTTTGATTATTGAAGGATAGTCCTTGTAGCACTTGTCTTTGTCGATTGTACCCACTCCGCTTATCGAGTTACTCTCGAGGAAGTTTGTCTCACCGCCGTACTGCCACATCCCGAGATTCTTACCCTTGTAATCACAGGTCTTGCTCCACTGAGCCACCCAGAGGTCATATTTGTCAGTCACATCTGTTGAAATATAATTCCCTATCCACGAAAGACTCGTATACAACATCGGGTAGTAACCCGCCTTTTTAATCTCGCTCAAAAAGGTTTTGCAGATTTCCGTGATGACATTTTTCTTCATCGCGCCGTGTTTTGCTTTGTATCCGTCGGCGTCCTCCATATCAAACGCGACGGGCAGAGTGGGCTTTCTCCCTTTAAGGAGCCTTTTGACGTGCTCAGCCTCACTTTTCGCCTCGGTCTTGTTTGTGGCGTAGGAGTAAATATACACACCCCAGGGCATTTTCAGCTTTTCTGCTTTTTTGACATTCGATACGAACTGGCTGTCGTCCTGGCTCTTGATATCATCGCCGTAACCGCAGCGAATCATAACAAAGTCATAGCCCGCTTTCTTGATTTTTTCCATATCGACGTTTCCGTTGTTAGCGGAAATATCGACGCCCTTCTTGTTAACTAAGCTCATTTTCTCCTCCTTTCATTTCGTAAATACTCATCGGCTTTTACAGCCTCTTTTGTAAAGCTGTTGTTCTTCCACCACGCCCATATTGACGCGGCGGCTGTACAGCAGACAGATACTGTCTCGTAAATGTCGTTGTCGCTAAACGGCAGCGGGTTGATTCCGAGCAATATAAGCACCTGGTTTATCAGCGCCGCCGCCAGCACTGCTGTTCTTGCTATTGTTAGTCCTGACACTTTCATAATATTCGCCATAGCCTTTCTGCCCACTATTTTTTTGCTAAAAATTTTTACAACCTTGCCGTGGGCAGACAAGGCGTAAATGGCGATTTAGTCATTGCTCGTTGCCGCTTTGCGGCAAACTGAGCAGACAACATAAATCTTGAATAGTGTAAATTCACACTATTCACCTTTCTCCAAATCGGTTATTCTGTGATTGGCGACAGTCATTTTCTCGTCGGTTACGCGCTGTTTTTTCTCGAGCTCATAAACTCTTTCAATAAGGCTGTTGTGCTTGTCTACCTTTTTCTCGAGCTGTTCAATGCGGTAGTTGCTGAGCTTTGTGTTTATAAGCACACCGCAAAGCGAACCTAACGCCGAGCCCGCCAAGCCAAGCAGCGTAACCATAAACTCTGTTTCCATGTTTTATCCTTTCATTTTAGTAGGGGCGCGGGACATCCCCTCACTATTCCCGCAAAAACAAAGAAAATTGCATTGTTTAATGCAATTTCCCGAAAAAATGTTCATACCTTTTGTGTTGAATTTTCTTGACAAATGCGTTATAATACCATTTGAATTAAGAAAGAAGGTAATTTCATGGCTAAAAAACAGTTTAAATCAGAGTCCAAAAGACTGCTTGATTTGATGATTAACTCAATTTACACACACAAGGAGATTTTCCTGCGCGAGCTTATCTCTAACGCCAGCGACGCCATAGACAAGCTGTGCTTTATCTCCCTCACCGACGACAAGGTCGGACTCAACCGCGAGGACTTCAGAATCAACATCACGGTTGACAAGGAAAACCGTATTATGAAAATCGAGGACAACGGAATCGGTATGGATAAAGACGACCTCGACAAGAACCTCGGCACAATCGCTTCATCGGGTTCTTACCGCTTTAAGCAGGAGAACGAACAGGCTGACGACGTTGACATCATCGGTCAGTTCGGCGTAGGTTTTTACTCCGCGTTTATGGTTTCCGACAAGGTTGAGGTGTGCACCAAGAAGTACGGCAGCGACACAGGCTACATCTGGACATCCTCGGGCGCTGACGGCTACACAATCAAGGAAACAGACAAGGACTCTGCGGGTACAATCGTAACTCTGCACATCAAAGAGGACGCCGAAAACGAAAACTACAGCGAGTTCCTTGAACAGTACAGAATCTCTGAGCTCGTCAAGAAATACAGCGACTATATCCGCTATCCTATTATAATGGATATGACGCACAGCAAGGTCAAGGAAGGCACAGAGGACAGTGAAAAACCCGAGTACGAGAGCGTAACCGAGCCCGAAACACTCAACTCTATGATTCCTATCTGGCAGCGTCCCAAAAAGGGCGTAACCGACGAGGAATACGAAAAGTTCTACCACGACAAATTCGCCGCGTTTGACAAGCCAGCCAAGATTATCACCACATCGGTTGAGGGCGTTGTCACCTACAAGGCTTTGCTCTTCATCCCGTCAAAAACTCCGTTTGATTTCTATACAAAGGAATACAAGAAGGGCTTGCAGCTCTACTCGAGCGGCGTGCTTATTATGGAAAACTGCGAGGAGCTTCTCCCCGACCATTTCCGTTTTGTCAAGGGTGTTGTTGACAGCCAGGACTTCTCGCTGAACATCTCCCGTGAGGTTCTTCAGCACGACCATCAGTTAAAAACTGTCGCAAAAACTTTGGAGAAGAAAATCAAAAACGAGCTCTCTTCCCTGCTCAAAAAGGACAGAGAGACCTACGAGAACTTCTGGGGCGAGTTTGGCAGACAGCTCAAATACGGCATCGTCAGCGACTACGGAATGCACAAGGACAACCTCAAAGACCTTTTGATGTTCTACTCCTCAAACAGCGAAAAGCTGACAACTCTCAGCGAGTACATCGATCGTATGCCCGAGGAACAGAAGTACATCTACTTTGCCACAGGCGAGAGCGTTGCGTCCATCAGCAAGCTTCCGCAGGCGGAGGTTGTGCTCTCAAAGGGCTATGAGCTCCTCTACGGCACACAGGATATTGACGAGTTCACACTCCAGACTCTCGCGGAGTATAACGGCAAGCAGTTCAGGAGCGTAGACAGCGACGACCTGGGAATCGAAACCGAAGAGGGTGAGGACAATGCAGAGGAAAACACCGAAGCATTAAAGTTTGTCCGCGACACTCTCGGCGACAAGGTCAGCGAGGTTATCGCCAGCAAAAAGCTCGTAAGCCACCCCGTATGTATGACGGCAAAGGGCGGTATCAGCTTTGAGATGGAGAAATACTTCAGCGCAATGCAGCCCGAGGCGGGTATGAAAGCCCAGCGCTGTCTTGAGCTCAATATGAATCACAGCGCCGTCAAGACTATGATTGACTTAATCGGCAAGGACGACGAAAAGGCTAAGACATACGCCGAAATCTTCTATAATCAGGCTCTGCTCATCGCGGGACTTCCCATCGAGAACCCGTCCGAATACGCCGACCTCGTAAGCTCAATTATGTAAATAGACGCAACAAAACCCCTGACACTCGTCAGGGGCTTTGTTATTCTGTTAATCAGCTACTTCTGCCAACTTCTTGGCAACTCTTGCGGTAACTTCAACATAATACGCGGCGTCCGCGGTAGAAAGAGAATCCTCGTCAATGTCATCTATTTTTTCTGTGAAATCAGTATATTTACTCATCATCTCGGTATATTCCGTAAGCATAGCAGCAACATCTGATGATTTCTTATACTTTTTCATAAAATCAACATAGTCATCCATAAACGCCTCGTACTCATCCATAGTCTTTTTAAAGCCAGCGCTTACTTTCGAGCTGTCCGACTTAGCTTTTGATGAAGATTTGGATTTTGATGAAGTTTTATTCTTTGACTCTGTTTCTTCATCTTCATTGTTATTAGAATCTTCGCCATCATCGTACGGGCTTTCAAGATGAACTGTCATTATATCACCCTCTTCATAATCTAAAGAAAGATAATAGCCGTCCTTGTTTTCAGCCCTGTAATAATCTTCGCCTTTTTCATAATCCTCCTTAAATCCCTTTTCTTTACATTCCTTAACATAATCTTGGTATTGTTGTTTTGTAATTTTTCCTAAAGTTATCTTAAAATCGTCTGAATACTCCCATTCAATTCTTCCAAAGGTTGATTTAGGCTTAGGGATAAGGTTTGCTAATTCGCTGTCAGGCCATTCAATCTCTTTAAAAGGTTCAGTTGTTTCTGTTTCTTCGACTTCCGATGAAATGTTTTCCTCATCATTTTTTCCGCACGAACTAAGCACAACCGAAGATGCACCCATAAGCACCAAAGCCAGTAATAAAGCTATAACTTTCGATTTCATTTTTATCCCTCCTGTTTTTTTATTCTCATTTTTTGAGTTATCATAAATACAGCTCCCGCAAGAGCGATTACCACACCTATAATAAACGCGTAAAAGGCAGAGCCCCAACTTAAAGCGTTTTCACCGACAACACCACGTTCGGTGAAATCCCAACTCAGCAAACAGAAAACTATACATGCTAAAATTGTAAATATTAGTATCGGTATCGGTTTTTTTATGAGCGAAAACACAAATGTCAGCAACGAAAACAAACCAATAATAATTACAATTACAAGCATTATTATTCCAAACACTGACGACCCCGTATATTGACCGCCTTCTTTAAGCGCAAGTTTAACATAACTTATCATTGAATAACTCTGCATCTCACCATACGCGCCAGTAATATACGGCAACAGCAAAGAAACAAGCATCAAGATACTTCCGACAAGCGCGGTAAGCATTGACACTAAAAGCAAAGATTTTCCACAGCTAGGTTTTACTTTATTATTCATAGTTTTTTCCTCCTCTTATAAAAACATTGCTTTGTATTAATTATATAATGCTATTTATTAAAATGCAATAGCTTTTTAATAAATAGTTTAATTAATTCTATAATAATAGTATCTTAATTATGGGTGATACTATGTCAAGAGCAATTCCTATATCATATGAAAATGTTGAAAATTATACAGAATTGGGTATGAATATCGCGTACTTTCGCAAGAAGAAGGGCTTAACTCAGGAACAGCTCGCTGAAAAAGCGGGAATCAGCCGCTCGCATTTGAGTTCAATAGAAGCGCCTAATATTGTCAAGCCTATGTCAATAGAGCTTTTATTTAAAATAGCACGCGTTCTTGATATACAACCGTATATGCTCCTTAAATTCCGCGAATAAAATAACCGTGTAATTATAATACACGGTTTAAAAGATTTTTGGGTATGCAAGCTGCATACCCGTTTTGTTTTTTTTATTATATATAATTAACCCAGTTTAACAATCAAAACAAAAAGGACAACACCCAAAAGCAGTGAGGAATACCCGATTATTCTGAAAATCATTCTTCCTGTCTGCGGTTTGCCTTTAACTATAAACCTAGACAATCCGCCTACATCTCCCAGTGTGAAATACGGAAGAGCGGACAGTAAAAAGAGAAAATCTATTCCTGTTAAAAAATGTTTTACCGGGAAACTGATTCTTCCCCAAAGGCTCACGGTATAGTTTATATAGGCAAACGCAAAAACAAAATAAGCAATCATAAGAACAACAGTTAGAAACTTTAAAAAGAATCCTTTGCCCCTGAACCCTGGGAGCCTGCTGTAATTAATATATTTTTTTGCAATTTTATTTCTTTTATAGAATTTTAAGCCGAGCGTTTCCTGCTTCAATTCTTCTACGGAGCGATATCGGTTTTCGCTGTCCATTTCCACGCACTTCTGAATAATAGGCGTAAGGTTGCCGAAATAAAGCTTTTCGTTTGGCAGCTTACCTGTCAGAAGATAGTTCATCAACACACCGCAGGAATAAATATCGGCGCGCTCGTCAGTCTGTGTAAATCCGAATTGTTCGGGAGCGGCAAAACCCGGTGTACCAAGCACCTGCGTGTCGGTGTTCTGACCGTTCTTGATTGTTCGCACAATGTCGTAATCTATTATCTTTACACTATTGTTCGGGGTGAGCATAATGTTTGAGGGCGTTATGTCGCGGTGAACTATTCCGCATTGGTGCAGACTTGCCAGTCCGTCACAAAGCTGAGCCGTAATGTTTCTAACTTCAATCTCCGAAAACAGGCGGTTTGTCTCGACCGCGTGTTCAAGCGTTACACCTTCGATATACTCGCAAATACTCACGCATTTTTCATCGCTGATTACCGTGTCATAAACACGCATAAGGTTAGGGTTATCAAGCTTTGAAATCTTGCTGAAAACCTCAAAGTTATCCTTGTCGCAAACGCACTTAACCATAAGTCTGCCATCCATGTTATTGCGGATTAACACCGCTCTTCTACCGAGCGGCTTAATCTCCGTGTATTGCCACAGGTTTAATCTGCTGTCAATATCCATTCAAACCTCTTGAAAAATCAATCAAAATAATTTATCATTAATTTTAGCACATCCGAAAGGAAAGCACAATATGAAAAAAACAACCGACAATCTTTGGAAAGAAATGATGAACACCGATAATGTTGACGAGTACCTCGAAAACAACCCCGATGACGTTTTCTTTAACGGGCTTGAGGAGTTTTTTGAGTACCAGCTCAAAACGAAAAAGCTTAAGTCGGGCAAGGTTTATGAAGCCGCCATGATTGAGAGGCACTTTGGCCATCAGATTATTACAGGAACACGAGGAGCCACGCGCGACAAGATTATCCAGCTTTGTTTCGGGTTAACGCTCAACCTCAGAGAAGCTCAACAGTTTATCAAAATAAGCGGCAACCGAGAGCTGTATCCTCGTGACCCGCGTGACGCTGTAATTATCTTTGCTATAAAGGACGGCAAAAGCCTTATGGACGTCAATATTGAACTTCAGGAACGCGGTCTAAGCGTTTTCGAATAAGAAACAGGCAGTAATCATACTGCCTGTCTTTTTATGTTGTCTATCACATTATCCACCGTCTGTTCAAGGTCGTCGCCGTCTCGGTAGTTCACGACTATGTCGGCGTACTTGTTGTAATACGGCTCGCGCTCGGTGAGAATCGCTTCAAGTCCCTCACCGTCCTTCATGGCGATTCCTCTGTCCTTGTAATTACCGAGTCGCCTTTTCAGTTCATTCAGCGGAACATTGATATAAATAACTGTACCTATCTCTTTGAGGTGCCGCATAGCGCTTTCTGCCATAACCATAGAGCCGCCCGTGGCGATTACAACACGGTCGCAGACAATCTCGGAGCCAATCTCGCTTTCGGTGTCAAGAAAGTAGTCGAGCCCCTTGTTGTCGATTATGCCCTGAAGCGTGCTTTTTTCTTTTTGAGAAATAAAAGAGTCGGTATCAAGGTAGCCGTAGCCCAGCCTGCGCGCGAGTATAACGCCGAGCGTGCTCTTGCCGCTGCCGGGCATACCAATAAGGATGATATTCATAACCGAGTCCTTTCTACTTATCTTCAGCTTATGGAAAAGTTTTTTGAAATACTTTTCAGTGATTAGTGGTCAGTAGTCAGTGGTCAGTTGTTGGCGGGCTCTGCCCGCACCCATTTATATTTTTTGCTTATCTTACAACTAAATAACTCTAATCTGCAATGTATCCGTGCCGTAGGACGGTTCAATCTTGTTGGAGCTTACCACTACAACGATATCGCCCTTCTTAACGATACCTGTTTCCAGAGCTTTGTCCATAGCCTGCTTTGTAATCTCGTCGGTCGAGGCAAGGTTCTCGCCCAATACGGCTGTAACGCCGCTGCTCAGGCACAGCTTGTGCTGAA
Source organism: Ruminococcus sp. (assembly GCA_017458845.1). Classification (GTDB taxonomy): domain Bacteria; phylum Bacillota; class Clostridia; order Oscillospirales; family Acutalibacteraceae; genus Ruminococcoides. The sequence continues at coordinate 9,899 of JAFSZY010000005.1, forward strand.
CAAGGGTCGAGGTAACAACCGCGATAATCGGACAATCGGGGCGGAAATGAGCCATAGCTCTCGCCACCTTACCCGTAGCGGACTCAACGATAATCGCCTTCGCGTCAACCGCCATAGCAACGTTGCGCGCCGAGGAGCAAATGCTCTTTCTGAAGCTGTTCTCGTCGTCAAACTCGTCGATGTATTTCTGTAAAATCCAGTCCTCGTGATTGCTCTCAGCCTCTTTACAGATGTCAGCCAAAGCCATAACGCTCTCGACGGGATATTTACCCGCGGCAGACTCGCCCGACAACATAACCGCCGAAGTACCGTCATATACCGCGTTCGCGACGTCGCTGATTTCAGCTCGCGTGGGCAGCGGGTTGGTGGTCATACTTTCGAGCATCTGGGTTGCTGTGATAACATACTTACCTTTTGCTACTGTCTTGCGAATTATTGTCTTTTGGATTTCGGGCAGTTTAATGAACGGAATCTCAACGCCCATATCGCCGCGCGCTACCATAATTCCGTTGGAGGCTTCTATAATGCGATCAATGTCGTCATAGCCGCTCTGGTTCTCAATCTTGGAAACAATATCAACGCCCTCGTAACCGATACTGTCGATATAGTCGCGCAGGGTATTTACGTCATCAACAGAACGCACAAAGCTCGCCGCTACAATCTCAGCGCCCTGATGGAGTCCGAACTCGATATCAGACCTGTCCTTGGCACTCACGAAGGGCATTGTTATATGATAGTTGGGGATATTGATACTCTTGCGGTTCGTAAGCTTGCCGCCCTTTTCAACCTCGCAGATAATTGCGTCTTTTGTGACCTTGATAACCGCAATAACAATCTTACCGTCGTCCAAAAGTATCTTTCTGCCGATTGCCTTTTCTCTTTCGCCGAGGAAGATGTCAACCAGCTTAGGATAGCTTATGCCTATACCCTCGTCGGTACCTGTCCTCTCGCTGTCACGGAAAAGCTTAAACTCCGCGCCCTCGGCGAGAGCAGCGTAACCGTTCTCAAAAACGCCTATGCGAACCTCTGGACCTTTAGTATCAAGCAGAATCGCGACGTTCTTTCCGCTCTCCCTGATTACTTCTTTGAGCCTGTCAAGACGCACTTTCTGTTCCTCGTGGGTACCGTGCGACATATTAATTCGCGCGACGTTCATACCCGCGTTAATCATCTTCAAAAGTGTTTCTTTATTATCGCAGGCGGGACCTAAAGTACAGATAATCTTTGTTTTCCTCATAATTGCACCCCCAAAAGTGAATTTATGGTTATATTATAATATGAAGCGCCGAGCTTTTCAATGGATTTTATATATTTTTATAAAAAGTTTGGGCAATTCGCGCAGCGAATAGTCAAAGGCTTCCCCCCCCATGGGGAAATTCCCCTTTTAGGAAAATGTCACGAATTGACAAAAGGGAGACTCCCTTACTAAGGGAGATGTCGCAAATGCGACAGAGGGTTTGCCGTCTCCGGCTTAGGAAGCCGCCTCCCGCTAGGGAAAAGTTGCGGAGCGCAGCGAAGTCGATAGGGGGATTTAAACTGTTTATCCCCCTTTTGTCCGCAAGCGGACATTTTCCCCTAAGGGGACAACCTCACAAGCTCGGAACGATAGAATATCAGCATAGTATAAGAACAAGGTGGCGGCTGCGCCGCATTTATACAATCCTCAGTCACGGCAAGCCGTGACAGCTCCTTTAGCCAAAGGAACCTTTTTTCTTCACGGTATAAAGAGAAAAGGGCGACCGAAAATCGGTCGCCGTAAATTGCGAATTGATTATCGCGCATTGCGAATTGCGAAATTATTTCTCCTCGTCAAGCTGAGATGTGCAGTGGGGACAGCGAGTAGCGTCGATAGCGATTTCGCTCTTACAGAAGGGACACTCCTTAGTTGTAGCTTCCTCTTCTTCCTCTTCCTTCTTCTTGCCGATAGCCATAGCCTTATTGACAGCCTTAATCATAAGGAAGATGATAAACGCCATAATGATGAAATTAATTACCGCGGAAATAAACGCGCCAAACTCAATCGGACCAACGTTGAGAACCTTTGTCATCTCGTCAATGCTCTTGCCGAAGATTGAGCCGATAATGAGCTGAATCAGCGGTGTGATAATCTTGTCGCAAAGGGCGGTGACGATTGCGCCGAACGCCGCGCCGATGATTACCGCAACAGCGAGGTCCATAACATTACCGCGCATTATGAACTCTTTAAACTCTCCAAAAAATTTCTTCATTTTGTACCTCCTTAAATTGTACCTTTATTTTAAAATAGCCTTGTGGTAGACTTTTTTACCCTTTTTAATGACAACATATCCGTTTTCAGCGAACATTTCCCTAGTCACCTGAGTGAACGGGTCGCTGACCTTTTCGCCGTCGAGCGATACGCCGCCCTGCTGGATGAGGGTTCTGCCCTCTTTGCGCGAGCCGATAAGTCCGCACTTCTGGAGCAAATCGAGAGCCGTAAAGTTGTCGCCGAAATCCTCGTCACAAAGCTCGGTGGTAGGCATATTGTCGGTGTTGGCTCCGCTGCCGAAGAGCGCTCTCGCGGCTTCCTGAGCTTTTGCGGCTTCCTGTTCGCCGTGCACGAGCTTGGTGAGCTCGAATGCTAAGATTTCCTTAGCCTTGTTGAGCTGAGCGCCTTCCCAGCTGTCCATCTTGTCGATTTCCTCAAGCGGGAGGAATGTCAGCATACGGATGCATTTTAATACGTCAGCGTCACCCACGTTGCGCCAATACTGATAGAACTCATAAGGGCTGGTCTTTTCGGGGTCAAGCCATACCGCGCCGCTCTGGGTTTTGCCCATCTTCTTGCCCTCGGAATTTAAGAGCAGAGTGATGGTCATAGCGTAGGCGTCCTTGCCGAGCTTGCGGCGGATAAGCTCCGTGCCGCCGAGCATATTGCTCCACTGGTCGTCGCCGCCGAACTGCATATTACATCCGTAATCCTGAAAGAGCTTGTAGAAATCGTAGCTCTGCATAATCATATAGTTGAACTCAAGGAAGCTGAGCCCCTTTTCCATACGCTGTTTGTAGCACTCGGCTGTCAGCATACGGTTAACGCTGAAGCACGTGCCGACTTCCCTGAGCACCTCAACATAGTTGAGGTCAAGAAGCCAGTCAGCGTTGTTTACCATAAGCGCTTTACCGTCGGAAAAATCAATAAACTTTGACATCTGCTCCTTAAAGCGGTTACAGTTGTATTCGATATCTTCCTTTGTAAGCATTTTACGCATATCGGTACGACCTGACGGGTCGCCAATCATACCTGTGCCGCCGCCGACTAAGGCAATCGGCTTATTGCCCGCCATCTGTAAGCGCTTCATAAGACAAAGCGCCATAAAGTGACCTACGTGCAGGCTGTCCGCAGTAGGGTCAAATCCAATATAAAATACTGCCTTTCCGTTGTTGACAAGCTCGCGGATTTCTTCCTCGTCGGTAACCTGAGCGATTAAACCGCGCGCCTGTAATTCTTCATATACTCCTATCGGTCTCACCTCTTAAATAATTCTACAAAATATTTTACTAAATGTGACAATATAAGTCAAGTGTTTTGTTAGCCCTCCCTTGGGAAATTCCCCTGATAGGGGAAATGTCGGCAACGCCGACAAAAGGGTTGCCGTCTCCCGCTAGGGAAAGGGTGGCACGCCGTTAGGCGTGACGGGAGAGGAGACTCCCTTACTAAGGGAGATGTCGCGAATGCGACAGAGGGTTTGCCGTCTCCCGCTAGGGAACCACTTGTATACAAGATTACATTCTAACGTGAGATATAGCGAGCATTTAATAAAATGGACCCTCTTCAGTCTCGCTACGCTCGACAGCTTCCCCCAAAGGAAGCCTTATCTTTTTCTGTTTTTCCTCGAATACTTATTATTTTTCTTCTTTTTGGGTTTTACGGCAAATCCCTTCGGCGCGGTGATAAGACAATTATTTCCGTTGCCGACCAGGTCGAGCCTGCCCGCGATTTTCAGAGCTTTTAGTACCTTGTCCCTGTTTTTGGGGATAAAGTACTGCATCAAAGCGCGCTGCATAGCCTTTTCTTCGGAGGATTTAGGCACATAGATTTCCTCCATAGTATAGGGATTCAGCCCAGTGTAGAACATTGCGGTTGAAATTGTGCCCGGGGTGGGATAAAAGTCCTGAACCTGCTCGGGGTGTATCTTCTCGCGCTTTAGAAACACCGCAAGCTCCACAGCGTTTTTGAGCGTACACCCGGGGTGCGAGCTCATAAGGTACGGCACAATGTACTGGTCTTTGCCCGCCTGTCTTGTTGCCTTATAGAACATATCCGAAAACTTTTTATACGCTTCAATGTGCGGCTTGCCCATACTGTCGAGCACCGCCTGCGAGCAGTGCTCGGGAGCCACTCTGAGCTGACCGCTGACGTGATACCTGACAAGCTCGTCGAGGAACTCGTCGGATTTATCCCGCAAAAAATAATCATAGCGGATACCGCTACGGACAAACACTCTTTTTATGCCTTTTATCTTTCGCAGTTTTCTTAGAAGATTTATGTAGTCCGTATGGTCGGCGTTCAGGTTAGCGCACGGCTTTGGAGCCAAGCACTTTTTGTTCTTACAAAGTCCGTGTTCACGCTGATATTCGCACGACGGTATTCTGAAATTCGCCGTGGGACCGCCAACATCGCTGATGATACCCTTGAAATGAGGGTTATTTAAAAAGCTCTCAGCTTCTTTTACAACGCTCTCCTCGCTTCTGACCGTAACGACTCTCCCCTGATGGAAAGCCAGTGAGCAGAAGTTGCAAGCGCCGAAGCACCCGCGGTTGTGGGTTATCGAGAACTCCACCTCTTTAATCCCGGGCACGCCGCCAGCGCTCTCGTAGCATTCGGGATAATACCTTTCGTAGGGCAGAGAATACACCCAATCGAGCTGCTCGGTATTTAGCGGAGGCATTGGCGGGTTCTGCACAAGGATATAGCTCCCGTGGCGTTGAATAACCTTTCTGCCGCGCACGGCGTCGGCTTCCTCCAGCTCTTTTCTGGCGGCGACAGCGTAGTCGCGCTTGCTCTCACAAACGCGCTCAAAGCTCGGTAAATCCACAGCGGACTGCGGAGTATAATTCTTTGTGGGAATTAAATAACATATTCCCTTTATATCATAAAGCTCCTCAACGCGCTTTCCCTCACTGAGTCTTTTGGCTATCTCTATTGTCTGAAGCTCGCCCATACCGTAGGAGAGTATATCCGCCTTGCTATCGACAAGCACGGACGGCATAACCCTATCCGCCCAATAATCATAGTGGGCGAATCTCCTCAGTGAAGCCTCCAGTCCGCCGATAATCACGGGGCAGTCGGGATACAGCCTTTTGACAATATTACTGTAAACCGTAACGGCCCTGTCGGGGCGTTTGCCCGACCTGCCGCCGGCGGTATAGGCGTCATCGCTGCGCTTGCGCTTGGCTACCGTATAATGCGCCACCATACTGTCGATGTTGCCCGCGGAAATAAAAAAGCCCAGACGCGGACGTCCGAACTGCGTAAAATCACGCTCGGACCTCCAATCGGGCTGTGAGAGCACGGCTACTCTGTAACCCTCGCTCTCCAGAACTCGGGTAATTATAGCCATACCGAAGGACGGATGGTCAACGTAGCTGTCTCCGCTTATATAGACAAAGTCAACGCTGTCCCATCCGCGATTATTAACTTCTTCAATTGTCATAGGCAAATATGACATTTTTATGTTATCCTCGTCAAACACAAGCTGCTCCTATTTTGGAAATCATATCCCCCATAGCACAGCTTTCCTAACTGACTCTTTTTATTTTTGCTCGTCAGACGCAAGCTGCTCCTATTTTGGAAATCATATCCCCCATAGCACAGCCTTCCTAACTTGCTTCACTAGCCACTAGCCACTAACCACTAATTTACCCCTTTAGATTGTTCGCTCTCTCGAGCCACTCGCCGTAAGTCATCAGAACTTTTCTCGGCTTGGAGCCCTGGTGTGGTTCAACTATACCGAGCTGTTCCATATCGTCAATCATACGGCCCGCGCGGGCGTAACCAACCTTGAACCTTCTCTGAATCATTGAGGTAGAGGCTTGTCCCGACTCAATAACGTACTTAATAGCGTCTTCCATCTTGCTGTCGAGCTCTATGCCGTCAATCGTATTGGCGTTATTCTCCGCCGCTCCTCCATCGAGTTCCTCGGCGGCTATGCGCTTGATTCTCTCCTCTATTTCCTCGTTATACTGAGCCTTGGAAGATTTCTTGATATAGTTGGTAACGCCGCCGATTTCTTCCTCGGTGGCGTAACAGCCCTGAACACGAATCGGGTTGGGCGCGCCCACGGGCATATAGAGCATATCGCCTCGTCCGATGAGCTTCTCGGCGCCGCCCGTATCAAGTATAATTCTGGAATCCATATTTGAGCCAACCTTGAGGGCGATTCTGCTCGGAACGTTAGCCTTGATAAGACCTGTGATAACGTTTGCGGTAGGACGTTGAGTAGCGATTACAAGGTGCATACCCGCGGCTCTGGCGAGCTGAGCCAAACGCACAATGCTGTCCTCTACCTCGCCCGATGCAGTCATCATAAGGTCAGCCAACTCGTCGATAGCGATTACTATGCGCGGAAGCTTTTCCTTGGCAACCGGAAGTCCGTTGACCTCGAGCACAGGCTGTTCCTCCTCGCCCTTTTCCTCATTAAATACGGGAGGATTATCCCGCATATATTCGATATTGCTTTCAATCAGCTTATTATAACCGTCGATATCCTTACAGTCGTATTCCGAGAACAGCTTGTAGCGGTTCTGCATTTCATTGACCGCCCACGCCAGCGCTCCCGCCGCCTTTTTAGCGTCGGAAACAACGGGAATAAGCAGGTGAGGAATACCCTTGTACTTTGAGAACTCTACCATCTTGGGATCGATAAGCACAAGCTTGACCTCTTCGGGACCCGCTTTGTAAAGAATACTGATGAGCAGGGAGTTTACGCATACCGATTTACCCGAGCCCGTAGTACCCGCGATAAGCAGGTGAGGCAGCTTGGCGATATCGGTCGTCACAATCTTACCCGCGATATCTCTGCCGAGAACACAGGTCAGCTTGCTGGAGCTGGATTCAAATTCATCCGAGTCGATGAGCTCGCGGATGCTTACCACGCTGACAGCTTTATTGGGAACCTCAATTCCGACAGCTGCCTTGCCCGGGATAGGCGCTTCAATACGTATGCCGTTCGCCGCAAGGTTGAGGGCGATGTCGTCCGAGAGGTTTGTAATCTTGTTAATCTTAACACCGGGGGCGGGCTTTACTTCATAGCGCGTTACGGAAGGTCCGCGTGAGATATGTGTAATCTCCGCCTGCACACCAAAACTGCTGAGAGTAGAAATAAGCTTCTGAGCGTTGGCGCGCATCTCCGCGTCGCCGTCACCGCCGCTGTTTCTGACATTCTTTAGCAGACCGATAGGCGGATACTTATACATAGCCTTCTCGGCAGCTTTCTCGGAATCGCTCTTGGTTCTGCGGCGCTTGGGCGCGGGCTTGGCTTCCTCCACTTCGTCCGCCTCGTCATCCGCGGTAGCTTTAACATCCTCGCTTTGAGCCTTGTTTATAGCGTCGATAAAATCATCAGCGGCATCTGACTTGGCGGCGTTGGAATCGTCGTCGATAGAAATATCAATCTCGCTGCGCTTGCGGCGGCGCTTTTTCTTTTTGTTCATTTCGTCGTCAATAGGAATATCAATCAGCGTGTCAAAATCATCAAAGCTGCCGTAATCAGGCTCGGGCTCGCTGCGTCGTCTTTCACGGCGCGCACTGATATATTCCCTGCTTTTCTTTGAGGTATCGCTGACCTTATGTCCCACGTACCTTGCGGCTCTGGCAACATCGTTGAGAGAAATCTTGCCGATGATGAGGATGAGCGCCGCGAGTATTACGAGCACCACGAGGATAGCCGCGGGGTTGTGAAACGCCATATAGAGCGGATATCCCAATATTCCGCTGAAAAATCCTCCGCCCGTAGTAAAGTAGCTTTCGGAGTTAAACGCGCGTCCGAATAGCTGTCCCAGCGCAGCGAAATAATTTGTATCCTCAAATTTATAATCGCTGAACAGATAAACCGCGGCTTCGGTCAGCAGGATTATCGCGATACACATACCCACCTTCGCCTTAAAATGCGCAATCTCTTTTTCTAAAGCGGTAATAACCGTCAGATACGCAAAGGTAAGCGGAACAAGAATCGAGCATAATCCGAAGAACCCGAAGAAAATTCCGCGGATTGTAGTCCAGACATTCGCTCCGGGAATGATAATCACAAAGAATGTAATCAAAGCTATAGCAGCGTAAATTATCGCCTCTATCCTGTAGTTGCGCTTTTTCTGCGCTCTCTTCTCCCTCTTGTGGCGAACAGAGCGTTTCTCTGTGTTTTTAGCATTCTTGGAAGACTTTTTAGTTGTTGTTTTTTTTGCTTTTGAGCCTTTTTTAGCAGCCATTTTTCCACTTCCATATTTTCCATATTCTTCCTTAATTCTTTTACAGAATTTTACATAACCTGTACTGCGGTACCTGTAAGCAGCTCATATACGCTTACACCGACTACCATAAGTCCCACAACAGCGGTATAAATAACAAATATAATCATTCTGTCGGTCTTTAACAGCCACTTAAAGAGCTTAATCGCAAAGTAGCCCACAACAGCCGCCGCCACAACTCCGCAGAGCACGGCGATAATCGACTCGGGATTGAGCGTGGACTTGGGAACGTCCTTGACTTCAAGCACTGCAGCCGCGATAATTGACGGAATACCGAGGATAAATGTATAGTCGAGAGCCGCCTGTTTGTTGATGCCTCTCATCTCACCTACCGCGAGTGTAGTTCCCGAACGGGAGAGCCCGGGGAACAGCGCCGCGAAGAGCTGACCGATACCCACGGTAACAGCGTCAAGCACACCGTAGCGGGTACGTCCGTTGCCATCGTAGTTGCTTTCGGCGTCTTTCTTAAAATGCTTGCCTGTCTGTCTTTTGTTGCACTGAATTCCGATAAACAAAAGCAGGCTTGTCACAAGCAGAGCAAAACCCGTAACGATAAAATATGTACTGCCCTTGAACAAATCAGCCAAGTCCTTGACCTTTTCAACACCCGGGGCAATCTCGGGAATCGGAACAAACAGCAAAAACAAAGGAATAAGTCCGATAATCAGCATAAAAATGAGATTGCGGTCGCCGTCCATTTTTGACCATCTGAATTTACCCGTAAAGATATCCTTGATAAGCAGGAAAAACGCCTTAATCAGCCGCCAGATAAGCTTACGATAGAAGATAAGCACAGCAGCCAGTGTGCCGATATGCAGCATTACGTCAAGAAAAACACCGCCGTCGCTCATACCCATAAGGTGCTCGGCAATGTTGAGGTGTCCGCTGCTGGATACAGGCAGAAACTCGGTAAGTCCCTGAACAATACCCAAAATAACATTCTGAAAAATCTGAGTAATCATATGCCCTCCATATGTACCCTCTGTTACGAGGGGTTTTTATAATCTTTTATCATATCATAGAGGCAGTCTACCGCCTCTTTAAGCGTACCTACTTCATCCACCAAACCTACGTCAACCGCCTTTTTTCCGTCAAGGATAGAGCCGATATCCATAACCAGCTCGCCTGTATTCATAACGAGCTTTTCGTAGTCCTCTTTGGAAATTCTTGAATTATCCACAATGAAACTCGTTATTCTGTCCTGCATCCTTTTGTAATACTCAAAGGTCTGCCACACACCAATGGTGAGTCCCGTACTCCTCACGGGGTGAGCTGTCATTGACGCGCTCTTGGCGATAAAGCTTTTCTTCGCCGAAACCGCAAGAGGAATACCGATAGAATGACCTCCGCCCAGAACTATCGAAACCGTGGGCTTTTTCATTCCCGAAATCAGCTCGGCAATGGCAAGCCCCGCCTCAACGTCTCCGCCGACTGTGTTAATCAGTATCAGCAGCCCGTCGATTCTCGGGTCCTCGTCAATCGCGACGAGCATAGGGATAACGTGTTCATACTTCGTAGTTTTTGTATTCTGCGGGAGCAGATAATGCCCCTCAATCTGTCCTACAATTGTAAGACAGTGTATGACTGAGCCGTCACGCTCGGTAACGATAGCTCCGCTGTCCTGAATATGCTCAAAGCTGTTTTCCTCAGCGGGATTGTCGCCTTTGGGAGTGTTGTCCTCCTCGCAGGGATTTCGGACAAATTCATCGTTGTTTGGATTATTTTTGCTCATAATACGCACCTCCGAGTTTATTCTGCCCCAAAAGGTACGCATACACATCATAATTATAACATTTTATGCCTTATAATTCAAGAAAATTATTCTTTTTTCTAAATAAAAATCATTTTTTAAAAGAATTATAGTATGCTATTTATGGTTATATATTAGGAGTGATAATTTTTGGACGTACAACCATGGCAAATAATCGTAATAGTACTATGCGTATTGCTGTCGGCATTTTTCAGTTCCGTTGAAACGGCGTTCTCGTTTGTGAACGTTATCAGGATTCAGAGCTACGCCGACGACGGCAACAAAAAAGCCAAAAACGCGCTGTATATTACAAACCATTTTGATAAAGCTTTGACGGCAATTCTGATTTGCAACAACATTGTGAACCTCGGATGTTCATCCCTTGCCACTGCCGTGTGCCTCAGCATTTTCGGCGACGTCGGAACCGCTATAGCCACGGGCATAACAACCTTTGTTGTTCTGACATTCGGAGAAATCCTCCCGAAATGTCTCGCCAAGGAACACGCCGAGAGCTACTCTCTCGCCACAGCGGGAGTTCTCAAAGCGATAACAATTGTCCTTACCCCAATAGTGTTCCTCTTTATCAAGCTCAAAGAGGGCGCTCTCAAAATCGCGGGCAAAAACGAGGAACAGCCATCTGTCACCGAGGATGAACTCAAACAGATTGTCGAGAACATCGAGGGTGAAGGCGTGCTTGAGGAGGACGAGAGCGAGATGGTTCAGTCCGTACTGGACTTTGACGACAAAACCGTGCTCGAAGTGCTCACGCCCCGAGTTGACCTCACCGCTATCGACATCACCGACTCTCCCGAAAAGCTCAAACACACCGTTATAGAGAGCCGCTACTCTCGTATTCCCGTTTACAAGGAAACTATCGACCACATTATCGGCATACTCCACACGCGCGACTATCTTGAGGAGCTCGCACAAAACCGCGAACCCAACATAGGAAAGCTGATTCAGCCCGCGCACTTTATCTTCAACAACCAGAATCTCTCAAAAACCCTGAACGACTTCAAAAGAAAAAGGCTCCATATCGCGATAGTTACCGACGAATACGGAGGCACTTTGGGTATAGTTACTATGGAGGACTTGCTAGAGGAAATCGTAGGCGAAATCTGGGACGAGGACGAGGAAATCGAAAACGACTGCACAAAGATTTCGGACACTGAGTATATTGTCAGCGGAGATATGCCGCTCGAGGATTTGTTTGAGCTCGCCGATATAGACCCCGACGACGTCGAGACCGACGCTGTCACAGTCGGCGGATTTATACTGGAGCACTTCTCCATCATCCCCCGCCGCAAGGCTAAGTTCAGCTACCGTAACCTTACACTTGTGGTTCAGCAGGTCAACAGTCAGCGTATTATAGCGGTCAACGTGTACATCGACCCTACGCCGCAAAGCGAAACTGAGGATTAACCCTGCTTATCCTCTTGCACACCGCATTGACGGGTATGCACAAAAGTCCCCACAAAACTGAATACAAAGGGCAAATCAAGCCCTTGATATTTAAAGGTCTGTCGGAGTAATCCCAGACCTTTAGTTTTAGTATTTTGTTAAAAAACACGCCCGACACAAACTCATATGAGGTTATAACAGCTGAACCCAACAGGCACTTTTTAGCGAGCGCAAAGTCCCTAAATCTGCCAAACAGCTTGAACAAAGTCAAAAAACACACTCCGCCTGTTAAAAACATCGACCAGTGCGTTCTCCCCCGCCACAAAACTTCAATGATATTATAGCAGGCTCCGCCAAACACTAAAAGAGCGGAATTTCTCTTAATAAACATAAAAATCACCGTTGCTAGTTTTAGCGCAAACGGTGATTTTATTTATACAAGTTCTTTTAATTCTTCTAAAGAATATAAACAATTGAGCGCCGAGAGCATTGCGTTAGTCGAAAGGTAGGTCGGCAGCTCCAGTTTTTTGAGCAGTTTTTCACGCAGAATTGCTGAATTTTCCCTGCCCGTTAGTCCCAGTTCATAGAGGTCCTGCTTTGTGATTTCGGACTTTTTAATCTCGTTGTCCTCGCCCAAAATCGTCGCTCCGCTTTTTCTCACGGCTTCGGCAATTATCTCAGCGCTGACTCCCTCGACGCCGAGCAAGCCCTCTTTTGAAGCCTCGCTCTTGCGTTTTTCTTTGCCTTTGAGCTGAGGGATGTACGCGTGTTTTATCTTTTCCTCGGGCACGCTGCCCTTAAGGAAATTGCGAATCACGAATCCCGCCGAATCGCTGTCGGTGAGCACGAGTATACCGCGCTCCTCGGCGATTTTTCTGATAAGATTCTGCTTTTCCTTGTCCTTGAAAATCCTGAACCCGCCTGTCTCAATAACAGGGGTATCTATAACCTCGCTGAGCTTTATTGTGTCGTATCTGCCTTCTACGATGACGGCTTCCTTAATGCTTATCATCTCTCACCCGCGAGCAGAAGAAGCTCGGCTGTGAGCTTTTCCAGAGCAATTTGTTTGTTAATGCCCGTGACGGAATGAAACTGAGCGACAGTCTCGGTGATGATATCAAGGCTGTCACGCAGAGCCGAGGTGGGCATTTTCTTTATTCTTGTCAAAGCCTTTTTGAGCACAAACTCACGCTTTCCGTACCTGAAGTCCGCCGCGACGTCTTTCATTGAGGCGCCGCTTTCGGAAGCAACACGCGCGCGGTAATAATCGGTGTACGCCCTGCTGAGCACCATTACAATTGAGTCGGGCTCCGCCTTCTGGTAAAACAAAGCGTTAAGCATAGAGAAGGCTCTGTCGCTGTTCTCGGAAATAATCGTGTCCGCGAGGTAATATATATTCGCCTCCAGGCGCTTGGGAACAAGCAAATCAATATGCTCACTCATAATCTGAGCTCCCTCTCCCACATAGTTGCAAAGCTTGTCGAGCTCATTTTTGATGGTGTAGAGGTCGTCGCCCGCATATTCCTGGAGCTTGTACGCGTCCGCCTGTTCAATCTTATTTCCGCGCTTATCCGCCCACCTTACAATCTGACGGGCAAGCGAGATATCGCTCTCGTTAGCTTCAACGCAAACCACGCCGTTTTTCTTGATATAATTCTTTACTTTACTAAAATTCTCGCCCTGTTTTTTCATATCCTGAACGAGAGTAGGCATAGTAAAGATAATTACGGTAGTATCGGGAACGTTTTTTAAAATAGCCAAAAGCTGGTCGAGCTCGTCCTTTTTGAGCGCGTTTATGTCCAAATCCGACACCTTAACGCAGTTGTATTCACTTGTAAAAGGCGCAACCTGTACCGCCACGGCAATGTCATCCAGATTGCAGGGTGATGTGAAGCTGTGATAGTTAAAATCGGACGGCTCCTTGCCCATCAGCTTTGTGATAAGGTTGTCCGTATCCAGCTTTACATACATCTTTTCGTCGCCGTAAATAAGATAGAATTTATCAAATTGCGCTTTGTTTATTCTTTGTTTTAAATCCTTACGGGTCAGTTCGGGCATTTTCAGTCTCCTAGTCTAATACTTACATCTCCGGGGACGTTTCCCGTGATGAAGCGTGTTTTTGAATTCCCAAGCAAATCCATATTCTTTATTTCATTACCGCAGATTACAATATCTGCGGAAGAATACTTTTCATCCAACCGTTCCGCGTCAGCTTTGTCGGGAGCGATAAGCACGCTTAATCCGCTGCTTTGCACATATTGCCACGTAGTTTTGCCGTCGTTGATAATTGTATCCTTAATACCGTGACCGAGGTCAAGCGTAATAATATTGGCGGAGTAAAACTCCTTGTATTCCTTGACGCTCATAGCCTCTTGCTCAAGGTCCAGCGGAGTTCTTTTACTATGATACAACATTACTCTCTCAACGTCAAATTCATTAAGGAAATTCACGGTGAATCGCGAGGTTTTAAGCGAGTTATCAGGAACAATCAGCGTCTTTACATCCCCGCGGTTACTCCTCAGCTTGCGGCTGAGTTCGCTGAATTTATCATAATCTCCGCCGTATGAGAGTAGAGCTTCAACACCGCCGCCTGTAATCTTCACGCAAGGCGAACCCGTGTCTATTATTTTCATAACTGCGTTGTTTGAATGAACCGATGTTTCAGCAGCGTAAATCCCGAAAAGAAACACGAGCGAAAGAATGAACGCCGCGAGATAGTTTCTTCTACTTCGTTTGAGAACTAACGCCAGCCCCATCAGCACAGCGAGCACAAGCAGCCACAGCCATATAGTATTCCTGTCAAAATACAGTTTTAGATAGAAAACGGAGTTGATGAACCGAACAACATTTATCATCAAAAAAGATGAAAAGTCTGCAACCGCTCCCGAAAAATACGAAGCGAAGCTCAGAACGGGAATATAGAACAAAAACCCTGTCAGCAAGCTGCAAACTACAATCAACGCTGTGAGCGGAGCGAGGAATAAAGATGATATTAGCACACTCACGTTTACGTATCCGATGGTGAGGCACACCAGCGGCAGACTCATTACGAAAGCCGAAATCGACACGAAAAACGTTCTTATCACGTATAGCTTCATACCTGCCAGAACTATTCGCAGCCTGAAATACCGTTGTCTTTTCTTTTGATTAGTCCTGTTAATTTCGTTAGAATACTCAGCTTTGCGCCCATAGAAAGACTCGTCAAACCTGCGGCAAAGCCTCGGATAAAAGTACAGTATTCCCAACACAGACGAGAACGACAGCAGCATTCCCACATCCCCGACGGCGTAAGGGTTGAACAAAACTAACAGAAACGCCGCCAGCCCCATGCTGTTGTAGGAATCGCTCCGCTTTGAAAAGAACGTGCCGATTATCGCAAACAATACCGCTATTCCCGACCTCACAACCGACGCTGTCATACCGGTTATCATCATATAGAAAACTACAAAAAGCAGAATTATTACACAGGCTATGTAATTCCCCACTCTGCGTTTTCTGAGAGGGTTCAGCACAAACAGCAAAAAGCCCGAAACTATAGTCATATGAAGTCCCGAAATAACTATAAGAAAGCTGAGTCCTGTTTTTGAGAACATTGAGTTGATTTCCTCGCTGAGTTGCTCCCGGGCGCCGAAAGCCATAGCGGCGCAAAGCTCTCCGTCCTCGCCGTTCACTACGGCTTTCACCGCTTCGGTGAGCTTGCTTTGCAGGTAAACGGGAAGATAGCAAATGCCCTTTTCGCCTTTCTTTACTACGCTGTAATTGAGTTTATAATCGTCGCTTTCTGCCGCGTACGCAAAGCCCCCTGAGCGATAATAGTTTCCCTCACAAGTCGTCAACTGAGCCTTAAATCTTATCGTATCGCCATACTCACAAGACAGCTTGTAGTTGCTGTACAAAATGATTTTCACGTTACTTTCTTCTGTGTCGATTTTTTCGGATTGCAAAGCATAGTTGTACACGCCGTATCTTTTTTCTCCGTCCGAATTAACCTTGGCGGTTACGCTGACGTTTTCCCTGTTGTACTTCTCGCTTTGCGACTTGAATCCGTTATCATACAGCACAAAAATCAACGCCGACACAGCCACTGTAACCGCTACAAAAACAATCACTGATTTCTGCACGACGGGCTTCTTTTCAAAAACAGCGTACAAAAGCATCGCGGCGGCAAGACCAGCCGCGGCACAGATTCCGTAAAAACCAAAATAAAAAACGACTGTATACACTACGAGCATAGTAAGCCCAAAGTACGCAAACAGTCGTTTAGTCATCTCTTATACCTCTTACTTAGGAAATACGGGAAGCTTATCCAAAAAGATAATATCGTCGCGATTGGCGGCGTCGCCCTCGGCGAGAACCGTCACTTTTCCTACAGCATTACCGCCCGCCTTTTCAACGAGCTGTTCAAGCGCAATTAAGCTCTCTCCTGTGGAAATAACGTCGTCCACAATGATAACTCTCTTGCCTTTAATCTTGTTTATATCGTCAGTTCCGATATAAAGTCTCTGTACGGACAGAGTTGTGATTGAGCGCACCTCTACCTGAACATACTCGGGCATATACACCTTTAAGCCCTTGCGCGCGACAACATAATCCTTGCCCGACTGACGGGCCATCTCGTAGCCAAGCGGAATACCCTTTGCCTCGGCTGTAACGATAATGTCAAACTCGGGACATTTCTTTAGAAGCTCCCTTGCGGAAGCTATTGTCACCTCAACGTCGCCGAACATAATAAACGCGGCGATATCCAAATCATCACTGACCTCGCAAAGCGGAAGCTCACGCTCACAGCCCGCGATTGTCATTTTATAAGTTTTCTTATCCATTCCTTTATTTCCTCCTCGTTAAACGCAAGCTGCTCCTGTCTGAGGCTTTTATCCCCCATAACGCAGCTTTCCTAAAGGACTTTTTCTTAAGCCATCTTTCCTAAAACTTTTCCGCCCATAAGGTGGAAGTGGATGTGGAACACTGTCTGTCCCGCGTCGGGACCGCAGTTATTTACAATGCGGTAGCCGTTCTCCAGTCCGAGCGATTTGGCGATTTCGCCCGCCTTGGAAAAGATATGCGCAACATACTGAGCGTTTTCCTCATTGAGCTCGTCAGCGCTTGTGATATGAGCTTTGGGCACCATTACAACATGAACGGGAGCCGCGGGCTCGATATCGTAAAAAGCGAGCATTTTGTCGTCCTCGTAAACCTTTTTTGACGGAATAGAGCCGTCGATTATTTTACAAAATACACAGTCCATATTTATCTCCTTTTCAACAGCGTGATAATTCATAAGTCCTGCCTCACACTAACGCAAGATGTAAATGAAACAAGTTGTCAGCAGTCAGCAGTCAGTAATCAGTGTTTCGGGAGGGCTTCGTCCTTACCTATTTATTTCCTTGTTAATTATAATACCGTGTATGGAAAATTTCAATAATTATTTTTTTGCGGTGATTTTCTTTTCCTCGCCTCTTATCAGTCTGCCGATATTAGACGAGTGTTTTATAACTACAAACACACAGATTCCGAGCGCGGCAAGTGTACAAAGCGGAACGTAAAGCCACGGATAGCCGTTAGGCAAGTCAAAGAAGAACGTCAGAACAAACGTATACACGGGGAACATACAAGCGCAGATAATACTCGCGAGAGAGATAATTCTCGAGATGATAAACACGAGCAAAAATGTTCCCAGAATCAACAGGAACACGCGCCAGTCAGCCACAAGCATCATACCCGCGGCGGTGACTATGCCCTTGCCGCCCTTGAAGTGAAAGTAAACGGGGAAGCTGTGACCGAGAATACAGAAAAAACCGCATATATACATACCGATTCTTATAACCGCGACGGCGTTTTCGGAGCTGCCGGCGGCAATACTGAACAGCCAGCCGCCACACGCTACGGCTATAACAGATTTGAGCAAATCACACACAATCGTGAGTATCGCGGGCACCTTTCCCACGGAACGCAGAACATTCGTAAACCCCGCGTTGCCGCTGCCCATCTCGCGGATATCTTCCTTGCCTTTTGTGAAAATCTTGGTGACAATTACCGCGGTGTTCACGCTGCCAAGCAGGTAAGCGATAACAACGGCAATCAAAACAAGATACCAATTTGCGCTCAAAAAGCTCATCATTCCGCTCATTTTTTCTCTCCCCTTTCACGGATTATCATTCTTATAGGCGTACCGTCGAGAGCGAACGTCTCGCGGATACGGTTTTCAATGTATCTCTGATATGAAAAATGGAACAAGTCCTTGCTGTTGCAGAAACACACAAACGCGGGGGGCTTAACCGAAGCTTGGGTGATATAGAAGATTTTGAGCCTTCTTCCCTTGTCGGTAGGCGGCTGAACACGCGTAGTAATCTGGGCGAGCAACTCATTGAGAGTACCCGTCTTAATGCGTGTAGCGCTGTTGGCGGCAACAGCGGTAACAGTCCTTAGAAGTTGGTCAACCCTCTGACCTGTTTTAGCCGAAATATACACAACGGGAGCCCACGGCATAAACGCGAAGTCAACCGCAATCTTCTTGTTAAAGCTGCTCATAGTCTTGTCGTTCTTCTCGATAGCGTCCCACTTGTTGACAGCTATGACGCACGCTTTGCCCGCGTCGAGGGCGAGCCCCGCAACCTTGGTGTCCTGTTCGGTACAGCCGATTTCGGCGTCAATCATAATAACGCACACGTCGCTGCGCTCAATAGCCATCTTGGCTCTTATTATACTGTATTTTTCAATATCATCTACTATTCTGCTCTTGCGCCTGAGACCCGCGGTATCGATGAAGGTGTATGTGCCTTCCTTTGTTTCTACCTTTGTGTCTATGCTGTCACGGGTAGTGCCAGCCACGTCAGACACAATAACCCTGTCCTCTTTCGTAAGGTAGTTTACAAGAGAGCTCTTGCCGACGTTGGGTTTGCCGATAACTGCAACGTTGATTATGCTGTCGTCCTCATCCGATGAATCTTCCTCGGGCAAATGGCTGAACACCTCGTCGAGCAAATCGCCCGTTCCGTGACCGTGTACCGCTGAAACCTGTACAGGGTCGCCGATACCGAGATTATAGAACTCATAGAACTCGGGACGGGGGTCGCCTATCTGGTCGCATTTATTGACGCAGAGCACGAGCGGTTTGCCGGATTTCTGGAGCATTTCGGCTACGTCCATATCGGTAGCAACAAGCCCCGCCTTCATATCCGTCACGAGGATTATCACGTGAGCGGTTTCTATGGCGAGCTGAGCCTGACGCCGCATCTGCGAGAGTATGATATCATCGGATTTTGGCTCGATACCTCCCGTATCAATCACGATAGCCTTTCGGTTCTGCCATTCAAGCTCGCCGTAAATCCTGTCGCGTGTTACGCCCGGGGTATCGTCAACAATTGACAGCCTCTGCCCTATTAACTTGTTGAACAGTGTAGACTTGCCGACGTTCGGTCTGCCTACAATAGCAATTACAGGTAGCGCCATTTTTATATTCTCCTCGTCATCACAGTCTGCTCATGTTTAGGGTACATATCCCCCATACATTCGCTTCCTCACTGACTTTGGTTTAATTCTCAATTCGGTTTTATGATTTCTCTGACAACAGCCTCGCCGCTGTTGTCGGTTACTTTTACAATAATATTCAACTGTTCGCGGACGTCGTCAACGCTCACATCGTCGAGGAAAACATCCCCCTCAAACCTGAGCATACAGGACGGTATCAGCAGTTTATCGCCGAGCTCCTCGCCTTTGAGCTGATTAATCAAATCGCCGCCCGTCACAAGCCCTGTCACGTCAATCTGTCCGCCAAAAAACTCATTTTTAATCTTGCGGATATTTATTTTAATATTCGGATATTTTTCGTTTATCTTGTAGAGAGTTTTCTTCAGCTCCTCATAGGTACACTCCCCGCAAGCAACTGTTACGGTGTGGTTGAGGGTACTGTCGGGCTCCAAATCCTCCAGCGCGAACTCAACTTCCTCCCTGAGCAAAGTCACCAGCCCGACGCCGTTTTCAAGCGCGGGATAGCCTTCGTAATATTCTGGGGTCGGCAGCTCTCTGCCCGCCTTGATATAAAACTCGTCAGCCGCGTAAACCGTGCGTCTGCCGTACTTTTCCTTGAACCTGTCGCCGAAGTTCTCGATAATATCAAGCGTTTGCGCGGCGGTCTCACTGGTATAAGGAGTGAGCTTAAAGAGGTTCTCCCTGTAACCCGTAAGTCCCACAGGCACAACAGCCACGCATTGAACGCCGAGCTGTTCCAAATCCGTAAGAGAACGCTTGAGTTCCTCGCCGTCGTTAATCCCGGGGCACGCGACAATCTGACAGTTTATCATCAGCCCCGCCTCGGAAAATCTCCTCAGCGCCGAGAGCGCGTCTCCCGCGAAGCGGTTGTTCATCATCTTGCATCTCAGCTCGGGGTTTGTAGTGTGCACGGACACATTTATCGGGCTGATACGCATTTTGATAATCCTGCTGATTTCGTGCTCGGTGAGATTGGTCAGGGTAATATAGTTGCCGAACAAGAACGACAGTCTGCTGTCGTCATCCTTAAAGTAGAGCGACTTTCTCATACCCTTGGGCAGTTGATCTATAAAGCAGAATATGCACTTGTTCTTGCAGGAATGCTCCTTATCCATAAGGTATGAGTCAAACTCGAACCCGAGCTCCTCGTATTCTTCTTTTTTTATTTTAATTTTTTTAGTTTTGCCGTCGGGCTTTTTAATCACAAGCTCAAGCTTTTTGTTTACCTGATAAAACCGATAATCCAGCACGTCAACAATCTCGTTGCCGTTTATCGAAATAAGGACGTCGCCTGAATCAGCGCCCTTCTTAAAAGCGCGGCTTTTGGGATTGACTTCTTTAATTGTAACAGCCATACCGCGCCTCCGTTCGCTGGATATATTAAACAAACAAGGGCTGTCGTAAACGCGACAGCCCGAGTGGTAAATTAATTACTTTTTAGATGTTGCGTCTTCCATAACAACAACCTGTCTGCCCTTGTACATTCCGCAGTTTGTGCAAGCCTTATGAGCAGCTGTCAAAGCGCCGCAGTTGGGACAAGTTGTAAGAGCGGGAGCGTCGAGCTTATAGTTAGCCGAACGTCTTGTGCTTTTTCTTTTGTGAGAAGTTTTTCCGGTAGGTACTGCCATTGTTATTCCTCCTTAATACTGTGTATACTAATCAATTAACTGTTTCAGGATTTCCAGTCTCGAGTCAATGTTTTCATTGTCGCAGCCGCAATCCCCGTCGTTGAGGTTTTTCCCGCATTTGGGACACAAGCCCTTGCAATCATCCTTGCAGAGCATTTTGCTCGGGAGATTCAGCAAAATATCCGATATGACAACATCGTCAAGCTCAAGCGTATAATCCGGTGTTTCAATATAATCGTCATTTTCCTCGTCTATCAACTCGGTAGCGAGCCCGTGAGCAAACGATAGCTCCATCGGCTTTGTAATAGGAACAAAGCACCTGTCGCAGCGGGTGGTATAATCAAAAACCGCTTTTACGTTCAGCTCTACGACCCCTGCCCGATTGACCGCCGTCGCCAGAACATTGACGGGTGACTTGAATGGATAATCACCGTTGATGTCAAGCTCCGAGAGCGGCAAGGAATAGTCAAATTCCGAGCGGCTGCCGTCGTTGAGAAAGACGTCTTTCAACTTTAGAAGCATAGGAACCTCCAAGTAATACGTATATTAAAACGCTGTGTATTATTTTACAAAATGAAGTGTATTTTGTCAAGACTTTCTTTTAAAAAGTTTCTTCACATTTATTTCGCAGATATTGAAGCAATAAATATAGTTAATCTGTATCCCTACAGCAAAGATATAGATTGAAAAATACATCCACACCATAACAATCGCCAATGTACCCAGACTGCCGTAAATACTGAACCCGTTGAAGTAATTTACGTATACCTTTATTCCAAGCGAGAGCACAACCCAGCCTACCGAGGTTATCAGCGCACCGGGGAGCTGAACTTTCAGTAAAGCGTAGCGCTTATCCTCTACCCTGCGCCACAAATATATTTTCATAGCAAAGGCGATAAGCAGAGTTACGACAATCAGTATAATAAAATACCTCAGCGTGTACAAAAGGTTAACGATAAACGGCAGGTTTTTAATATTTGGTTTTATAATGCCGTCCGCGAACTCGGAAACAACAAGTCCGAGCACAGACAAAACAATCGCCAAAAACATCAGAATAGTATAACCCATAGAAAACAATCTTTTAATGAACCAATTGTGTTCATTCGGGAGTTTATAGATTCTTCTGATTCCCTCGGTTATTGAGTAAACGCCCTTACCCGACGACCACAGCGCCAAAATAACCGTAGTAATGGCGACTCCCGTGGCGGTGGAGTAGCTCTCGTTTAAAATCGTATTTATCCATACCGTTATGGAATTATCGAGGAAAACGCCGTCGAGTAATTTCGATACCTCGGACTGCGATATCCCAAAGTGGGCGATAATCGCCAGCGCGAATATCAAAAACGGAACAAACGACAGAATTATAAAAAACGCCGACTGCGCCGAGATGGCGGGTATATTATCCTCGGAATTCTTTTTCAGCACACTTTTAATATTCGATATAAGAATTAAAATCTTATTCATAAAAACCCATCAGCCTTGAACTTTAGCTAAAAACGCCTTTACTCTGTCATTCTTGGGATTGTCAATAACATCCTCGGGCGCGCCTTGTTCTATTATGTAGCCTTCGTCCATAAATATTACCCTGTCCGAAACATTCCTCGCAAAGTCAATCTCGTGAGTGACAATCACCATCGTCATTTTTTCAGCCGCGAGCATACGCAGCACTTTCAGAATCTCGGACGTAAGCTCGGGGTCAAGCGCGGAAGTGGGCTCGTCAAAAAAGAGAATCTTCGGGTTCAGAGCAAGCGCCCTGGCGATTGCCACACGCTGCTGCTGCCCGCCCGAAAGCTGACAGGGATAGTAGTCCTTTTTGTCGGCTATTCCCATCTGCTCAA
Source organism: Ruminococcus sp. (assembly GCA_017458845.1). GTDB lineage: Bacteria > Bacillota > Clostridia > Oscillospirales > Acutalibacteraceae > Ruminococcoides. The sequence continues at coordinate 32,485 of JAFSZY010000005.1, forward strand.
GCAGCTTCATCGCCTCGTCTTCAACTTCTTTTTTGCCGCGCTTCTGCACATGAATGGGCGCGTCAGTAATATTCTTCAAAACCGTGTAATGCGGGAAGAGGTTAAAATTCTGGAACACCAAGCCGAAGTAGCTCTGGATTCTTTTAAGCTCGCGTTTACCTACGTATACAGATTTGCCGTCAACATTCTCAGCTACTGTCTCGCCGCAGTAATAAAGCGAACCCGCGTCCATTGTCTCAAGCAAAGTCGCGCATCGCAGAAGTGTCGATTTACCCGAACCCGAAGGGCCGAGCACGGACACAACCTCGCCTTCCTCTACCGAAACGGATATGTCCTTCAAAACTTCCAGATCGTCGAAGGTCTTTTTGGTATTGTTTATTTCCAATAGTTTCACAATAAGACCTCCCTACTTCGTGTAGTAATTCATTTTCTTCTCTATTTTGCCCATAACAAAAGCGACGAGAAGGTTGAAGAAATAGTAAAAGATACCCGCTACAAACAGCGCCAGAATACTGCTTTGCGCCGCTGCAATCTGCTTTGCGAGAGTGAACATCTCAACGTATGCAATCGCGTAAGCGAGGGATGTATCCTTTACGAGAGTTATAATCTCGTTTGTAACAGGCGGCAGAACGTGACGTACCATCTGAGGGAATACAATCTTCATAAATGTCTGCCGACGAGAATAACCAAGCACCTTTGCCGCCTCGTAATGACCTTTGGAAACGGCTTCGATTCCGCTGCGGTAAATCTCGGCGAAATACGCCGCGTAATTCAGCGAAAAGCCGATAACCGCCGCGTAAAATCTGTAATCAGAGCTGAGCGGAATTTTGAAAAGATAATATGGCGCGAAGTACACTACGATAAGCTGGAGCATTAGCGGAGTTCCGCGCATCACAGAGATATAAAACTTTGTAATCATCTCAACAACCTTGAAGCGTGAGCGTCTCGCAAAGGTCACTAAAAGTCCGATAGGCATCGAGAAAATCAAGGTCAGCGAGAACAAAATAAGCGACGCCCATATACCGTTTGAAAGGCGGCTCATTATGCTCACTATATTGTCGAGAAGCTGATTTCCCGTAACCCTTGCAAAATTAAACGAAATAAGAACAGCGGGCACAAGCAATACAATGATTACCACAGCCGCAATGAATACTTTTTTATTCATACCATTTCCTCTTGTATACTAAAAGATTTATGCTGTTTGCCTAGAAAAAGGCTGTCCCCGAAAAAGAGACAGCCTGTAATAATTGACTTATTAGTCCTTACCGAGGCAAATTGCGTCCTCAAGCTTATATTTCTTTGCGATTTTAGCGAACTTGCCGTTGTCAACAAGCTTCATCAGAGCCTTTTCAACCTTATCCTTGAGCTCGGTGTTACCCTTCTTAAAGCCGATACCGTACTGCTCTGTGGAAATCTGGTCGTCAAGAACCTTGAACTTGTCATTCTTTGCGCTTACGTTGTAGCTTGCTACGCCAATGTCCATACATACAGCGTCAACAGAACCTGCCTCGAGGTTCATAAGAGCGTCGTTGTAGTTTCCAATCTGCTGAAGCTCTGCAAAAGAAGCGGCTAACTTCTTGTTTTCCTTTGTAGCGTCGTCGCCCTGAAGAGCAGCGAGAGCCGAGGAGTCAGCCTGAACAGCTACTACCTTGCCGCTTAAGTCAGCTAACTTAGCGATATCGGAATCCTTCTTAACAACAACTACCTGAGAATTATCTACATAAGGTACGGACCATGTGTAGTCATTCTCTCTGCCATTGATTGTAAATCCGTTCCAGATACAATCAATTGTGCCTGAGTTAAGCTCGTTATCCTTGTTGTCCCAGTCGATGGGCTGTTTTTTGAGCTCCCAGCCTAAATCGTCACAAACTGCCTGAGCAAGCTCAAGGTCAAAGCCTGTGTACTCGTTTGTCTTTTCATCAAGATAGCCGTAGGGCGGGAATTCAGCGTCAAAACCAACCGTGAAAGTTGTCTTGTCAGCTGTCGCCTCTGATTTTGCGGCGGAGCTTGAGGCGGTTTCATTGGAACCGCAGCCCGCGAATACGCAAACAGCCATAACAGCTATAAGCGCTAAAGCGATAAATCTTTTCATAGTTTTCACCTCATAAAAAATTACTTTTTCAAAGCCCTATTATATTAGCACATCATCACACTAAAGTCAAATAAAAACCTCAAATTCTCTGCAATGTGCATAAAACACAAATACACCTCTCCCCGATTATCGCATTTGCACAAAAAAAGAGCCGCAAAAGCAGCTCCGAAATCAGTTGTTTATTTACTTTAATCCGACAATATGATACTGAATATCCGTAGCGTCGTTGATGTTCAGCTTGCAATCGCCGTTGTAATCACAATTGTCGGGATAGAAGTCCGTCTTGTATCCCGCGATTTCACGCTGAATAAACGTAACGTCGTTGATGTTGACTTCCTTATCGCCGTTTGTGTCTCCAAGCAGGCGTGAGGGGAAATACTCCTCGCTGAGGGTTTCACAATTGATACTGTTATTCTGACAATATGTCTGCATCTCGCTTCCCTCGGGAGTATATACCGTAACATTCGCGGAACCCGAAAGCACTGACGAACCGATTATGGACACAGATGCAGGCACATAAATCTTTTCAAGCTTTGCGTTATTCGCAAAGCTGCGCGCGCCAATAGTCTCAACTCCGTTCGGAAGAACAATCTTTCTTACAGCAGTTCCGTTAAAGCCTGCTCCGTTAATCGTCTTTAGTGAATCAGGTAAAGATACATACTCAAGATTTGAGCAGCTCATATAAGCGTTGCTGTCAATCTGGTTGACAACAGTATTGCGCAAAAACGCGTTTGTTAAATTTGTGTCGTAAGTAAAGACATTTTTTCCGATTACCTGCAATTTTGGAGAATAATAAATATGAGATAAATTCGTGCATTTATAGAACGCTCTGTCTCTGACATTAGTCATATTGTCATTCATAATAACGCTTTGAACAACAGTGTTGTTTTCAAGAGCGTTCTCCTCAAAACGCAGAACACTTTTATTGTAAACTGTCTCGGGAACCACTAATTTAGGGTCGGCGCCTGTGTAGCCCGTCACCATAAGATTGTCGTCCCAGTCGTTGCCGAATTCTATTCCCGGATAATCAGTATGCGTAAATTCGGTTGGCTTTTTCAAAACGTCAGCCGCAGCAACGGATAGCACAGAGAACGCCGCGATAATCAACGCTATTACTAAAGATATAGCCTTTTTCATATTCTTCACTTCCGTTATCTTTGTACTAAAATTCTAACACAATAACAGCCATTATTCAAGAGGAAAGATTTATTACTTTACCCCTTTTTAAAGGGGATAAAATTGTTACTGACACATTCCGTCAATTTTGGGGGATTATGCTTTCTCTTTATGAATGCTCATAAAAAGGAAAGATAATCCCCCGAAATCAAAGATTTCGACCCCTTTAAAAAGGGGTACAATTATATTTTCTTACTTGCGATTAAATCACTTCGCAAACAGCGTTGATGTCGCCCGGTAAATCTTCCTCGGCAGCCGAGATAAGAACCACCATATTAGCGCCTGAATATTCGCTTAATGTCTGGAGCTTTTTGGTAAACTCTTCGATTCCTCCGACAGCCTCGGGAGCAATCTTAAAGGTAGAGTCAATAAGAATATCCGTAACGTCATAATTGCCGGCGCAGATGCCGCTGATAAAGCCAAACAGCATATCATAGCCTTTAATCGCGTACTGGTCAGTATCGATAAGTCGGGCCTTTGAGGTGATATCATAGGTGAGCTTGGCTCCCTTTTCGATAACAACTACGTTGCCCTGAGAAACCGCCACAGCCTCGTTAGCGAGCTGAATAAGCTTCTTTGTTTTTCCTGAACCTTTTTTTCCGATAAGTAAAGTAACCATACTTTAACTCCTCCTTATATTCTTGTATTTTATACTAATAATTTGATTATTTAAGTCTTGCCTCGAGCTCGGCTTTCTGATCCTCATAACCGGGTTTGCCGAGCAGAGCGAACATATTCTTCTTGTAGCTCTCTACGCCGGGCTGGTTGAACGGATTAACGCCGAGAACATAACCCGAAATAGCGCAGGCTTTCTCGAGGAAGTAGATTAAATAGCCGAGGTTAGCCTCGTCCATAGCCTCTACATTGAGCACTACGTTCGGTACGCCGCCGTCGTTGTGAGCGAGGACTGTACCCTCAAAAGCCTTCCTGTTTACAAAGTCCATAGTCTTGCCCGACAGGAAGTTAAGTCCGTCAACGTTGGTCGGGTCCTCGCCGAGAGTGATGGGCTTTTTGCATTTATCAAAGAGAACAACAGTCTCAAACAGGTTGCGTCTGCCGTCCTGAATATACTGACCTAAGGAATGGAGGTCGGTGGAGAAAATAACGCTTGCGGGGAAAATACCCTTCTTGTCCTTACCCTCTGACTCGCCGTAAAGCTGTTTGAACCACTCGTTCATAAGCGTATACGCGGGCTCGTAGCTTACCATAATCTCGGTTGTGAAGCCCTTGTTATAGAGGATATTTCTGATTGCGGCGTATTTATAACAATCGTTTGAATACAGGTCGTCGTTATTGAACTCGTCCTGAGCCTTCTTAGCGCCCGCCATAAGAGCGTCGATATCAGCGCCCGCGACAGCTATGGGAAGAAGTCCTACGGCTGTCAGCACGGAATAACGTCCGCCTACGTCGTCGGGAACTACGAAGGTCTCGTAACCCTCTTTGTCGGCGAGCTGTTTTAAAGTACCTCTTGCCTTGTCGGTTGTGCAGTAAATACGCTCCTTGGCGCCGTCCTTGCCGTACTTCTTCTCGAGCAGGTCGCGGAACACGCGGAAAGCGATAGCGGGCTCTGTGGTTGTGCCCGACTTTGAAATCATATTGATGGAAACATCCTTGCCCTCGCAAAGCTCAATGATATCCGAAAGAGCGTCGGACGAGATAGAATTACCCGTGAAGTAAATCTGCGGTGTATCCTTAGCCAGAGCGTTGTAATTAGGAGAAGTCAAGAACTCGATAGCCGCTCTCGCGCCGAGATAGGAACCGCCGATACCGATAACTACGAACACGTCGGTGTCGTTCTTAATCTTAGCGGCGGCCTTTTTGATTCTCGAGAACTCCTCTTTATCGTAATTTGTCGGAAGGTCAACCCAGCCGATAAAATCATTGCCGAGACCTGAGCCGTCGTGAAGAGCCTTATGAGCGGCTTTAACCTGAGCTTCAATACCCTTGAACTCATCTTCGCTGACAAATCCATTTAAATACTTGTCAGTAAGTTTTGTTGACATAACATTACCCCCAAAGAACGTATCAAAAGCATACAGATACGCTATTTTGTATTATTAATGATATTGTACCACAAAATGGGAGTATATGCAAGAGAAAAATAAGAAATGAGAAAGGAGAATGGAGAAATAGATTATAATTCTAATACAGAATTAAATACATTGTCCAAAACAGTGCCAAAGCTCATTTCGTCAACGGAATTACCTGCTGTTATCGGACAGGTTTTGACAATTTCGCCGTTTAAGTAATAATTCACCTCGCCTACTCTGTCGCCCTTCTTTACGGGAGCTTTTATATCCTTCTTAATCTTGCACTCACAGCTCAGCTTTTCGCTCGCGGTTCTGCCTATTACAGCGTTACCGGGGTTTTGGCATACAAGCTTGAGCGTATCGCTCATTCCTCCCTCGACCTTAACTTCCTGTGTGGCGTTTTTTGGAAGCTTCAGCTTTTCAACAGTGTAATTGGCAAAGCCGTAGTCAAGCAAATCGGCGGCGTCCTTAAAGCGTTCCTTGCCGCTCTTTCCCCCGAGCACGACCGCTATCAGACTGAGCCCTTTACGCTGAGCTGTCGCGCTTATACAGCAGCCCGCATCGCCTGTTGTGCCTGTCTTTAAGCCTGTTATTCCGTCGTAGGATTTGAGCAGCTTATTTGTGTTCACTATCTGGGTTTTTCCGCCCCGCAGGTTGTCAATCCAGATTGATGTGTAGTCAAAAATTTTCTTGTGCTTTATAAGCTCGCGCGACATTATCCCTACGTCCTCAGCCGAGGTCAGGTGACCCTTCTCGTCAAGCCCGTTGCAGTTCTTAAAAGTCGTATTCTTCATTCCAAGGATTTTTGCGCGCTTGTTCATCTCAGAGACAAAACTGTCCTCACTGCCCGAAATCGTCTCGGCAAGCACCACCGCGGCGTCATTGGCGGAAGCTACGGCAGTGGCTTTGATGAGGTCGTCCACCTTCATTTTCTCCCCCGGCTCCAGCCAGATATCCGAACCGCCCATAGACGACGCGTGCTCGGACGCCGTGAGCGTGTCAGTCAGCTTAAGCTGTCCGCTCTCTACAGCTTCCATAACGAGCAAAAGCGTCATAACCTTTGTGATTGAAGCGCACGCCCGCTTTTCGTCTTTATTTTTCTCAAAAAGAATTTTACCTGTCTCCGCTTCCATCAAAACAGCTGACGGAGCGTTAAGGTCAAGCGACGGCTTTTCCGCTTTGGCGAAAGCCCCCGCAGGCACGATTAATACCGCGAAAATCAGTACAAAAGAAATAATATGTTTAAACATAAAAACACCTCGTTCAAGCTTATGAACAAGGCATATTTTTTATTCATGCCAAGCCCTCCCTTGGGGGAGGGTGGACAAATCGCCTGAAAGCGATTTGGTCGGGAGAGGGTCAACTTTAGAAAGCTCGTAATATAAAACGTCAGATTGTAAGTCCATTTCAAATGGACCCTCTTCAGTCACTCCGCAAGCTCCGTGACAGCTTCCCCCAAGGGAAGCCTAATTGGCATAAAAAAATAACCGCGCCGATGCTAAAATTGCGGTTATTTTTTAATTAGTGATAAAAGCAGGCTAACCGTTTCGTTCGGTCAACTCTGTTTCTGTTTATATTATAGTACACGCAAAGGATTTGTCAAGCGTATTTAATCACTCAATAAGACACACAGCATGGGCTGAAACGCCCTCGCCCGAGCCCGTGAAACCGAGCTTTTCCTCTGTGGTAGCTTTTACGCTTATCTGGCTTACATCAACCTTGCAAGCCTCAGCTATATTCTCACGCATTGTGACGATATAATCCTTCAGCTTAGGTCTTTGAGCGATTACGGTGGAGTCAATATTGACGATTTTATAGCCGTTCTCACTCAGCACACGGCAAACCTCTTTGAGCAAAATAATACTGTCCGCTCCCTTGAAGCGCTCGTCCGTGTCGGGGAACAGCTTGCCGATATCACCAAGAGCCGCCGCTCCCAAAAGCGCGTCCATAATCGCGTGCAATAGTACGTCCGCGTCGCTGTGTCCGAGCAGACCTTTTTCATACGGAATATCCGCTCCGCCGAGTATCAGCTTTCTGCCCTCTGTGAGCTTATGCACATCATATCCGTGACCTATTCGCATAACTTTCACCTAAAAAACTTTCAGCTATTAAAATGTCGTTCTGTGTTGTGAGTTTAATATTCTTCTCACTGCCGATTACGATTTTCACGCTCTCCCCTATGCTCTCAACAAGCTGGCAGTCGTCGGTAATTCCCTTGTTGCTGCACTCTTCGAGCGCTTTAAGGTACAATGCTTTCTCAAACACCTGGGGGGTCTGAACAGCTCTGAGCGTGCTCCTGTCTGGTGTGGAAACTATAACATTTTCGCCGTCCACAACCTTAATCGTATCGGTCACAAGCGTACCGAGAGCGGCGGCTTTACATTTTACAGCCTCGCCCACAACCGCTTTGATATCCTCGTCACAAACAAGCGGACGCGCGCCGTCGTGAATGGCAAAGTGAGTTGTGCGCTCGTCGCAAGCCCGCACGCCGTTTTTAACGCTGACATCTCTCGTATCTCCGCCGTAAACAAGAGCTTTCACCTTGCTGAAACGGGCGGAGTTAATTATGTCTTTTATCTCGTTTTCGTCCTGTTCACGGCAGACAATTACAACGGAGTCTATAACCTCACAGTTTTCAAACGCTCTGAGCGTATGCTTGATTACGGGCTCGCCGCAAAGCTCAATGAACTGCTTGCTTTTGCCCATACCCATACGCGTGGAGTTGCCCGCCGCGACGATAATCGCGCTTACAAAAGTATTCATCAAACGTTGTCAATCGCCTGTTTGAGGTCGGCGATTATGTCCTCAACGTTCTCGATACCTACCGAGAAGCGAATCATACTCGGGCTGATACCCGCGGCTTCAAGCTGTTCGTCGGTCATCTGGCGGTGAGTGGAGCTCGCGGGGTGCAGACAGCAGGTTCTCGCGTCGGCAACGTGAGTTACGATAGCCGCGAGTTTGAGTGAAGCCATAAGCTTCTCAGCCGCTTTTCTTCCGCCCTTTACACCGAACGAAACCACGCCGCAGGTGCCGTTAGGCATATACTTCTGAACTCTGTCATAATACTTGCTGCTCTTGAGGCTCGGGTAGTTAACCCACTCGATTTTGTCGTTGTTCTCGAGGAACTCGGCAACCTTTGTGGCGTTCTCGCAGTGGCGCGGAACTCTGAGGAACAGCGTCTCCAGACCGAGGTTTAGCAGAAAGCCGTTCATCGGCGACATCTGCGGTCCCATATCGCGCATTATATGGGTGCGCGCCTTAGTAATGAACGCCGCCTTGCCGAACTGTTCGGTATAAACTACGCCGTGATAAGTCTCATCGGGAGTGCTGAGCATCGGGTACTTGCCGTTAGTCCAGTCAAAGTTGCCGCTGTCAACAACACAACCGCCGAGAGCCACAGCGTGACCGTCAAGATATTTTGAGGTGGAGTGAACAACAATATCCGCGCCCCACTCGATAGGTCTGAAATTAATCGGAGTCGGGAAAGTGTTGTCAACGCAGAGCGGCACGCCGTGAGCGTGGGCGCACTTGGCGAACATTTCAACGTCAGCTACGTCAAGCGACGGATTTGTGACAGACTCCGTGAAAACGAGCTTCGTATTTTCTTTAAAAGAATTATCAAGCTCTTCCTCTGTGATATCGGAAGCCACGAAGGTGCAGTCGATACCGAGGTCAACCAAGGTCTTTGCGAACAAATTAAAAGTACCGCCGTAAACCGCGCTGGAGCAGATTACATGGTCGCCCGACTTGCATATATTGGTGACAGTCGCGAGCGTAGCCGCCTGTCCCGAGGATGTGAGCATAGCGCCGACACCGCCCTCCAAATCGGCTATTTTCTTCTCGACATGGTCAAGAGTAGGATTTGCGAGACGGGTATAGAAGAAGCCCGCAGCCTCCAAATCAAACAGCGCGCCCATATCCTCGCTGGTTTCATACTTGAAAGTTGTGCTCTGCACAATAGGAATTACTCTGGGTTCACCGTTTTTAGGCTCATAGCCCGACTGAATACATTTTGTCTCAATATGCTTACTCATTATTATTCCTCCAAATTTTATTCAATAACATTATTTGCCCTCACTCGGGGGAAGGCTTATTTAAACAATTCTTTAATCCAATTCATAATAAAGTCCGTACCGTAAATCACAAACGCCACGACAATAATCAACAGAATAGCCGAAACTACTCTGACTGTGGTGCGCTTGGAGCGTGACATTTCCTCGAGCGGGTGAGGCTCAACCTCATTAGGATTTTCGTCCTCGATAATCTCCTCACCCTCAAGCTTTATCGCGCCGATACCCACGGCGATATCATAAGCCTTTTCGTACAGTTCATAGGGTACGAGAATATCAAATCCGTCAAAATCCTGTCCCGTGACAACCTGAGAGTTAGCTGTAACCCCGTGGCGCACATAAACGCTCGGAACACCGCCGTCCTCCAGCGCCGCCTGCACTCTGTCGCGCTCGATTACATCACCCGAGCACAGGTAAACAGACGTTGTTTCGTCCTCAATCGCCTTCAGCGTTTTGCCCTTACACTCTTCACGGGCGCAGTTCATATCCTCATCGTTATATATCCTGTTACATTTTGGACAATACTTCATAACGAAGCCCTCCTTTTGATACACAGTAAGTATACCAAAGGAGGGCAGTTTTTTCAAGTATAAAAATAGTAAACTTCACTCAGGGAAAATAACAGCCGAGGCTGTCCGCTCGTTTTTTCCACATCACATCATAAATGATTTCTCGCAAGCTCGGAATGACAGGTATCAAAAGGGCAACCGAAAAACTCGGTCGCCCTTGATTGTTGGTACATATTCAGCCTCCCTTTGCTAAAGGGAGGTGGCGCGCGCTTGCGCGTGACGGTGGGATTGAATATTAATCCCCCTGCTTCGCTTCCCCCTTAAACTAAGGGGGACTTTTTATTTTACTTTAACCTTCAGCTTCAGCGCAACTCCGTTAACTTTTATTTTCAACGTTGTTGACCCTTTCTTTAATCCCTTGACCTTAATGGTGGTCGCGGTGTTCTTTGAGGTTACTTTTGCAATCTTTGTATTTGTATATACATTTTTAACAGTGCTTGCTTTGCCTGTAATCTTAACAGATACGGTTTTGCCCTTCTTTACGCTTACACTGCTCTTACTCAGCTTAGGTGAGGTTGTAACAGTCACCTTGCAGGTCAGCTTTTTGCCTGTTGTCAGAGTGGCTGTAATTGTCACTGAGCCTTTCTTTAAGCCTGTTACCTTACCCTTGCTGACTGTCGCGACTTTTTTGTTAGATGTGCTCCAAGTCTTTACTGTGCCGTTTGTAACTTTCAGCGTAACCGTTCCGCCAGCCTTTACGCTTGCCTTGGTCTTGTTAAGCTTAGGAGCGGGAGTTGTGGGCTGTGTAGGTTCAATCGAAGCTTCACCGATACTTACAAACGTAAAACCGTTGCCATTGGCGTATGTTTCAGCCTCGCTTCCGCTATATCCGTAGATTGTAAATCCGTTCACCTTTTTTTGACCATTATCATAATAATACCCAAACGCAGAATCACCTATACTAGTAACACTTTCGGGAATTGTTACACTCGTTAAGCTTTGACAACCTGAAAAAGCATCACTGCCTATACTTGTAACGCTGTTACCAATAGTTAGGCTTTCAAGGCTGTAGCAATTTGAAAATGCGAAATAATCTATACTCGTAACACTGTCAGGAATTGTTACACTTGTTAAGCTTTGACAACCTGAAAAAGCATTACTATCTATACTTGTAACGCTGTTACCAATAGTTAGACTTTCAAGGCTATAGCAATTTGAAAATGCGCTGTATCCTATACTCGTAACACTGTTGGGGATTGTTACACTCGTTAGACTTTCGCAATGCTCAAATGCGGCTCTATATATATAAGTTGCACTGTTAGGAATTGTTACGCTTGTCAGGCTTTCACAATTATAAAACACAGAACGACTTATGCTTGTGACGCTGTCAGGGATTATTATTTCTGTAAGACTTGTACAATCGGCGAATGCACCTTCGTATATTTCAGTAATGCTATCAGGTAATAATATATTTGTGAGGCTTTCACAATGAGCAAAAGCATCAGGATATATACTTGTTACACTTTCAGGAATTGTTATTTGAGAAAGACTGCTGCAACCGCTAAACGCACTAGTACCAATAACAGTAACACTGTTAGGGATTGTTACACTTGTTAGACTCGTACAATCAGCAAATGAATACCAATCGATTGTAGTTAAGCTATCCGGAAAAACTATACTTGTGAAGCTTGTACAACCTTGAAAAGCATTATCGACAATAGTCGTGACACTGTTAGGAATAGTTATATTTGGCAGACTTGTGCAATTCTTAAACGCGGATCCGCCTATATAAGTTAAACTGCCAGGAAGTTTTATATCCGTAAGGTTTGAACAATTCTCAAATGCAAAAAATCCTATACTCGTTACGTTGTCGGGAATTGTTACGCTTATAAGTCCTGTACATCCGTTAAACATATATTTACTTATACTGGTAATACTTTTGGGGATTATTATATCTGTAAGACTTGTACAACCTCCAAATACATAGTCGCCCATTTCAGTAACGCTATCAGGTAATGTTATATTTGTGAGGCTTTCGCAATAAGCAAAAGCGTAACCGCCTATACTTGTCACACTATCGGGAATAAAAATATCTTTAAGAGCTTTACAGTTTTCAAACGCACCACCACCTATATATGTAACACTATTCGTAATCGTTACACTTATAAGGCTTTCGCATTCATAAAACGCACCTATGCCTATATTTGTAACACTGTCAGGAATCACAAAATTTTCGTCAGTTTTTCCTATAGCGTACATTATTAATTCCGTTTGTTCTTTGTTATAAAGATTCCCATCTTTTGAACTAAAATTTGTATTATCACTGTCAACATTTATATTGGTAAGGCTTGTACAGCCGTCAAAAGGATCGTCAATACTTGTAACGCTGCTTGGAATTGTTATGCTGATTAGACTTGAGCAACTAGTGAACGCACCATTGGCAATATAAGTAACTTTATCAGGAATATTAATATTCTCAAGGCTTGAGCAACCTGCAAATGCTCTAAACCCTATACCTGTAACACTGTCGGGGATTGTTATACTTTTAAGATTTTCACAGTCATAAAATAACATATTGCTTATTCTTGTTACGCTGTCAGGAATTGTTATTCCCGTTAGACTTGTGCAATTCCAAAACGCCCCATCACCTATACTTGTAACACTGTCAGGAATTGTTACGCTTGTAAGGCTTTTGCATTCTTCAAATGCTCTCTCGGCTATAACCGTAACAGTATCGGAAATTGTTACGCTCTTGAGGCTTTCGCATTTATAAAACGCCTTATAACCTATAGTTGTTACAGTATATCCGTCAAGCTCGCTCGGGATAGTGAGCTGCGCGGCGGAACCGTTATAATTTGTAATTTCGGCTGTACCGTCGTCAAGCACCACGTATTCATAATCACCGCCGGTGAATGTTTCGGCATTCGCGGTAATAGGCGCTACCGTTAATACGCTGATTAGCATTAGCAGGGCTAATACCAGACTGATTGTTTTTTTGATTTTTGACATTTTTGTTTCCTCCTTTGTGATATCACGCTTCGTTCGCCTCCGCTTCTCCTCTCTTAACTCCCACTCGTCTAATCTGTTTTGAACACCTTGTGTTCTTCACAGCTTAGTCCTCACCGGTCGTTAATCGAGGGCTACGGCGCTCAGCGCATAAATTAAAAAAAGCGCACAACCGAAGTCGTACGCCAAAAAACACACGCTCGATTGTCGCCAAACAATTTACAGTTTTACTATCGCATAATTCTAATTAAAGGAATAGCAAAATATTGAGCGTAGTATTTTTATGTAAAATAAAAACACTACTCCCATAATTAAAAAATTATGCGAAAACACAAAATATTTAACTGTAAACTGTTGGCACTTATAGTTTACCACACTTCTTTCCAAAATACTCACCAAATTTTATACAAGTTATTTATGCAGAATGCATAAAACGGGTGTGCGCAAAACAGAAAATGTCATTCTTAGCGGTGACTTGCCTCCCTTTGCTAAAGGGAGGTGGCACGCGCTTGCGCGTGACGGTGGGATTGCTTTTTAATCCCCCTGCTTCGCTTCCCCCTTAAACTAAGGGGGACAACGCGTTAACAAAATAGGGAGCCCGAGACGGACTCCCTGTGATGCAAATACATATTCAAAAATCTTTAACTCTCGCGGTCATTAAACGCTTATTTTTCTTTGAGCAGCTTGTTGAGCTCGTCCATAAAGGTGTTTATGTCCTTGAACGAACGGTAAACCGACGCGAAGCGCACATAGCTTACCTCGTCAATATTCTTGAGTTCATTCATAGCGAGCTCGCCTATCTGCTCGGTGGTAATCTCGCGGTCAAGGCTCGACTGCACCTTGCTTTCGATATTGTTGACGATTCCTTCAATCTGCTCAATTGATACGGGGCGCTTTTCGCACGCTCTTAAAAGACCGTTGGTGAGCTTGTTGCGGTCAAAGCTCTCGCGGCTCTTGTCGCGCTTAACGACAATAACGGGAACCGTCTCGATAATCTCGTGAGTAGTAAAACGCTTGCCGCATTTAAGGCATTCGCGCCTGCGGCGAATACGCTCGTTATCGTCTGCTGAACGCGAATCTATAACCTTACTCTCCACAAATCCACAGTACGGACACTTCATATACCAACACCCCTATATCTTGTGTTATAATTCATTAATCGCATTATAACACATATATTTAGATTTTGCAAGAGCTATTTATTCAATATTTTTTACTCTAAAAACAGTCAAGTTCTGTTTTTCAGCATAGCATATAACGAAGCTTGCTTCAACTAACTTTTAGGAGAAATAGAATTGGAAATAATTGATATGGCTATGAAGGACTACGGTATCGCCCCGCTGCCCGAAAAAACGGTGGAAGCAATGGCGTATATCCCCTATCAACAGCAGAAATCCAAATTATACACACCCGCTCAGGCGCTTGAGTCAGGGACGGTTTACCCTGTTTTAGACAAACCGTTTTACGGCGGCAAATGCACAGGAGGTAAAGATGACTGAACGTGAAATCCTGACAAAAAAGCTGTCGTCCTATCAGTTCGCGATAGCTGATATGAAGCTCTATCTCGACACACACCCAAACGACAGCGACACAATCAAAAAGATAAAAGAGTATTCCGAAAAGCTCGGTGTTATGCGCAAAACCTACGAGGAAAAATACGGTCCGCTCACAATGAGCGATATGAGCGGTAACAAATGGAAATGGATAAAATCCCCTTGGCCGTGGGAAGTTGAGGAGGTAGACTGATGTTTGTATACGAAAAGAAATTGCAGTACCCCGTAAATATCAAAAACCCGAACCCCAAGCTCGCCAAAATAATATTAAGCCAGTTTGGCGGCGCTGACGGTGAGCTGGGTGCGGCTCTGCGCTATCTCAGCCAGCGCTACACAATGCCCCTGCCCGAACTCAAAGCCACCCTCACGGACATCGGCACCGAGGAACTCGGACACCTTGAAATGGTAGGCGCTATTCTCTATCAGCTAACCAAGGGTATGAGCGAAAAGGACATCAAAGCAGCGGGAATCGAGGACTATTTTGTTGACCATACCGCGGGAATATACCCGCAGTCAGCCGCGGGCGTCCCCTTCACAGCGGCGTATATCCAGTCAAAAGGCGACGCCATCACCGACCTTCACGAGGACTTGGCGGCAGAGCAAAAGCTATGAAAGCACTACATAATGTTATATAAACCTTTATGAGATATCTTCTTCAACAAAAAACTGACACCAACTAAATGATGTCAGTTTTTTCATATAAATACACATTATTCATTGCAAATCTTTGCATTAATTTACAGCTAAAACCTTTAATAATTCCGCAGACAGTTTTTCTTCCATATCTTTTCTGTTAGTATAAAAAATCGTGTTGTTTTGTCTAATGTCAAAAGCATTAGTCATTTCGTTATCAGCTTGACATAAAAGAATAACTGGTTTTCCTAATGTATGAGCAATGCCTAACTCATAAAAAACATTTGGATTTTTTCCATTAATATTTGCAATAATAACTCTACTTTTCACTATTAACCTTATAATATTATCTAAAATATCATTATTACTATGTTTTTCATCCCCGCGATATAAATTCAAACCACTTTTAGAACATATTTCTCTAACAGATAAATATAAATCATTTCCAAGAACAGAAAATGGAGTTAACATAAAAATCATTTGAGGGTCAACCGTAAAATCATCATCTCTTAATCCAAATTTATTCTTGAAATTTTCCAAACTATTTTGGGTGTAACTATCTTTTTTCTGAGCAGAAAAAGGGAGATGATAACTTTCCTCTATATGCTCTTGATTATCAGCAATCCGTTTTTGTAGTATCGCAATCTGCTCTTCTAGGTTTTCTCTACCTATATCGTATTTAAGTACAAGATTTTCCAACACGTCTTGTTGATGTTCAATATTCTTTCTATATTCATTACTTTGATATTTTAATCTATTATAATAGATTATTGCAAAACCTAATAATGCAGAAACAAGCAGTATAATCACAAATAAATAAGGCAGATTTTCATAATTATATCCGCTTTTATCTAAAAACACAAATGCTATACTAATAGCAGCTATCTCAATAGAAATAACTGAAATCATAATAGATACAATGTGAGAAATTTTATCTTTCATTAGATTATCCTCCAATAAAAAGCATTTTATGTAAAATTAACTAAATAAAAAATGTAAAAACCAATCGATATACTATATGATAATATTGATAGTACAACAACTTGGGCAGTTTTGATTGACCTTTTTTGATAATAAGCAATTGATGTTTGACTAAATCCAAATGTTAAAACTAACGACAAAAAGCCAACTAATAAAAACAAAACAGCTTTTTCGTTTTTATTAAAAATTACATATGAGGCTAAAAAACCCATATCCAATATCATCAAATCCATAGGCAACTCAATAATATGTAAAATAATATTTGAGCGTTTAGGCGGAATATTCCGAAAGACTTTAAAAGCAAAAGTTACTCCTAAAAAAATAGTCGGTATAATTATATTATAACAATTATACAATTTGTTTCCCCCTCTATTATGTAAATCTACACTATACAACCTAAATAAAATATAACAAAAAAATATAAAAAATGCAACAAAAAAAGAAAGATTCCTCAAATCAAATCAATTAATAATACTTTTTAAAAAAATAGGTAAATATAAAAATTTTTATCCCCTTGTAAATCAGGATTATATATGTTATTATTTTGTTGCGAGATAATTTTATATTTTTTACACAGAGTAAGTATGTGTTTTTATTTCCGATAAAAATGCATGCTCTATTTAGCATACTTGTTTTGTGTAAAAATAATATGTATAAAATTGTCTCGCAGCAATCGGAGCTATGCGTTTTTAGCACAGCACCGAGTGCTGTGCTTTTTTAATTATAAAGGAGGTAAAGACAATGAAGCACATCACAAAAAGTATAAGTATTGTATTAGCCTTGCTAATGCTCACAAGCGTATTCGCTATTGCTCCGATAACAGCGAGCGCAGGAACAAACGGAGATTTTGAGTATGAGGTGCTTGATGACGGTACAGCTGAAATCACAGACTATAGCGGCTCTGCGGAAGAACTTGTGATCCCGAGTAAACTTGACGGATATACTGTTACAAGTATAGGTTATGGTGCATTTGACGCATGCACAAGCCTTACAAGCGTTACTATTCCGGAAAGTGTTACAGGAATAAGTAATAACCTTTTCGGACATTGCAAAAATCTAACTAATATAACAGTAAATGAAAACAACAAAGTCTATTCTTCTTTAGACGGAAACTTATATAACAAGGATTGTACAACCTTACTACAATATGCTCTGGGTAAAACAGATAGTTCGTTTGCAATTCCCGACAGCGTAACGAGTATAGCTGGAAATTCGTTTTCTTTCTGTTCTAATTTGGCTAACATCACAATTCCAGACAGCGTTAGTGTTATAAACAATTATGCTTTTATGCGTTGTGAAAGTCTTGAAAACATAACAATTCCTAACAGCGTTAAAAGCATAGGTGGTTATGGATTTTGGCATTGTACAAACCTAAAAAGCGTTACTATTCCAGAAAGCGTCACAGAAATAGGTTACAGTCCTTTCGGATATTGCTCAAATCTTACTAACATAACAGTAAATGAAAACAATAAACAATTTACTTCTTCAGACGGCAATTTATATAACAAAGATTGCACAACATTAATACAATATGCTGCGGGTAAAACAGATAGTTCTTTTGCAATTCCCAACAGCGTTACATATATAGGTTACGAGGCATTTGGGGGCTGTTCTGGTATCAAAAATATTACAATACCAAATAGTGTTAAGAGTGTTAATCAAGCTATATTTTCAGATTGTAAAAATCTTATTAGCGTAACGATACCCAACAGTATTACAAGCATATCTTATTGTATGTTTGCCGACTGCTCCAATCTAACCAATGTTGTAATACCTGATAGTGTTACCGAAATAGGGCTTTATGCCTTTCGCGGTTGTGCCAGTCTTAAAAAAATCACAATTCCGTATAGCGTAACAAGCATTGGAGATGATGCACTTGGATATGATGAGGACTACAATAAAATAGAGGGTTTTACTATTGAAGGATATAGCGGTTCCGAAGCTGAAAAATACGCAACCGAAAACGATTTTACATTTATTTCTATAGGTGAACAGCCGACCGCTCCGAAGCTCAAAAAGTCAAGTGTCAGCTTAAAGGCAGGTCAGACCTCGACAATTACCGTTCAGAACAAGGGCAACAACAAGTTTACATATAAATCCTTAAATTCAAAAGTCGCTACCGTTAAGAACGGCAAGGTTACCGCTCTGAAAAAGGGCAAAGCAAACATAACCGTAACAATCGGAAAAACCAAGTTGACATACAAGGTTAGTGTTACTACTTCCCCGAAATTAAGTAAAAAGAGCGTTTCTGTCAAGAAAGGCAAAACCGTTACGGTAAAAATCACAGGCAAGGCAAGCGGTGTAAATAACAAATACACCAATACAAAATTCGCTAAAATCAAATCCAAAAAATCCGCTAAATCATTGAAAATTCAAGGACTTAAAAAGGGTAAAACGACCTTAAAAATCAAAGTCAACGGCGTAGTCCTTAAACTTAAAGTTACAGTAAAATAATACGAAACAATAATTCAAGCCGATAGCATTAAAAAGTGCTGTCGGCTTTCGATATATTAAATCATTGTTAAAGAATATCCAAAAACAGGGTGAGGTTTTTCGTCAAGAATTTTGGCATGAATTGTTTGGTTTTCTTTTAAAACATCACCAATATCATATATATATGATTTTCTAATGTTTTTAACATGGATTGCTCCATTTTCTTTATAATCTATTAATTCAACATAAGCATAGTAATAATTCCAATTAATTACTCGACATTTTACAGCGACTCCTTTCTTGAGTTCGGGAAGCTTAGGTTCACCTATAATAAAAGAACTGGTTTTTCCTATTTTATTAACAATTAAAGTTGTAAATTCTTTTGTTCTGGTAATATCATTGCCATCTTTAGCTGATATTTTAGATTCTTGTAATACTTTTTTTATTAATTCGCATGAATATTCAATTTTTTCATTGACCCATTTATCGTCAATTATTTTTTTATATAGGTCTAAACAGTATTTTTTCATATATTTGCTATTAGCTTTTGGTATTTTCTTATTAGTTGCTAAACATCTCAATAAAAAAGCGATATGAAAACGGTACTTTTTAAATTCAATATAAGGTGTTTTATGTTTAAAGTAATTATCAACTTTGAATACATACATTGACGCCATACAATACTGTTCTAGAACATCTTCGTCATTATATAATCTTTTAGAATAAGACTTTAACAGTTCGCCATAATATCTATGTGTACTATGGGGCTCACCTAAAAAAACCGCTACATATGAAGCTGTTTGAAAAGGAAATGATATAATCCTATTCTTATTTATATCTTGAGAATCATATTGTTTTGAACGTCGTTCATAAAATAAGCAATGTTCTTTATCGTATGATTGATAGGTCAATTCAAGATTTTTATGGAAATCTCTTAGTGTTTCAAATGCTTCGTTTAAAACAGGAGTTTGTCGATTCGTTGTTTTAACAATTGAATCTGTTATGTTTTTATCATCAGTAGATATAATTTTTAAAACTATATATGAATTATCTGACAGTATTCCCTTGTTTTCGTATAAGACAAAACTAGTTTGACAACCATTTATTACTTGAAATCCTGAAAGAGTTATACTGTTTCCAGTTCTTCGCATTTCTCTTGCAACTATTGTTACACCATTATTTAATACCGAAAACTCTTCTTGTTTTACAGAATCTCTCAAAGTGGATTGTATTTCTGCATTTATTGTATTATGCCCCTGAAAATATCTTACATTATCTTCAAATAGATTTGAAATAATCGCTCCATCTTCATTAGTAATTAAATCAATAAAATCCTTACAACGAACAATACCAATATATGCCTCATTAATGTTTTGTACTTTGGGTATTACTGCGCAATCCATCATTTCCACAGTTTTTTTAATGCTGCTTTTTATTGCTCTACATGCAGCGACAATTTTATTTACATCATACAAGCTAAAGGTAATATCATCAAAAACTGACATTTCTTTTAATTGTTTAATTTCTCCAGAAACCATAGCTTCTCTTGTTTTATCTTCTGTTTCTTTACCCGTAAAAGAATAAAACAAATGACAATCTGGATTTTTAGATAGCTTGATAGGATTCTGGATAATATATTTACATATTTTCCTTAGTTCCTCTGCTTTTTCATTCATTACAATTTTTCCGTCAGTTACAAAGTCGTTTACAGAATTAAAGAACTTTGAAAGTTCGCCACAATCGAAGGATTCTGATGTTTTTGATTGAACAAAGACAAATGAAACGGTTATATCATTAGAAGTATAAAAAAAGTCCTCTATTTGATTAAAGCTAGTTATAAGAGTATCATTTACAATTATAGCTACCCCGTCAATTCCAACCTCGCCTTTACCCAATCCAATATCACTAGGATCAAAATGTCGAGATGTATAGTTACGCACAGTCAAATAATTAAATAAGTGTTCAAATACAAAAACATCTGATATTCCATTTAATTCGTAAGTTTTTTTGTGATGATCTAAAAAAGGTTTAATAATTGTATTCATTTTTTCTCCTTTGTTTAAAATAATAATATTTATTTTAAAATGATTAATATAATTTATATATATAAATTATAGCAAATATTTATATTTTTTTACATATTATTTGTTTTTTTAACAATAGAAAATTGGCAGAAAAAATTATGCAAATGTCACAAAATTTTCAACACAATTTTGTAAACATATTTCTGAAATTTTCGCTGATTCATTGTTGTATAAGGTGTTAAAAGCTGACACAAAATTAATTGCTATCGGCTTTTCCTATGCAAAAAATTGAATTTAAGGGTGGGACGGAGGGAATACAGATTAAGGGGAGCTAAACTCCCCTCAACCTTATACCACAGCTTTCAGCTTCTTTTCTTCTTCCTGTTTCTGCTCGTATCTTTTAGAGCCGAACATATCCCTGATATCGTCCATTGTGTAGTCCTTTCTGCTTTTCTTGCGGTATTTGTCTTTATGGAAATACCAAGCCTTTTTCTTGTAGGCAAATTTGAAATTAAGCTGTTTTAGTATTTTTTTGTGTGCCTTTGTGTTTCCTGATACCCAAATCCAAGAGCCGCAAATTTCAACCTCTATATTATATTATCGTCACGTGTTTTTACATTGTTTATCATCCATAGCAAAAATACATATTATAAAACTGAAGAACAAAAAAGTTATGATAAACAAAAATACTCTATGTTAATTTTAGTATATATTACAAAAAATGCTGAATTATAAAAAACTCCGCTCGAAATTATCTGAGTGGAGTTTTTCTGAAGTCTAAAAGCTATCGAATCGTAGTGCAATTAATAAATGTCCTGTAACTATATCATTTTAGATTGTATTTTTTCTAATCTTACTATATAAGCGGATGACGCATTTATTAATTCTTTGTGATAGTTAGTATTATTTATATTCTTTTTATAATAAAGTGCTGCACAATATGATAAATCTTCTTGTATCAAGTTTCGAACTCTTAATCCTAAAGATTTTTCATCAGGTATATAGCCAATCAATAATGGAATAAATCGTTTTTCAATAAATGATTTTTTTATAACTCTATCGATAATATGAAATGATAATGTTTCCTCTGCGAAACTATTAAAAATATCCCAAAAATCATCTTTGCACCGATTGTATAAAAATAGAATTGCATTTTGTCTAGCGTTATATATATTTTCAATAACTTCATCTTCATAAATGCCAAATGCTTGAGCGGGAAAATTCTGGATTTTCTTCTCGTAGTTATCAAAATAGAACCGAGTGTCATTTCTGTCTGGATTAAAAAGAATATTCCAATAAGTACTATATTTTGCATAAGGGATATAATCACAAAGGATCAATTCTTTATCCAAGTCAATGGAAGTATCAGAATAAATCTCTTCCCAAAGTAAAAGAAATAAATCAAAGATATATGACTTGATTTCTTCATCTGTACCCCAAAAAATCTCTTTTTTATTCTTGAAATCTAAAGTATGTAATAAACCTGTAGATTCACTTTTATATTTCTCGTTTATATATGTAGTACTGCTTATAGCTGAATCGCAAATTAAAAAGCGATTATTTGGTGTTCGTTTATTATTTATTATACGGCTAATTTGCTTACTATCTGTTTTATGTATTTCAGCAAGTGGTAATCCTGATTGGTTAACTTTTTTCCTGATTCTTTCTGCAGCTCTTATATAAAAAAACTCTGTTATATTATCCATATTCATTATTTACAGCCTCCTTAATATAATAGTGGGTATATTTAAAGTGTAATATAGAAATTTCGTTTTGTCAATACCCACTCAACAAATTTCGCTTGGTGGGTATTTTAAGCATAAAATAAAATATTTTTAATCCATAGACTAACCACTTGATGTCTGGTAGTATATAGACACAGGATACACGCGTGACCGAGTTTAGAAGAAAGGAGAAAAAGATTATGCTAAAGAAATTAGCAATGTTTTTGTATTTCGACATCGTAGCTTTTCTTGCCGACAAGGAGTTACTGACGGTCGGGGTTCAGGAATGGAAAGATTACGAATCTCAAAAATCTTTAGGTACTAAAGTTGAGGTAGTAATCATCTCTGACGAGACCGACTACGGAAACTCAGACGGCGAGATTATAAGCAATTGCTACGAGAAATTAACTGTTAAGATTCCTGCAAAACTGACAAATGTGCCTATGAACACGAAGGTCAGCCTTGTAAATCCTGAAGCAGTTGTTTACGGCGAATACAGAAACCAATTATCCATTACTGCCGAAAACATCCAAATAATCGGCAAGTAAACATTTGTGGCAAGGTGCGCCCCGCCAAGGGGCGCAACCGAGCCACACTAAACTTGATTTACAGGTGATTATATCATGAGTATTGTAAAGCGAAAAATAAAAGTTCCTGAAAGTATTGATCCAAAACAATTAGTAACTCTAAAGGCGATGGGAAATATTCAGGAAATATCAATATCTGAGAGGCAGAATTCAGGTGCAACTATTAAGCCACTGTCAAAAGAAAGCTTTGTCGTTTTATCAACCGGAGAATTTAAAAAAGTTGAACACCATGCAGCTGATAGAACGGAAAACATTCGCAATTTGCAAAAAAGTTTTCATGCGTTAGGGGGCTTAATCAATTCTAATATATGTCCCGAAAATGTTCATTGTTGCCGTTTTGTGACATTAACATACAAAGAAAACGTAACGAATCCAGATCAGCTATATCAAGATTTCAGAAGATTCAATCAACGCTTTAAACGCTTTATGAAAAGACAAGGCTTTCATTATGAATATATAATCTCAGTCGAAGCTCAGAAGCGCGGTTCACTGCATCTTCATTGTATCCTGATTTTTGATTCAAAAGCGCCATTCATTGATAATGCTACGCTTGCAGAAATCTGGGGCTTAGGCTTTGTATCAATTAAATCAATAGATAAAAATGTAGATAATATTGGAAAATATTTGACCGCCTACTTAACAGATTTGCCGATTGATAACGACACTGATATTACGTCGGATATGGTCGGAGGTGAAATCAAAGAAATCGAGACAGAAGGTCAAAGCAAAAGAGTAATCAAGGGAGCTAGACTAAAACTGCTTCCTGCCGGAATGAGAATATATCGTTATTCTAGAGGAATTAAAAAACCAGTTCTAACCGACACAACTTATGAAGAAGCTGTTGATTCTTTATCTGATAACGGCTATAAAAAAGTTGCGGAATATGCAGTAGAGGTTACAGACACAGACAGAAATTTTAAAAACAGATATATCAAAGAAACTTATAAAAAATACATCAATAAACAAGGAGTTGAAAAAAATGATACATAAATTTAAAAGCAAGATAAAAATTCCGTATCTAATCAACGGTTGTAAAAAAATTTGGAATAAAAAATATAGAATTCTCTTTCCGCTTATATTCCTGATTGCAGTTTGCTGTTCTTGGTTCGCAATAGACCAAAACATACACAGTATAACAATAGAGTGGTTAGAAACATTCCTGTTGTGGATCATTAGCGGTTTGATGATAGCGTTTATAATAATCGGAGAACTACTTATTGTTTCTCTGATTGGTACACCGTTGTCAGCTACAAGGGTGCAAAAATGTTTAGCAAGTGTAGGATTTACAGATAAAGCGGGTAAAACTCCTTTATTGGTTTCTCGCTTCAAGGACGGAAAAGCAGAAGTGTTCGAGTTTTACTCTCCAACAATACCGCTTAAAGAATACGAGAAAAAATCAATTATAGAAAATGCGATGAATATACAAATTGTTGATATAACTGTCGGTAACGATTTACAGCATATTCAGCTAAAAACTGTTCCTGCTAAAAACAAATTGCCGGATAAAATTGAATGGGATAATTCGTTATTATCTAAAAAAACAAGCGAACTTATACTGGGAGAAAGTTTGCTTGACACGGTTTCTGTTGATTTGGATATTTCACCTCATATTTTAATAGGCGGAAGTACAGGTAGTGGAAAATCTGTCTTGTTCAAGCTTATGTTAGCACAATGCATACAAAAGGGCTTTGATGTTTATATAGCCGACTTCAAAGGCGGTGTTGATTTCAACGGTCAATGGAGAGAAAAGGCGGAAGTGTTTACAAATGCAAGAATAGGTATTGAAGAAGCCCGCAAAAAGTTATTAAAACGACTTACTTACCTCGAAAATGAATTAGACACACGAATAGCTTTATTTGACAAGTATAAATGCAAAGATATTATACAGTATAATAAAAAATTCAACTGTAATTTACAGCGAATAGTTTTTGGCTGTGATGAAATTGCTGAGTTGCTTGATAAAACGGGCTTTGATAAGGATAACAAGGCTGTCGTTGCTCAAATCGAAAGCAAAATATCCTTGTTGGCTCGGCAAGGGCGTGCCTTTGGTATTCATCTGATTTTTGCCACGCAAAGACCTGACAGCGAAATCCTAAAAGGACAAATCAAAAATAATTTTGATATTCGAATTTGCGGACGCGCTGATAAAGTTTTGTCGCAAATTATTCTTGATACACCCGAAGCTGCTGAAAAAATCCCGAAAGATAAGCAAGGCGTTTTTCTCACTAACACAGGCGTTTTATTCAAGGCATATTATTTAAACGAGGACTATATGTTTTAATATAATTCTTATAATAAGGTGATTAGAATGGTAGAGGTAAAAAGCGAATTTCAATCAAAGGAGCAAGAGAAAATTAAACAAAAAGTGAATGAGGCTTTAATACAAATAATTCGACTGAAAAGCAAGTAAATCATTGAAGTAACGTAATCCATATGTTATAATAACAGTGGTTTATATAACATATGGATTACACGCTTTCTTAGGAAAGGGTACGGTTTATATGTTACAACAGAACAACAACCTTTCTCCTTTGAAAGCGGCTTTATATGTTCGTCTTTCGAGGGAGGACAGAGATAAAATACGAAAGGAAGATGATTCGGAAAGCATAATCAACCAGCAAAATATGCTGATGAACTACTGTAAAGAAAACGGCATAGAAATCTATAATATCTATAATGATGAGGATTACAGCGGTTCTGACAGAGAACGTCCTGCCTTTAACAGAATGATTAAAGACGCGGAAAGCAAAAAATTTAATATGGTGCTTTGCAAGACACAATCACGATTTGCCAGAGATATGGAGCTTGTCGAGAAATATGTCAACGGTCTATTCCCTATTTGGGGTATTCGCTTTGTCGGCGTTGTCGATAATGCGGATTCCACAAACAAATACAACCGTAAGCAAAGGCAAATCACATCTCTTGTTGACCAATGGTATTTAGAGGATTTGTCCGAGAATGTCAAGGCTACTTTAGCTTCCAAACGTAAACAAGGCTTATGGGTCGGGGCTTTTGCTCCATACGGCTATATAAAAGACCCCGATAACAAAAATCATTTGCTTGTTGATGAAGAAGCTGCTGAGGTTGTCCGTTATGTCTTTGACTTATACTTAAAGGGCTACGGCATTACCCCTATTGCCCGAAAGCTCAATGAGAAAGGTATTCCAAATCCCGCAAGCTACAAAAAAGCTCACGGTCAGCCTTTTCAAAACGCACACAGAGATTGTTCGGATATTTGGCACACTTATTCTATCAGTAGAATGTTATCAAATATGGTTTATCTCGGCTGTACCGTTCAGGGAATGTCCGAAAACATATCCTATAAATCGAACAAGAAACGTAAGAAACCTAAAGATGAATGGGATATTGTCAAGGGTACGCACAATCCGATTATAGACAAAGACACTTGGGATAAGGTACAGCGAATAAGAGATAAAAAGCCTAAATCCTGTAATACGGGAGAGCCAAATGTTTTTGCGGGTAAGGTAAAGTGCTTAAACTGCGGTAGTTCAATGCGTATCTACTATACACATCACGAACGCTATTACCGTTGCAGTACTCATTACTTCGCAAGCGACAGATGTTCGGGTACATTTGTTTCTGAAAACGTACTACGCAGAGAAGTCCTCAAACAAATTCAACAGCTTTACAATCAGTTTATTGATGAAGAATACATATCGAAAAACCTGAATATCTCAAACGGATATGATGATAAAATTGAAACACTAAAATCAAAAATCAGAACTGCTCAATTATCTATCGAAAAATTAGACAGACGTTTCAAAAATCTTTATATTGATAAAATAGATGAAGTAATATCTAAAGATGATTTTTTGATGTTGTCTATGGACTGCAAAAATCATAAGCAGGCGTTAGAAAATGATATAGCCGATTATCAAAAAGAGATCGACTATTTAACCTCACAAATAGACAACACAAACAATCAGATTGAGATTATCAAACGATTTAAAGATATAAAGGAATTAGACAGCGTAACTGTCAATACACTAATTGATTACATAGAAGTCGGCGGTAATAAAAACCACCGCATAATCAATATTCATTGGAATTTATAACAGTAGTATATGTCCCTCTGCTAAAACATCGGGACATATGCCGTTCAGTACGAGTTAAAACCTCATACTGAACGCAACAAGCTTAACGGCTTGTTTCTACTCGTTAAAAGCAAAGCTTTGAAAATATCGAGCGTGTACTCTGACGTGGTGTTTACATAGCCTTATGGGAGCAGAAAGCCCGAACAACCTACGACAACATCCTTCGCTTCGCTGACGACCCCGACGTCAAGGACGCTATCCGCTTCCTGCGTCAGCGCGAGGTTGTGCACTATCAACGCTTCGGCGAGAACCTCAGAATCCTCACCGACAAGCTCGACGAAAAGAACTTCTATGCCTTCAACCCCGAGTTTGACAAGAAGTGTTTTAAAAGCCAAATGAAGAAGAAATAATTCTGCGCAATAAAACGAGCCGTTACTATAGTAATAGGCTCGTTTTTGTAATTTCACTTTGCAGTTATATAATATTTTGAGAGTTTAGGTTTTTATTGTTGAAATGGGGTGATATTTTCAATTGAAGCGCTATTAGCCAAATTTATCCAATTCGTCCAAAGACCTAATAATTATATATAAAACTTATCTTTTAGTTGATTATAAAACTGGTGCCATTCTTCTTCCGGGATATCACTCCCTTTGGAAAAGCGAATCGCTTTTTTCACTTCTTCATGAGAATTTATATATTCCGTTAAATCATCCGATAGAGCGTTTCTTGATTTAGCGGCAAGGTCAAACAATTTCTCTTTTTCACATTTATTTAAAACTAACGAATCAGATATTTTTTCGAGAGTTTCCCTTTTAGGAGCAGGGCGAATTCCGCTTTCCAGCTGTGAAACATAGGAAGTGGATTTTCCTATTAGATTCGCAAGAATTTTTACGGTATAATGTCTGCCTTTTCTTTTTTCTTTCAAAAAATCTCCAAATTCCGTTTTCATCACTCTTGTCCTTTTTTGTCAAATAATGTATTATCTAATTAGAATTATAATATTTGTTTATACTTTTGTCAACAAATGTTTTGTATAATATACTATTGATAAGATATCATTTATGGAATATAATTGATTTAGTCAAGTATTCTGTAAATGATAAAGGGGGATTATTTATGAATAAAATCTGCAAAGAATACATATCGGACGCCAAAAAATTCTTTCCGATTATGGGTCGGCAAGAACGTCATTTTTTGCGTAAGATTAGCGGTGATATTGAGGATTTGATTGAAGAGGAGAATATCACTTCAAAGACCGAGCTTATTAAAAAGTATCGCAAGCCCTATGAGGTCGCGAACAATTATTACTGCTCATACATTGACACGGATTTAATAGTTAAAAGGATTAAGATTTCGAAATATATTAAAGCTATAATCATCGTTTTTATTTGCACTTTATTAGTAGCTCTATCAGCATATATATCATTTGGAGTTCAACATCAAATACAGTTTTCAAGAGAAGAAATGATTGGAAAAGATAATTTTTCTGAAACAATAAGCAACGACAATGATGCTGTTAAAAGCGAAAATTTTGATGAGCTTTATCAAGAAAAAAATGAATAAACAAGAAAGGAACAATTATGAAAAAGATTTTTTCATTTGTCTTAGTAGCGGCAATACTAAGCACAATATTTGTTTTCTCCGCCTATGCGGATGAAAACGACCCCAGCGGTTATGAGATAGAATATCTGGAAAACGGCGACTACATTGTCACATATTTTGACGATGACGCAAATCTGATTCCCGATGACGGCGCAAAGGGAACTGTTGTACATTCAAAAACCTCAAGATACTACAACAGCTCAGGCGCTACAATGTGGTATGTTACGGTTACAGGCAAGTTCACATACAACGGCGTTTACTCTTCGTGTATTGAAGCAGCCCACGCGGCTGGAGCGCCAGGCTCAACTTGGTCAATCGTTAGCGCTTCTCACAGCAAAAGCGGTAATACAGCTAAAGCAACCGCAAAAGCAAGACACACTTCTGCTGGAGGCTAT
Organism: Ruminococcus sp.; assembly: GCA_017458845.1. Classification (GTDB taxonomy): domain Bacteria; phylum Bacillota; class Clostridia; order Oscillospirales; family Acutalibacteraceae; genus Ruminococcoides. The sequence goes on from JAFSZY010000005.1 coordinate 61,355, forward strand.
AGCGACTATACTCGTTCTGTAACTATAAAATGCGCTCCTAACGGTGTAATCACCTGATAACTTACTCCCCCTTTATTGTTAAAAACTCTGAGGCTCAGTTTCATCCAACTGAGCCTCTTTATATTTTTATAAATATTACCTATTGTTTTTTGTTTGTTTTTGTCGTATAATGTTACCATATTCAGAATGAGGTACATTATGGGATCAAAAAACTATTTTATGAACGGCATAACCGAACTGCTTGTACTTTCTTTGTTGAAAGATCAAGACAGGTATGTATATGAGATTGTGAAAGCAATTGAGGAAATGTCAGGCGGCTTACTCGAAATATCGCAAAACACGGTATACACCGCCACATATAAGCTGGTATCTGAAGGGAAGCTTTCCGAATACAACAAAACCGTCGGCAAAAAGCGCACCCGCGTGTATTACCACCTTGAACCCGAAGGTGTTGATTATCTTGAGGAGCTTGACTTCACCTATCATAGACATACTAAAGGCGTAAATCAGCTTCTTGACTTTCTTAATAACAACTAAAAAATGGGGTCGGCTCAAAAGTGATATCTTTGAGCCGACCCCTGAAGATTATTCTCAATAATTAGGGTAGAATAAAGTAGTTTTCTATATTGATTATGTCAACTGCTCTTACGTTGTCGGTACCCTGCCCGCGGTAATTCTCATTAGCGATTCTGCGAGGTACTGCCAAAACAGAAGTCATTGCGATTGCTCCGATTGAGATGATTGTGATTGCTGATAATACTGTAGCGATGATTTCTTTTTCATTTTGATTTCTCCTTTAAAGTTAAATAAGCTTAAGAGTGTTTCGTGTTTTCTCTCTTTGTTGACACAATTATATTAGACCGACTACAACAGAAGCACAACAGATATTGGAGTTTTTAAATTTTTTATAATACAGATAAAACACCCCTGATTTGCAATCTAATTTACAAATCAGGGGTAAATTGTTGTTTTGTATTATTACTTATGCCCTATATTCCAGACAAAGCATTGTAAGATCGTCAAACTGCTCCGCGTCCTTAACAAAATCATCTACAACCTTGCGGACATTCAGCAGAGTGTCCTTAGTATCCGCGTCGGGTTTTTCGTTAAGAGCCTGAAGCATCCGCTCATTCCCAAAAAGCTCCTCTTCGGCGTTTTCGGCTTCGGGTACGCCGTCGGTATACAGAAACAGCTTTGAGCCCGGCTGCAGCGTGAGCTCATATTCTTTATATTCTATACCGCTCATTCCGCCGACTACGAATCCATGCTTATCCTTATAAAGCTCATATTTACCGCCTGGAGCTTTAATTACAGGGTACTCGTGGCCCGCGTTAGCGGCTGTAAGCTTGCCTGTGGATATTTCCAAAATGCCGAGCCAGACTGTTACAAACATATCAAGCTGATTATTAGAGCAGATAGTGTTATTTGTGTCGGTTAATATCTGAGCGGGCGATTTGCCTGTCATAGCGTTATTATTTAGAATGATTTTTGAAGCCATCATAAACAGCGCCGCGGGTACTCCCTTGCCCGAGACGTCAGCCATTACAACGCAAAGATGGTCGTCGTCAATAAGGAAATAATCGTAAAAGTCGCCGCCGACCTCTTTAGCGGGATCCATCTTGGCGAATATATCAAACTCGGTTCTACCGGGAAAAGCGGGATAGACATTCGGCAGCATACTCTCCTGAATTTTTGTCGCCATACCAAGCTCCGTGTTGACGCGCTGTTTCTCGGCGGTAACCTTGGTGATGTTCTCGATATACGCCTGTATCTGCTCCTCCATACCGTCAATAGACTCCGCCAGCAGACCGATTTCATCTCTGTTATGTATTGATTCGGTGAGTTTCTTTGTCGCTACGGTGTTTTCGGTTGAGAAGCGCGTCGCTTCGTTTGAAATCAGCTTGAGTGGTCGCAAAAGCGTGCGGTGGAGGAAAAGGCTTTGAACAATTATTACTATAACGACGAGCGCGATGAGAGCAATCAGAATTTTATCAATAAAGCTGTTGCGCATATTTGTGAGAACATCCATCTGTCTCTGAACGCACAGAATCGCCTTGACCTCGCCGCCGCTCGATTTAAGCGGAATCATCATAGTGATGTGTGAGTCGGTTTCTATGTTTCCCTTGTCGCGGACAACCATTTCGCGCTCTGATTTTTTATCATAAAGCGCCTTATACTTCTGTTTATACTCGTCGTTAGTGGTTTCCCTGAGATAACCGAAATCGTACTTCGTGAATTTGCTGTTATGGTCTATAGTAGAAAAAATAAACTTTATATGAGCGTAATCCCTGGTGTCGGGGATTATTACATAAATAAATGTCGAGCCCGAGGAATTACACAGGCTGTCCATTTCTTTCCATACTTTTTCGTACTGTTCGCCTTTTCCGCCGCTTTGTTCATATTCGTCCATATCATCCGCGACAATATGCAAAGACGCTGTTTTCGCGGTCAGATAAGCCCCCTCGGAATACTGCTCCAACAGCGCGTCGGTAAAAACATTGTAGCCTATGGTTAATACTATCGCGGAAAACAGAACAAGCAGCAAAACGATACCCGCGATACTTTTAACAGTAGCGTGTGTTCGAAATTTTTTCATAACGCTTACCTCATACTCTTTTTTATCTTAAGGATATTCTGCCCGTCCCTGTAATCATATTCAATCAAATCCATTGTCTTTTTCACAAGGAAAATCCCGAGCCCGCCTATCTCTCTTTCCTCTGCCGAAAGTGTTATATCGGGGTCGGCTTGACGGAGCGGATTGAACGGTCTGCCGTTGTCGATAAAGGTGATGATGACTGAAAGCGGGTTTTCCTCAACCTCCAGCCTTACCGTAGCCTTGCCCGTTTCGGGATTGTAGGCGTAGCGGGCTATGTTGCCAAACAGCTCGTCAATGGCAACATCAATCTGAGTTTCGGCTTTAAATGAACAACCGAGAACCTCGAGCTCGGCGTTAATAAAATCTGTGACCTTCTCTATATTTTCAATAGCGGCCTCAACAGTTAACTCTTTCATTTCTTTTTCCTTTTTTATATATTACTTATACCATACGCGACCGTCGCTGTATCTGCCGCGGCAATAAGCGTATGAGACGCAGCGAAAAACACAATAAGGGTTTTGTCGCTGGATGCGCAGAAAGAATTTGCCCGCACATTTAGTCTAAGACAATCCTAATACTGAGGATTGTACTAAGCTTGCTCACTTGCTATCTCGGTCTGCATGGGAGTTTTGCCGTTGTAATACAATTCAAAAAGTCGCTGTTCTCAACAGTCTCAGGGCGTTTCCATAGCAGAGAAGCGTGCAAAGAAATACACTGATAAGTTTTTTGTGATGATTCATTTCGCTTTCTCCACATCAGGAAAGTTTTTTATGTATTGTAGCACAATACCATCAAATATTCAATATAATAGTTATTATTTCAAAAGAGCGGTTGCCGAAGCTTCCGCTCTTTTATGCTTAATGTTATAATTCTAATCCGTTACGAGCACCTTAAAGGTAAAATCAATGACTTTGACGTTAATTACACCTTGCTTAATATCAATCACCATTCTCACCTTAGTTTCGCCCGACGCAACACCAATGAGCGAAGAACCGTCAGGCTTGACAATGCTTTCATCCTCAGAGGTCATCGTTATTTGCAGCGTATCAGACAGTAATTTTAGAGACTCTCCTAAATCCGCGCCGAAAAGGTCAGTAAAAGACGCGCTTAGATTTGCGCTCTCCCCTGCCTTGAGCTGAGCTCCGTAAACAGGTTCGTCCTGCACGCGAATTCTGAATTTCATATATTCCAGTGTTTCCGTTTCGGAACCATATGAATATTCATATACAAGTCTGACAGTAGTATCACCCGGCTTCACGCCTATAAGTTTCAGAGTTTTATTACCGCTTGTATCGGTGTCAGTTTCCACCTTAATTATACTTTCGTCGTCTGATGTCACCTTACAGGCAGCCTCAGTGATTGATTCGTTTAAATTTATAAATCCCGAAAGGAATGTATTTGCGTTATCCTCGCCTGTTTCAAGCAGAAGGTCGTATTCGCGACATAGTATACTGTCGATACAATCTTCGGACTTTGCGGAAGACCTTGCGTACTTGCTGTAAGCGACAACATAATATGTGTAAGTTTCGCCGTAAGTTACGTTAGTATCTTCGTAATAGTATTCAGTGTAGCCGAGCTCATCTTGTTTTGAGCTAAAATCCGAACCCTTAACTATCGAATTAAAAATGGTGCTTTTACCGCCCGCGCGGAAAATCTCGTATCCTTCGGCTCCTTTAACCTCATCCCAGCTTACACGGATACCTGAATAGTCGTCATTCATCTCCAATTCCATTAACCATACGTTGTCAATCATTGCAATCTTGGAAGAAGCCGCCGACATAGCGCTTTTTGATGAGCCGTTATACGCCATAATCTTGTATTTGCAATACTTTCCCGCGGCTGAGCTTTCCGTATAGTACCATTCCTCGCACGAATTTGTACTTTCGCTGCATATATACTTATACTTGCCGAATTTTTTGCCGTTATAGTCGGAACGGTAAACTTTGTAGCCTTTCGCGCCCTTAACCTTGCTCCATGTTATTTTGAAATATGATTCAAAATCATCACTGACAGCTTTAACCTTTACGTTTGTCGGAGCCTTAAGTCTGACTATTGACTTTGCAGGTGAGGTTGCCGAAGTTCCTCCGTTTACGGCTTTGAGGACATAGGTATACTTCTTACCCGCCTTAACCTTTTTGTCAGTATAGGCTTTTGCCTTGGAGCTGGAAAACTTCTTAATAACAGTATATTTTTTCGCTCCCGAAACTTTCCTGCTGAGCACATATTTCTTTGCGCCTTTAGCTTTTTTCCAAGTGATTTTAACTCCCTTGGATACATTGGACAGTGTAATTTTTGTCGCGCTTACACTTGTTTTCGCTGAAACAACAGCTCCAAACGAAAACATTGAAATCATCATTAACGCGGACAGAATAAAAGAAATTATTTTTTTCATATTTTTCACCTATTTCACTTTAACTTTAAGCTTAAGGACTACACCGTTGACCTTAAGCTTCAGGGTTGTAGTGCCTATCTTTAAACCCTTAACAATTATTGTCGCGGCGTTATTCTTAGAAACGACCTTGGCGTACTTTGTATTGGAATACACGTTATTAACAGCCGCGGCTTTTCCTGTTATCTTGACGGAAACAGTCTTGCCCTTCTTAACGGAGACTGTCTTTTTAGACAACTTTGGGGATGTGCTGACAGTAACCTTACAGGTAAGCTTCTTACCTGTCGTAAGTGTTGCGGTAATAGTCGCCGTCCCCTTCTTTAAGGCTGTAATCTTTCCGCTATTTACGGTGACAACCTTTGAGTTAGAGGATTTCCAACTCTTAACCGTACAGTTATACGCCCTGAGTGTTTTCACCTTGCCCGCCGCAAGAGTATATTTTGTCGCGGAAAGTCCGGGGGTTTTATCCGCGGGGTTACTCTCTTTAGTATACTCTATCTTAAAGTCATTTTCAAGCGCGTATTTTTCGCCCGCGCTGCCTTTAACGGTAATGACCGTAAAACCGGGGATCGGGTAGTATTCAGCCTGTTCGCTGTTGTACATATAACCAAGCGCGTGTTCCCCAATCTCTGTAACAGTTGATGGTATCTCCACCTCGTCAACACCCGAGCAGTTTACAAAAGCGCAGCTGCCTATTGTTTTTACGGAATCGGGGATCTTGAAATCAGACAGTCCCGTACAGCCCGAAAACGCGCTGCGCCCGATTTGTTCCGCTGACTCGGCAAAACTGATATCACTGAGTCCTGTACATTCCACAAATGCGTTCAAGCCGATTTTTTTGAGACCTTTGCCGCCTTTGACTGTTGTCAGATTGTCGCATCCGTTGAAAGCTCCGTTGGCAATCATTCTGACGTTATCCGAGAGCTCAACGGTTTTGAGTGTGTTTTGACAGAACATAAACGCGTTGTTGTCAATATCAAGCACATTGCCTTTTACCACAACATTTTCAACATTGTATATCCACTGGGTACACCACTGCGTAAGGCACACTTCCTTGTCAAAGTCAAAAACAACATTTTTGGCGTACCAAGCCTCTGCGTTAGGATATGCGCCCTCACCCGAGTTTGAACCCTCTTTGTCGGTCATTGTATAGGTGTCTGTCTCAGCGTCGTAGAAGTAGTTGGGATAAATATCAATCGGGTCAAGGTCCGAGCCCTCGGAATCGGGAGTTTGCCACGGATAAGGAAGCAACACAAACTCCCACCCGTTTACTCTGCATGAGGCTATTAAACTGCCGTTAAGGTAGCCGTAGCCCGTTGGTTTTGATGTTATGCCCCTGAAATAATCAGTTTGATTACGGTTCAAATCCGCAACGCCATAGCCCTCATATATACTTTTCACAGCCGAACATCCTTTGAAAATGTCATGGCGATAATCTGGAATCGCCTTACAGTTGACGACTATTTTTTCCAATTTTGTACAGTTCGCGCACGCGTAGCTCCAAACAAGGGTATTAGCGGGGAAAGTAACAGCTTGTATGCCCGAACCCGCAAGCGCGTAATATCTCAGATTTTTCAGGTATTCGGGAAGTGTGATTTCCGAAAGGGAAGTACAGCCGTAAAAGGCGTAAGTATCAATATCCTCAACACTGGCGGGAATATTTACCGATTTGAGCGATGAACAGCCGTAAAACGAATACTTGCCGACAGTTTCAAGTCCGTCGGGAAGTGTAACGCTCTCGATACTCTTGCAATTGTAGAAAAGATAATTGGGGACTGAGGTTACGCCATCCGCAAGCTCAAACTTATTTAACTCTTTGCCGCCGATAATAAGTTTGTACGGGTTCTGGCTCGGAAGATTATACTGCAAGCTGTCACCAGAAACATTGACAAAACCAAGATACGCCTGCACGCTCGGGAACTCAACGCTTACGTTATTATTGTTTATGACTATTGAATTCTTGCCGTAAAACAATGCATTTCCGACATATTTTATTGTGCTCGGGAATTTTATCGACTTCAGCTCAAGACACCCATAGAACGCCGCTCTGCCAAGCGATTCAACACCCTCGGGGATTACAATACTCTCAACATCCAATTTTCCGTCGTATTCTATACCGCTGTCTTCATCAATAAACGGCTCTCCGAAAAACGCTTCCTCGCCTATTTCTTTAACGGGATATCCCTCTATTTTGGAGGGAATGACAACGTCGGTTTCCGCACCTATATACTTAGTGATACGGATATAAATATTTTCGTTATCATCTTCAGCAAAATAGTATTGGTAGTCGTCATTTTGCTGTTCATTTTCAAGGTCAATATCCGCTTCGGTTACGTTCACCTCAACCACTACGGTAGCCTTACCGTTTGTAACAGCTATGTAGGCTTTACCAATAGAAACACCCTTTACAACGCCGTCTCCGTCAACCACGGCAACGCTTGTATCCGTCGACTCAAAACGAGTCGGGCCGCACGGGTCATCGACAGTGAACCTTATTTTCTTAGTAAAATGCTGTTTTAACTCAATAATATCGCTATTAAGATTGATAACAGTATTATGCTGTGAAATATCAAGATTAAGGTCAAAAAATTTCAGATTATAATTCGCCGCGTATTTTTCCGCGGTAGAACCGCTGTATCCGAAAATCATCAGATTTTTATCAGGCTGAAGATAAGAGTCTGTTACTCCTATACCGCAGCCTTGTTTGAATTCTATCGACGGATTAAGAACATATACATCTCTAAGCGACGGACAGTTTACTAATGCGTACGGATAGATTGCCTGCGCTGTTTTAGGAATTCTTATACTCTTAAGCGACGTGCATTTTCTAAACAGACTATTATTAATGCTGCTGATTTTTGAGCTTAAATTACATCCTTCTAGGTTTGTGCAATTTTCAAAAACGCCTTTTCCGCAGTATGTAACTGTGTCGGGCAAATCAATCTTTTTCAGAGAAGTGCATTTAGAAAAAGCGTACTCATTAATGTTTTTTACCCCTTCGGGTATTGTTATTGATTCAAGCGAGGAACAGCCGTCAAACATATTGTCGTAAAGCGTAACTGTACCCTCGGGGATATTGATTTCTTCAAGAGAAACACATCCCTGAAAACTGCCGACATTATTATTAACCGCGGTACTCGGGAGGTGCACGCTCTTTAGTGATGTACAATCGGCAAAACTTCGTGTACCGACTGTTTGAACACCCTCTTCAATAGTTACCTCAGTCAGCGCTGAACAGCCGTAAAAGTCCTCCTCGCGTATCAACGAAAGTGAGGACGGCACTTTAACTTTTCTAAGTTTTTTACACTCATAAAACGCTCTTGCGCCTGTTTTTTTGACAGAGTTGGGAATAATCATAGTCTTAACAGCCGTACCTCTGAACGAATCCCAACCGATATAAGTGATACCATCGGGTATTACACATTCAGAAAGCGAACTGCAGTCGTAAAAGCACTCATTCGGAATAACTGTATAGTCTTTTGGAAGATTAACTTCTTTAAGTGACGAACAGCCCTTGAAAATTCCCGCTTTTGTTGAAGTTACGGAATCGGGTACAATACATTTTTCAAGCGAAGTACAGAACATAAAAGCATATTCGCCTATAAATTCAAGGTTTTGTGGCAGGTCGATAGTTTTCAGACTTGTACATCCTCTGAAGGCGTAATCCTTTATCTGTGTTATATTGTCGTTAAGTTCAACCTCACTGAGCGATTTACATTCAAAAAACGTATATGATTCAATACTGGTAACACCTTCGGGAATACTGATTTGTTTAAGGGCGGAACTGTTGAAAGCAGAGCCCTTTATCAACCTCAGGCTTTCAGGCAGGGTTACTGACTCAAGCGATGTATCATTAAGAAATGCTGCTGCCCCTAATATTTCTGTATTTGTTCCAAACTCAACTTTTTTCAGGTTTTCACAGCTTGAAAAAGCGTAGTTGCCAATCTCTTTTAACGAATCAGGCATTCTAACCGATGTCAGAATTAAGTTACCCTCAAAAGCCCTGCCAAGCCTTTCGACGGGCAGATTTTCAATTTTTTCGGGAATAACAACCTCGGAAGCCGAACCGATATATTTAATAACGGCTATATGACTGTCCTCAACAATGTATTCGAAATTGTCATACGTTTTAATTTCTTCTTCGGCAAACACGGCAGGCATACTGCTTATTACAAGCAAGCAGGCTATAATTAAAGCAATACTTCTTTTTAAAATTCTCATAGCTTCCTCCTTACTGAACAATAACAACAAGCTGTCTTGTCGCGCCGTTATTTGTAACGTCTATGGTAGCCTTGCCCGACTTCTTAGCTGTTACAATTCCGCTTGAGCTGACCTCTGCCACGGAAACATCGCTTGATTTGAAAGTTGTTTCGCCGTTTGGGTTTTCTACAGAATATTTTATCGTATATGTATCACCCGCGTCAAGAATAACTATATAGTTTTCAAGCGTAACAGTTGTCGGGTTGGGAGCTCCTCCCAAACTTTCAAACTTAAAGCCGTTGTTTTTCGCGTATGTTTTAGCAGTTGTATTTTCGTATCCGCGTATTGTAAAGCCGCTGATTTTGTTTTCGTTATACGTGTAACCGAGGCACATTGCTCCCATAACCGTAACGCTTCGCGGCACTGTTACAACAGTAACATCCTTGCAGGCGTAGAACGCTTCCTTATATATGGATTTAAGACTTTCAGGGAGTTTTATCTCAACAAAAGAACAGCATTTATAAAAAGCTCTTTGACTTATCATTTCAAGTCCTTCAGGCAAATCCACTTTCTTAAGTGCCGTACAACAGCTGAATGATGACTGTCCTGCTTCCTTGATTGTTTGGGGCAGCTCAACGGTTTTCAGCGCCTGGCATTGATAGAATTGATACGGACACGTTGAGGTTACGCCGTTAAGGAACGAAACGCTCTTCAAGCTGTCGCAACCGCTGAACGTAAAGTTGTCCGCTTCATCGTTTCCGTCATCGCAATTTGAACCTATAACAGCGCTCTCCAATCCGCTGCAATCATAAAACGCTTTCGTACCCACAGTTTTGGCGGTTTCGGGTATTGTTATCTCTGTGATACTCTCACAGCCCATAAACGCCGCGGCGCCGATTGATTCAACGCTGTACAGATTAACTGACTCAATTGCAGTACAATCCTCAAAAGCCGAAGCGCCTATACTCTTAATACTCTTCGGGATATTTATGGACTCCAACGCGTACAAGCCCATAAACGCCTTGTCTTTTATTTTTGTTATTGTATCGGGTAAAACAACCTCATAAACACTTGTATATCCCTTCAGGATACCCTCTCCTATTTCGGTAACGGTGTAACCGTCAATCACCTCGGGAATAACCATTCTGTTGTTTGTAGGAATACACTTTGTAATTCTGATAGCCTTGCTCGAAACTTTTATATATTTGATTTTGGCTGTATCAAGGGTTTTCGAATTCACTCCCGATGTTGTCGGTTGTGTATCGGCTGGTTTTTCAGTTGGTTTTTCTGTTGCCTGTGTTTCTTTTTCGGAATCGGGAGACGTCTCAGCGGGCGTAAGTCCGTTCTGTGACGGTTCTGTCGGTTCGGTATTATTATAGCTCTGAGCTTTTCTGCTTTCCTTCAGCTCGGGTTCAGAATCCAAAGACTCGGTTTCCTTGGTATCAGCCGCAATCACAGCGGGCACACTGGGAATTGTAGTCGGCTGAGTAACGCCGACCGTGCTGTAACCCGAGAAAAGATTGTTAAAAAATTCTCTTGTTGAAAGCATAAACGACTCAAAAGCTTTTGGATTAACCTGAAAGAATACGCTTAATGCCATTATCACACATAATGTCGAGCCTGCAAGCAACGTAACCTTTTTACGGCGCTGTTTATTGTACATTGAAACGACCTGAGCCGCCTCCATATTAAATGAAATGTCTTTGTATTCATTCTGAATCAATGCGCTTAATTCAGTCATCGTATATCCTCCTTCAGATAGATTTTGAGTTGAGCTTTAGAGGTTCGCAGGCGGTAGCCTACGGTTGAGAGCGGGATTCTTAAAATATCGGCAATCTCCTGCTGAGAAAAGCCCTGATAGTAGTAGAGAATAACAACCTCTCTGAGCTCGGGGCTGAGCTTTCCGATAGCCTCGCCTACAGTTAGCCGAAGGTCTGTGTGACTGCTGTGGGCAACATCCTCAGGCAAGGTCTGCGAGGGAATCTCTCGCCTGCTTGAATGTCTGAGCTTATCACGACAAACATTGATTGCGATTTTGGATATCCACGCCTTTGCCTTGCTTTCGTCTTTCAGACTTTTGAGTTTAGAGAGTACCTTAATAAAGGTCTCCTGCGTTGCGTCCTCAGCAAGCTGATAATCCTTGAGATAAATCAGCGAAACGCAAAATACGGAGTCCTTAAACTCAGCATATAGCTTTTCGAATTCTTTCTCTTTGCTCTTTCTCATTATCTTTCCCTGTTTTTGTTGGAGTTAACTCTATAAATATAGACGGAGGAAAACAAAAAATCTGTACCTATAATTATAATTTTTTATGATAATTTTTCAACTCTGCTAATAGAGGTTTAACCAATTCATAATGGGCGAAAAGTGTTTTAAATCAGACTGAAGAAATAATTCCATAAAAGAAATAACCGAACGCTTTTCACAAGCGGTCGGTTCGTATTCAGTTATTTCAAATCATATTGTCAGTTATCCTCTTTATCATCCCAGCCCGAGACAGCGTGCAATTCTCCCGTGTTCAGATTAATCGCCATATTATCGCCTGATCTGGTAATCAACTCCCCTTCGCGGTTCATACCCGTATCATCGGAAAGCTTTTGAATAAAATCACCGTTGTTATAATCAAAAATCATAATTAATCCTCCTCATAGTTTTCTAAAACATAATTAAGCATTTCAAGCGCCGCTTCTTTCTTTGCGTTTTTTTTCGAGCTTGAAGCCGCGTTAAAGACTTTTTCAAAATCTTCAATAATACAAGTCGCCTGCCAAATCGGATTGCCGTCTTTGTCGTGAGTTTCCGTAAATTTGTATTCGGGGATTTCAAAGTAACCGCGGCGCGCTAACGTTTCAAGCTGATTTATCGCCTTTTCTTTGCTTGATTGCTCGATTTCGTCCCTGATAGAAAAAAACAAACCATTTTTTTTAAGATAATCATAGGCTACTCTTGCGGCGTCAAGCCGAGCTTCATTAGGTGACTCTCCAAACCCTCTAAACTCAGAATCAAAGCCATCTACAATTATAAGACAATCATATTTTGCTGAACCTGTTTTAGGATTCTGTATCCAATTTGCCCGCTTTAGCATTACAGGGTTTTCATATGAAGAATGACACACAAAATCAGCAGTTGTATTATACTTTTTCCTTGCCCATTCTTGAATTAACGTAACACACTGCCATTCAGTTTTATCGGATATATAATATAACGGGTCCAGCATGTTTTCAATTGCCTCTTCCAGATCCTTTATATTCCATTTGGAATCAATCGCAACAGCTCCAATTATTGCTTCGAATAAATCCTCTTTTACAGACAGTGTTTTGTATACTTCATTTTTAATATCGCCCTTTCCAAGTATCAAGTACTCGGCGAAGCCTAATAAATCAATTCGATATGCCAGGGTTTCTTTTTCTACCAGCTTTCGCTTAATATTCGTAAGCTTGCTTTCGTCATAATCACAAAAGAACTCGTTATAATCGCCGTCTTTGTTATCGATAAAACCAAATAACTCAACCAACAATTTTACAATTACATAGTCAAGAACCGTATCTCCTATAAATTCTAAAACCTCATTATCTCCGCCGCCGTTTTCACGCGAATAAGAACGTCTTACAAACGCCTGTTGAAGTAAATCCTTATTCTTAAACGGATAACCTATACGCCTTTCAATTTTTTCAATTTCTTTTCTGTTCATAAAAATCTCCTTTTTGTTATTTGACAAAAAGGTAAAAAAAACATCCGACAACATACACTGCCTCCCGGGAAAGCAATGTCTTTGTCAGACAATGGAGCTTAAATTAATAGCTTTGTTATTCTCTGTTTACTAAGGCTCACTTGCATAAACAAAAATAAACATCTAAAAACAATGCGGAAAATTTAAAAACCAATGCCTGTTTCTACCTTTTTGCTGTTTTTAGTTTATCACCAAAAAAACAATATGTCAATCATATTTTACTGTTTTTCATAAAAGACCGACCGCTTCTAATAGGCGGTCGGTTCGTAAACAAATTAATCTCTAAATTTTATACTCTCACTTTATTCCTCATTATCAAACTTTACGGTGACGGGCTTTGTCTTTTTGACAATGGTCTTGTTTGTGTCAGAGTCGACAATGGTAAAGGACGTAGTGAACGTTTCAATCTGCTCGCCCTCGATATCCGCGTCAAAGGCTATGGGACTTACGTCCTTCTTCCTGGCGAGAACGTCAGAGCAATAAATCGGGTCAACCTTTTTGCCGTTTAATTTGCTGTCCGTAAGGCTTAGAGAAATATTCTTGGGGCTGTTGTTCATAACGAGCACGTTTATGCACTGTCCCGAGAATTCGTCATAGTAGATTTCCTGGATAACTACTCTGATTCTGTTTCCATTATACGCGACGGTTCCTGTCTGGTCGGACACATATTCAAAGCCGTCATACGCCGAGGTCTTAACCTTGACGGGTTTGGTTTCAAATATAACGTCGCCTGTCTCGCTGTCCTTTACCGATGTGACAAACTCAATGACGGCAAAGGTGGTTATCTCGCTGTTGTTGAGCTTGGTAACGTCAAAGGAAACTGCGAATTCCTTGGTCTTGCCCGATTCAACCTTAACGGTGCTGTCGGATGGAATCATATAGTTATTGACGGAGGATTTTATAATATCCACCTCAATGTCCTTTTTATAGCCGTTCTTGACCTCGAGATATAGAGCCTTGTGGGTGAGCTTGCCGCCCGCCTCGCTGTACCCGATATTCTTGGTCGTAATCTTAATGTCCTTCTGATCGCAAACAACGAACTGTTTGATAGTTTCCGTGTCCGAATCATCGTTTACCGAACCGGACGGAAGTCCCTTGGGGACGGTCTTTTGCTTTTCACCGCACGCCGCGAAAACCGACGCGCACAGTATTACAGCCATAATTAACGCGATTAATTTTTTCATAGTTTCATCTCCATAAAACTATTCTAACAAAACAAGCTAGTGGTGTCAATCAAAACATAAACTTGAATAATATCAAAAATATGATAGAATATTTTTATTACTACGTTAACAGGTGATTATGATGAAACAAAACGACCGCGATTCTTTATCAAATTCTTTTACTAAAGCGGGGTTTTCACAAGGAGATACGGCTTCGGTGTTCACCGGTATCGCAAAGCTGAGAGCCGACGAAAAAAACTTCTCGGATTATTTTGAGGGAAACTGGGCAACGGCTTTTGTAAAGTCGGAGTGCTTTTACGTCATTATCGCTCAGGCTGTTTCGGCGTACGACAACTACCTGTCCTCTCTGTCCGAGGAAAGAACCAAGGACAAACACAGCACCCTGAAAGCTCTGGCGGAGCTCCACAGGCGAGCCTCACAGCAGTATCTTGAGATACTCACGCTGATTAAAAACGGCTTTCCCGACGGGGCCTTTGCGCGGTGGCGCTCGATGTACGAGCTGAGTGTAATCAGCTCTTTTATACACAAATACGGCGAAGCGGTTGCCGCCAAATTCATTGAGGCTTCGGGCTCTCAGGACCGCTACGACTGGGCGATGGAGTGCGGCGAGTTCTCAGAACACAAAAAGCACGTCACCTTCGGGGATATTCTAAAACTCTGCGATATGGACGCCGACGTGTGGCGCGAAAACTACACCGTGGCGAACCAGACCGTACACGCTTCTCCCCAGGGGACTTTCGGCAGGCTGGGCGTTCGCGACGGCAGCGAGTCTTTCAGTCAGCGCGGCGGCTACGGGATTTCAGCCCCTGCCATTTCCAGCGCGAACACCTTGGCGCTCATTTCTTCAATGCTGTTTTCAATCTTCCCTGAGGAAAAAACTATGGAGAAAATGTCGCTCGCGGCTAAGTGGCTAGACGAGCTCACGGAAACATACTGCGACATTCACGAAAAATTATTTGACGATTAATATAAGGAGCTGGGGGTGGTTTTATGAACAAAAAACCGTTTGAGCTCGGGCTGATTGTCGGGCGGTTTCAGTCGTTCCACAAAGGTCACGAGTATATCATCGACAAGGCGGTAGAGATTTGCGATACCGTCGGGATTTTTGTCGGCTCGTCTCAGGAATCGGGCACTTTTAAGAACCCGTTTTCGTACGAAACCCGCGAGAGAATTCTCAAGAAAGTCTGCGGCGACAAGGTTGTCGTCTATCCCCTGCCCGACATCGGTGTGGGCAACAACAGCGCGTGGGGAGAGTATGTGCTCAAGAACGCCCGTGAACGCTTTGGCAGGGCTCCCGATATGCTTGTCTCGGGCAAGGAGGAGCGCCGTCTGGACTGGTTCGACGGGATTGACGGAATAGACTCCTCAGAGCTCTATGTACCCAAGATTATCGATATCTCCGCTACAGATATGCGTGAGTTTTTTATGAGCGGAAACATTGAGGAGTGGAAGAAATACACTAACGAAAAGCTCTGGGAAGAATACGACGCTCTGAGAGCGGAGGTCATCGCGTCGAAAGATAATCTTGAAACAGACAGTATATAATCAGTGGTCAGTGAATACTATTCCCTGCTGCAATTCAGAGTAGAAAAGGCTTCCCTTGGGAAATTCCCCTGATAGGGGAAATGTCGGCAACGCCGACAAAAGGGAGACTCCCTTACTAAGGGAGATGTCGCGAATGCGACAAAGGGTTTGCCGTCTCCGGCTCAGGAAGCCGTCTCCCGCTAGGGA
>JAFSZY010000037.1 GCA_017458845.1 Ruminococcus sp.
CCAACCCCGTGCTCACCACAATCAAGTACTTCCGCGACGAGTACGAGGCTCATATAAACGACAAGAAGTGTCCTGCAGGCGAATGCAGCGACCTCATCGAATACAGGATTATTGCCGACAAGTGTAAGGGCTGTACGCTTTGCGCGAGAAACTGCCCGGTAAACGCGATTACCGGCACGGTTAAGAATCCACACGTTATTAACACCGACAAGTGCATTAAGTGCGGCAAGTGCTACACTTCATGTAAGTTCGGCGCTATTGTTAAGGAATAAGGAGGGCTGAAAATGATTAATCTTACAATTAACGGAAAGCAAATTACAGCCCCCGAAGGCTCTACAATTTTAGAGGCGGCACGCCTTAATGACATCTACATCCCCACACTTTGCTACGACAAGGCTGTTGAGGTTTACGGCGCATGCGGACTTTGCGTTGTAGAGGCAGAGGGTATTCCCAAGCTTCTCCGCTCATGCTCGGCAAAGGCAAGCGAGGGTATGGTTATCAATACCGAGAGCGACAGAGTTGTTCAGTCGAGAAAAATCGCAATGGAGCTTTTGATGTCCGCCCACGACGGCGACTGCGTTGCTCCCTGCCAGCTCAACTGCCCGGCTCATACCGACTGCCAGGGCTATGTGGGACTTATCGCGAACGGCGAGTACGAGTCCGCGCTTAAGCTCATCAAAAACAAAATTCCGCTTCCGGCTTCAATCGGACGCGTTTGCCCTCACCCCTGTGAGAAGGCTTGCCGCAGAAAGAACGTTGAGGAGCCTATCAACATCGCTCAGCTAAAGGCTTTTGCGGCTGATATGGACCTTAAAGCAGACAGCTACACTCCCGACGTTGCGGCTTCAACCGGCAAAAAGGTAGCAATCATCGGCGGCGGCCCTGCTGGCCTTACAGCCGCTTACTACCTCGCGATTATGGGACACAGCGTAACTGTTTACGATATGATGGAAAAGATGGGCGGAATGCTGCGCTACGGTATTCCCCAGTACAGACTTCCCAAGGATGTGCTCGACCGGGAAATCGCCATCATCGAAAAGACAGGCGTTAAGCTTGTCAACAACGTAAAGCTCGGCAAGGACTTTACAATTAAATCTCTTAAGGCTGAAAACGACGCGGTTATCGTTGCGGTAGGCGCTTGGAAATCAAGCTCAATGCGCACTCCCGGCGAGGATCTCGAGGGTGTTTACGGCGGTATCGACTTCCTTCGCGGCGTAATCAAGGGCAACGCTCCCGAAATCGGTGAGAAGGTTGTGATCTGCGGCGGCGGTAACACCGCTATGGACGCCTGCAGAACCGCGGTAAGACTCGGAGCTAAGGAAGTTTACGTTGTTTACAGACGTACACGTAACGAAATGCCTGCCGACAAGCTCGAAATTGACGAGGCTGAGGAAGAGGGCGTAATCTACAAGTTCCTCACAAATCCGCTTTCGTTCAACGGCGAGAACGGCAAGGTTAAGTCGATTACCCTCCAGATTATGGAGCTCGGTGAGCCCGACGCTTCGGGAAGGCGCAGACCTGTTCCCGTTGAGGGCAAGACCGAGGAAATCGAGGTTGACAGTGTAATCCTCGCTATCGGTCAAAAGCTCGTTCAGGGCGACGTTGCCGAGCTTAAGCTCAACGACAGAGGAAACATTGAAGCCGATCCCGACTTCTTCACAACCGACCTCGAGGGCGTATTCGCAATCGGTGACGCCACAAACAGAGGCGCTTCAATCGCGATTGAGGCAATCGGCGAGGCTGACCGCTGCGCAAAGGCTGTTGACGCTTACCTCAACGGTATGCCGCTCGACACAAGAGTTCCCTACATCAGCAAGCGCGACGAGAGCACAATCGACTACTCCGACAGACAGAAGGAGAGCAGAATTACTCCCAAGGTTCTGCCTGCGGACGTTAGAAATAAAAACTTTGACGAGGTATCGCTCGGCTTTACCGAGGAAGAGGCTCAGGCTGAGGCTCAGAGATGTCTTGAGTGCGGCTGCCGCGAGTATTACAAGTGTAAGCTCCTGTCCGTCGCTCAGCTTTACGACATCAACCCGGAGCGCTTTAAGGGCGAAATGCCCCAGAAATACAACCGCGACGCCAACGCGTTTATCGAGAGAAACAACGCCAAGTGTATTCTCTGCGGTCTGTGCGTAAGATCCTGCCGCGAGGTTATGGATCTGCACTCAATCGGACTGCTCGGCAGAGGCTTTAAAACCGACGTTTCTCCGGCGTTCGCGCTTCCGCTTGATCAGACAAACTGCACCAACTGCGGACTTTGCGTTGAGCTCTGCCCCACCGGCGCGCTCACCGAGAGATCAACTCTCAAAAAGCAGGTTCCGCTTAACGAGGACTACACCGAGGAAACCGTTGAAATCGACGGCAAGCCGGCAAGCGTGCTTGTATCGCGCTACGACGGCAAGGTTCTCAGGGTAATCCCCAACGACGAGCTGTCAAGAAGTATGAAGCTTTCACGCGACGAGCTCATCAAGCTGGTTGAGAATAAATAAACCTTAATATAATCATCCCCTCTTTCGTTGTTTTACGTAAGAGGGGCTGTTTTTTATGAATTGAAAATTGATAATGGAAAATGGACAATTAAGGGCGGGCTCTCCGTAGCCGGACGGCAACCCTTTTGTCGCTTTGCGACATTTCCCCTGTCAGGGGAATTTCCCGCACCCGAATTATATAAATCGGAGCGAAGCGACCCGAAATTATCAATTATCAACTATCAATTATCAATTTGTAAAGCACCATATTAATTCAATCGGGAGCTAAACGTTTCGGACAATCTAACCTATCTCCCCGACCAAAATTATCAATTATCAATTATCAATTTTCAATTAAATAAACCTCTTTACATCTCCGCCTGAATTTGCTACAATAAAAGCGGAACAATAATACAGAAAGAGGGTATTTTTATGGCTAACAACAACAGAAAGGTTGTGCTTATCGGAACAGGTATGGTAGGTATGAGCTTTGCCTATGCCGCGCTTAACCAGAGCGTTTGCGACGAGCTTGTGCTGATTGACCTTAACGATGTAAGGGCGAAGGGTGAGGCGATGGACCTCAACCACGGTCTTGCGTTCTCAAATTCAAGTATGAAGATTTACTTTGGAGACTACAGCGATTGCTCAAATGCGAACATCGCCGTTATCTGCGCAGGCGTTGCGCAAAAGCCGGGCGAGAGCCGTCTGGAGCTTTTACAGCGCAATACCAAGGTGTTCAGCTCAATCGTTCCGCGCGTGGTATCGAGCGGCTTTGACGGAATTTTCCTCGTAGCCACCAACCCCGTTGACATAATGACAAGAGTAACCTACGAGCTTTCGGGCTTTAACGCCGCCAAGGTTATCGGTACAGGCACAACGCTCGACACCGCAAGACTGCGCTACCTGCTCGGACAGTATTTTGAGATTGATCCGCGCCATATGCACGCCTATGTTATCGGTGAGCACGGCGACAGCGAGTTCGTGCCGTGGAGCCAGGCGATGATGGCGGTTAATCCGGTGCTCGATATGCTCGAAAAATATCCCGACAGATACAAGATGGACGACCTCGACCGCATCAGCAACGACGTCCGCACCGCGGCTTATGAGATTATCAAGGCGAAGGGCTCGACCTACTACGGCATCGGTATGGCGGTTTGCAGAATTGTCCGCGCGATTTTCAACAACGAAAATTCGGTATTCACCGCGTCCGTAAGGCTCCGCGGAGAGTATGGTCTGCGCAACGAGGTATTTATCGGCAATCCGTGCATTATCAACAGCGGCGGCGCTAACAGAATTCTTGAGCTGTCGCTGACCGGCGAGGAGCTTGAAAAATTCAAGAACTCCTACACAATCCTTGATGAGAGCTTTAAGTCGATTGATATTTGATAAATAAAATGTAACAACGTAAAACACACCCCGATTTAATTCGAGGTGTGTTTGTTATTTTATTAATAATTCCGCAACCGTGCTGTTCTCGGGAGGTGTTCCTCCGCCTGAAACCCAACCGGTTTTAAAAGCCGTGTGTATTAAATCTGTCAAAGTTTTTTCTGCTATGAGATAGTCTTTACTTCCGGTAAATGATTTATATATGTTATTAAACTTTTCTCTTTCGTCTGTCATCGGCTTTGATTTCTTTAAGCTCTTAATTATTTGCTCATAATCGAAAAACATACGCAAGCGTTTTGCCAATTCAGCCTTTCCTTTTTCGGTAATCCTATGCTCCAGTCCGTGCGGATTGTTTTTGTCTTTTTCGATTAGCTTTTCAGTTCTGAGCCGCATCATAATAACGCTCAAATACTGTGTATCGCAATATATGTCACCATTTGAGAGCTTTAATATCCGGTCTTGAATGTTATAAATATCCGAATTTTGCTTTTCTAAAATTGATAAGATTATTATTTTGTCAAGAAATTCATTTCTGTTGCGCTCCATAATACACCTGCCACAAAATAAAAAATGCGTGTCTCACGAATGAGCCACGCATGAAAAACGCTCAGCTCATTTTTGTTGCGACACAAATCTTTAGTCATTTTTGAGAATGGTAAAGTAGAGCCTGCGTTTTTACCGATATAAAAAATGCGTGTCTCGAAAATGAGTCACGCATGAAAAACGCACAGCTCAATTTGTTGCGACAAAAACTAAACATCCATTCAAGCGTATGTTTATTAGAGCGTGCATTTTTACCAATATAAAAAATGCGTGTCTCACGAATGAGCCACGCAGAAAAACGCACAGCTCATTTTTGTTGCGACACAAATCTTTAGCCATTTTGGGTAATGTTAAAGTAGAGCCAGCGTTTTTACCGGGTAATAAAAACACAGTACCCAAAATGTATACTATTATTTAGATTTATGTCGCAAATTTATTCTATCATACTTTTTTGAAAAGCGCAACCGATATTTATATATTTTTCTTTTCAAAACGTGACGTTAGAGGAAACGTCTGCCCCCTCCGTCATTTTGCAAAGCAAAATGCCACCTCCCCCGTTTTGACGGTGGAGGCTTTAAACTCTAAAAAAGCCTGTCCAAAACGGACAGGCTTAAATTATATCTTATGTCTTATGTGCTTTTATTGCTTTTCTTATACTTGTAGTCCTTATCGGGGAAGATCGCGTTGAGCACGATACCTGCGATAGAAGCAACTGCGAGCGGTGAAAGTGTGATGTTCGCGCTGCTGATGTTGAAGCTAACGGTGTCAGCCTGCAGACCGAGCGCGCAAACAAGGATAACCGCCGCCACGATGAGGTTGCGGCTCTTTGTAAAGTCAACGTGGTTTTCAACGAGGTTGCGCACGCCGATAGCGGAAATCATACCGTAGAGCACAAGCGAGATACCGCCGATAATGCAGCTCGGGATTGTGCCGATACGCGCTGCGACAATCGGGAAGAACGAAATACCAACCGCAAAGTAAGCCGCGATACGGATAACCTTGGGATCGTAAACCTTTGTAAGCGCGAGCACGCCGGTGTTCTCGCCGTATGTAGTGTTTGCAGGGCCGCCGAACAGCGAAGCGAGGGTTGTAGCCAAGCCGTCGCCAAGGAGCGTTCTGTGCAGGCCGGGATCGGCAATGTAGTTCCTGCCGACGGTTGAACCGATCGCGCTGATGTCGCCGATGTGCTCCATCATTGTTGCGAGCGAAATCGGAACGATAGCGATAATCGCGGAAAGAATTGTTGTGCCGTTCGACCAGTCAATTCCGCCGAACACGGTGTTTTTCCAGTTAACCGGGAAGTCGATAAGCGCGCCGTCGCCGAAGATTTTGCCTGAGCCGATATTATCGAGAACTTGGTGAAGTCCGCTGAAGTCGAAAATCGGGAGATACTTAACTACCTCGCCTGCCTCGTTAAGCTCAGCGCCGCCTGAGAACATCCACGGAACGTTCTGAATGAGGTCGGGATTTGCCTGACCGATGTAGTAAAGTCCGAGCGCGACGGCGTAGGAGATTATAAGTCCGAGGATAATCGGAATAATCTTTGCCATACCCTTGCCCCAGATGTTGAAGATGATGATTACAGCAAGGGCGACAATTGCCAAGAACCAGTTGGTCTGGCAGTTATTAACCGCCGAGGGAGCGAGTCCGAGACCGATTGCGATGATAATCGGGCCTGTAACAACAGGCGGAAAGAAACGCATTACCCTCTCAACGCCGATAGCCTTGATGATACCTGCCAAAAGAAGGTAAACAAGACCTGCGGCGGCTACTCCCAAGCAGGCGTAGGGCAGCATTGTATTTGGATCAGCGCCTTCGGGAGCCATTGACTTGACCGCGGCATAACCGCCGAGGAACGCGAATGATGAACCCAAAAACGCAGGAACTTTAAACTTTGTGAGAATGTGGAACAGAATTGTTCCCAGACCTGCCATGAGCAGGGTTACCGAAACGTCAAGTCCGGTGATAATCGGCACGAGGATTGTTGCTCCGAACATTGCGAACATATGCTGAATTCCGAGCACAATCATTCTGAATTTGCCGAGCGAACGGGCGTCGTAAATGCCCTCGTTTTTCTTACTCAATTTACCCTTCTCCTTTTTATAAATTTTCCTCATTGTTCTACACTTGTAGAAAGACCGAACACTACAATATTCAATCCTAAAAATAAGGCTGTCTGCTTTCGCGAGACAGCCTTGAATTTTTGAATAATTAAAATTACTCGTTGATAGCGATAACTGCGCCTGAACCTACAGTTCTGCCGCCCTCACGGATAGCAAAACGGAGACCAACCTCGATAGCGATAGGAGTGATAAGCTCAACATCCATCTCTACGTTATCGCCGGGCATGCACATCTCTACACCGTCGGGAAGAGAGATTGTGCCTGTAACGTCTGTTGTTCTGAAATAGAACTGGGGACGATAGTTGTTAAAGAAAGGTGTGTGACGGCCGCCCTCGTCCTTAGTAAGAACGTAAACCTGACCGCGGAACTTTGTGTGGGGATGAATTGAACCGGGCTTAGCAAGAACCTGACCTCTTTCGATCTCGTCTCTGCTTACACCACGAAGGAGCGCGCCTACGTTGTCGCCTGCCTCAGCATAGTCAAGAGTCTTTCTGAACATCTCAAGACCTGTAACAACAACTTTTCTCTTCTCCTCTGTAAGACCAACGATTTCAACTTCGTCGTTAGTGTTGATTGTACCTCTCTCAACTCTACCTGTAGCAACTGTACCACGACCTGTGATTGTGAATACGTCCTCTACGGGCATGATAAAGGGAAGGTCAGACTTTCTCTCGGGAGTAGGAATATACTCGTCAACAGCGTCCATAAGATCGTGGATGCACTGATACTCAGGAGCGTTAGGATCTGTGGATGTGCTTGTAAGAGCAACATAAGCTGAACCCTGGATGATAGGTGTATCGTCGCCGGGGAACTCATACTCGTTAAGGATGTCACGGATTTCCATCTCTACGAGCTCGAGAAGCTCAGGATCGTCAACCTGGTCAGTTTTGTTCATAAATACAACGATGTAAGGAACGCCAACCTGACGGGAAAGAAGGATATGCTCTCTTGTCTGAGGCATAGGACCGTCAGCAGCTGATACTACGAGGATAGCGCCGTCCATCTGAGCCGCACCGGTAATCATGTTCTTTACATAGTCAGCATGTCCGGGGCAGTCAACGTGAGCGTAGTGACGCTTAGCTGTCTGATACTCAACGTGAGCTGTGTTGATTGTGATACCACGCTCTCTCTCTTCGGGAGCCTTATCGATATTAGCGTAATCAACGAAGTCAGCAGCTGTGGAGTCTTCCATAGACAGAACCTTTGTGATAGCAGCTGTTAATGTTGTCTTACCATGGTCAACGTGACCGATAGTACCAATGTTTACATGCGGTTTATTTCTTTCAAATTTTTCTCTAGCCATTTGAAAAAATCCTCCTTTTTTAAATAGAAATAATTACCATAGCTATTTTAGCAACTTCTTATGAAAATTGCAATAGTTTTTTGTATTTTCATTAAACTAAATGTTTAATGATAATGTTAAGGATTAAGAATCCTTTTTCTTGTTAGACATAATCTCCTCAGCAATGCTTCTGGGAACTTCCTGATATGTGTCAGGTTCCATAACATACTGACCTCTGCCCTGTGTGATGGAACGCATATCTGTAGCGTAACCAAACATCTCACTGAGCGGAACCTGAGCTGTGATTCTGTCTGTGCCGTTTTCGGACTCGGTACCCTGTACCATACCTCTGCGGCTGTTGAGGTCGCCGATAACGCCGCCCATATACTCGTCGGGCACAATTACGGAAACCTTCATAAGGGGTTCGAGAAGTACGGGATCAGCCTTCTTCATAGCGTCCTTAAACGCCATAGAGCCTGCAATCTTGAACGCCATCTCGGATGAGTCAACCTCGTGGAAAGAACCGTCGTACAGCTCTACCTTACAGTCAACAACGTTGTAGCCTGCTACAACACCGCTCTGCATAGCGCCCTGAATACCCTGGTCAACAGCGGGGATGTATTCCTTGGGAATAGCGCCGCCTACAACCTTGTTCTCGAAAACATAGCCCTCGCCGGGGTTCGGGTAAACGTTAATCTTAACGTGACCGTACTGACCCTTACCGCCTGACTGACGGGCATATTTACAGTCGACACTGGCTTCCTTGCGGATAGTCTCCTTGTAAGCAACCTGAGGTTTACCGATGTTCGCCTCTACTTTGAATTCACGCAGAAGTCTGTCAACGATAATCTCGAGGTGTAACTCACCCATACCAGCGATGATTGTCTGACCTGTTTCCTCGTCTGTGTAAGCCTTGAAGGTCGGGTCTTCCTCGGCGAGCTTCGCGAGAGCGATGCCCATCTTTTCCTGACCTGCCTTTGTCTTAGGCTCAATAGCTACGCGGATAACGGGATCCGGGAACTCCATAGACTCTAATACTACAGGGTGATCCTCATCACAGAGTGTGTCGCCTGTTGTGGTATTTTTAAGACCAACGGCAGCCGCGATATCGCCTGAATATACAGTATCGAGGTCTTTTCTGTCGTTAGCGTGCATCTGAAGAATACGACCGATACGCTCTCTGTTCTCCTTAACGGAGTTGTAGACAGCGCTGCCCTTGTTGAGGGTACCCGAGTAAACTCTGAAGAAGCAGAGCTTACCAACATACGGGTCGGTAGCAATCTTAAACGCGAGAGCCGAGAACGGCTCGTCATCCGAAGAAGGTCTTTCAACCTCTTCGCCTGTATCGGGGTCAACGCCCTTGATAGCCGGAACGTCTGTAGGAGCAGGCATATAATCAACAATCGCGTCCAAAAGCTTCTGTACGCCCTTGTTGCGATAGGATGTACCGCAGGTTACGGGAACCATAGTATTCTCGATTGTGCACTTGCGGATAACAGCCTTGATTTCTTCCTCTGTGAGCTCTTCGCCCTCAAAGTATTTAGCCATTAACTCCTCGTCCTGCTCAGCCACAGACTCGATAAGCTCGTCGTGGTATTTCTGAGCAAGCTCTTTCATATCCTCGGGAATTTCTTCCTCGCGCATATCCTTGCCGAGGTCGTCGTAATAAATCTCAGCCTTCATAGTTACGAGGTCGATAATTCCCTTAAAGGTGTCCTCAACACCGATAGGAAGCTGAATAGGAACGGCGTTACATTTGAGCCTGTCCTTCATCATCTGTACAACTTTATAGAAGTCAGCGCCCATGATGTCCATCTTGTTTACGTAAACCATTCTCGGAACGCCGTAGGTGTCGGCCTGACGCCATACAGTCTCGGACTGAGGCTCAACGCCGCCCTTGGCGCAAAGTACGGTTACGCTTCCGTCGAGTACTCTCAGAGAACGCTCAACCTCAACAGTGAAGTCAACGTGTCCGGGAGTATCGATAATATTGATACGAACATCATCGTTCTTGCTGTCTTTCCAAAAACATGTTGTAGCAGCGGAGGTAATTGTAATACCTCTCTCCTGCTCTTGTACCATCCAGTCCATCGTAGCTCCGCCGTCGTGGGTTTCGCCGATTTTGTGGTTGATACCGGTGTAGAAGAGTATTCTTTCTGTCGTTGTAGTTTTACCGGCGTCAATATGAGCCATAATGCCGATATTTCTCGTTTGCTCGAGTGATACTTGTCTTGACACTTAAATCTCCTCCTCTGAAAATTACCTAAATCATTACCATCTGTAATGTGCGAAAGCCTTGTTAGCTTCAGCCATCTTATGGGTATCCTCACGCTTCTTGAACGCGCTACCTGTTGAGTTGATGGCATCCATAATCTCGCCTGCGAGTCTTTCTTTCATGGTTTTCTCGCTGCGGGCTCTCGAATAAGTTGTAATCCAACGAAGGCCGAGTGTCTGGCGGCGAGCCGGACGAACCTCCATAGGAACCTGGTAAGTAGCGCCGCCGACACGGCGAGCTTTTACCTCGAGAACAGGCATAACATTTTCCATTGCCTGCTCAAAAACCTCTAACGGGTCTTTGCCTGTCTTTTCAGCAACAATATCAAACGCGCCGTAAACGATTTTCTGGGCAACACCCTTTTTACCGTCGAGCATAATGTTGTTGATAAGACGAGTTACTAATTTTGAGTTATAAAGCGGATCGGGTAATACGTCACGCTTCGCAATAGAACCTCTTCTTGGCACTTTGCTTCCCTCCTTCACAATAATTGAGATATCATAGGTACTCGAAAGCGACAAACTCCCGTATGCCAACAAGACGTTCTACAATAATCTATGTAAACATCTTGCAGCAATACAAGCTTAGTCAGTCAAACTTACTTTTTACCTTTTGGGCGCTTTGCGCCATACTTTGAACGTGCCTGCATACGTCCCGAAACACCCTGAGTATCAAGAGTACCGCGGATGATATGATAACGTACACCGGGCAGGTCCTTAACACGGCCGCCACGAATAAGAACAACTGAGTGTTCCTGCAGGTTATGGCCTACGCCCGGGATGTAAGAGCTGACTTCGATTCCGTTAGAAAGACGAACTCTGGCAATCTTACGGAGAGCTGAGTTAGGCTTTTTGGGTGTAGCTGTCTTTACAGCAGTGCACACGCCTCTCTTCTGGGGTGAAGTCTGATCAATCGCGCGATTTTTCTGAGAGTTCCAACCCTTTAAGAGCGCAGGCGCCTTAGCCTTTTTCTCACTTACCTCTCTACCCTTGCGGACAAGCTGGTTAAATGTTGGCATATTTTTCCTCCTTTTCCTGAAAATTTTTATTTGAACGGGTTTTGACGCCCGCAAATAAACATTGTTAAAATATACAATAAAATGTACATTTCATCGGGTATTTAATATGTTTTGAATATATAAAATCATACTCCAACGCATATTAATCCAGACTAGAATATAATAGCATAAATGATAGAAAAAAGTCAAGACTTTTTTCAGTGAAAAAGTAACAGCTAACAGATAACAGTGTTTAGCGATTGTATAACTGTTACTTGTTAACTGTTAACTATTAACTTACAAGAAGCCTTTCATACTCTCTATATTATTCTGCTGGGTTTCCATAAGTCTGTTTGCGAGATTGGCGACCTCCTTATTCGCTCCGTTGTACTGTCTCATTCGCTGAGCGATTTTGTTTACGCCCATTGTGTTGCCTTTAATCATCATCTCGGCAATGTGGGAGTCCGAGTCCTCCGCCCTCATCTCACGCTTTGCCTTTGCCCTAGCCATAGTCGCCACAACGGGATGGATGTGCTTACTCTCGCCGCCGATACTGTGCAGCATAGAGTGCGCGCTGTGGTAGATATGCCCGTACTCTAGATTTTGCGAGCGCAGCTCACGCGCCATTTTGGCTGTGTTTGAATAATGTTTGATGTCGTTGATTCCGCGGCAGCCCATCTCGGCGTTCTTCATAATGAACTGCAGCATTTGTGTGTCGTTAATCATAATAGTATCACCTCAGAATTAGTATTGACATATTTTTACTCAATATTATAGAAATGTATATTGCCGAAATATCCGTTTAATGATAAAATATGATTTAGAAGGTGAAAAGATGGCTGATAAAAAGATTAAAAAAAGATATACTTTAGGCGAGGAAATATTCAGCGCGGTGACCCACGGGGTAGGCAGTCTGCTGTCAATCGCGGGTACGGCGGTTATAATTGTTCTTGCGGCGATATTCAACGACGCTTGGGCTGTGGTCGGGTGCGCAATATTCGGAGCGAGTCTGATTATACTTTACAGTATGAGCACGCTATACCACTCGATAACCAACCCGAAGGCAAAAGCGTTTTTCAGGATAATGGACCACAACACGATATTTTTCCTCATAGCGGGCACATATACCCCTATAACGATTTCGATTATGCGAGGGGCTATCGGCTGGGTGCTGTTCGGAATTGTATGGGGCGCGGCGATTATCGGCATAGTACTCAACTCCATTGATTTGGAAAAATTCCGCAAGCCCTCGGTAGTTTGCTACATAGCTATGGGATGGGTAATAATCTTCGCGATACGTCCTCTGCTTAATGTTATGAACGTATGGAGCCTTTGGCTGCTTATCGGAGGAGGAGTGTTCTACACTGTCGGAGTGATTTTTTACGCTATCAAAAAGGTAAAATACTTCCATTCAATCTGGCATATCTTCACAGTGCTCGGCAGCGTGTGCCACTACTTTTCAATTCTATTTGCTATAACTCCGTTTATAAAATAAAGGGAGACCAAAAGGTCTCCCCTAATTACGAATTGCGCATTGCGAATTGCGAATTATTTAATGATTTCTCCGTAAACCTCGCCGGAAAGTCCCGCGGCGTTGGCTTCGTCGGTGTCAATGTGCATAGCGGCTGAGAAGTCTGAACGCACACGAACTACCGTGTCGCAGAAGATTGTCTCACGAGCGCCGGGTGTGCCGACCTTAACGGATACAATCTGCTTGTCCTCTACGCCGAACTGAGCAGCCTCATCGGGAGTGAAGTGGATATGTCTTTTGGCGACAATTACGCCTTTGCTGATTTCAACTTCGCCCTCGGGGCCTACGAGCTTACAACCGGGTGTGTCGGCGATATCGCCCGACTCGCGTACGGGAGGAACAAGGCCGAGCTTTCTCGCGTCGGTGTAGCTTACCTCTACCTGAGTTTCTTTACGCTCGGGACCGAGAATAGACATATTGAGCTCGCCCTTGGGACCGACTACAGTTACTCTCTCGAAGCAAGCGAACTGACCGGGCTGAGATAAATCCTTTTTATTTGTGAGCTGAGCGCCTTTGCCGAACAGAGTATCTAAATCTTCTCTGGAAACGTGCAAATGACGCGCGGATGTTTCAACTAGTACTTTCATTATGAAAACCACCTTAACAATAAATTTTACTAATATATTTTAATACATATAAAGATAAAATTCAAGAGGGAATTTAGTATAAAGGAGAACACTATGTATACAAATTTTGAAGAATTGAGAGAGAATTGCCTCGACTGTCAAAAATGCGAGCTTTGCCAAACGCGACACAACGTTGTGGTAGGCGTGGGCAACCCTGAAGCAAAGGTTATGTTCATCGGCGAAGGCCCCGGCGAAAACGAGGACTTGCAGGGCGAACCGTTCGTAGGCCGCGGCGGCAAGCTGCTCGACAAAATGCTCAACGCCGTTGACCTTGACCGCAACAAGAACATTTACATAGCGAATATTGTAAAATGCCGTCCTCCGAAGAACCGCGATCCCAAACCCGAGGAACAGGAACAGTGCATAGGCTGGCTTCGAAATCAGGTCAAGCTGATAGACCCGAAGATAATAGTATGCCTTGGAAGAATTTCTGCTCAAAAGCTCATTAAGGACGATTTGAGAATCACGAAGGAACACGGCGTGTTCTTCAAGAAAGGGAAATTCCTGATGATGCCTATGTTCCACCCTGCGGCAATACTGCGCAACCCCAACCAAAAGCCCGACGCGTTCGCGGACTTCCTGAAGCTTCAGGAAAAGATAAAGGAGATTTGCCCGGAAACGTATGATTAATTGCGCAAGCGCAATAGTAATCAGTTGTCATTGTTTAGTTGTCATTCATTAACAGAAAAATAGAAAAACGGCAGTACATCTCTCGAGAGAGAAGCGCTGCCATATATTTTTCAAATTTTTCGCGTGAACAACTGCGAACTGACTACTGACTGCCGAGAACTAAAAAAGCTGACCCGAAGGTCAGCTTTTTAATTTAATTAATTATTCCTCTCTCTTCTTGCGAGAAATGAACATTGCGCCTGCAGCCGCAATCATAACGCCGCCGAGTACAAAGAAGATTGTTGTCTCCTGACCGTCTGCGCCTGAACCTGAGCTGTCGCCGCTGCTGTATGAGCCGCCTGAAGAACCGCCGCTGCTGCCGCCGGATGAACCGTCGCTGCTGCTGCTTGAGAGACTTGAGGGATTAGAAGCTTCGCCGCTTTCTGCCTTTTTCTCAGCAACTTTCTCGTCGATCTTCTTGCCCTTCTGTGAAGGATACGCCTTATAGAAAGCCTTTTCAAGAGTAGACTTGATAGCGGGTAAATCGCCCTTAGCTACGCCGTCCTTAGTAAGAATGTAAGCATAAACGTTTGTAAGGTCAGCCACAGTCTTGATACCGAACTTGGGATATGCCTTCGCGAGAGCGTTTACAGCGTTTACGTTGGGGCTGTTGAAGTATGTGGGAGCCCAGTCACCGATAACCTGGATGCCGTTCTCACCGGGAGCGAGCTTGGAACCAACAACATTACCGATAGATGTAAGAGCAAGGTGAGGACCGTATTTGCCGGTGTTAGATGTCCAAACAGCCTCGTAACCCTTCTTGTTGGAGTCAACGGGGTTCTCAATCTGCTTACCTGTCAGCTTAGCTGTATCGCCTTTACACTCAACGCCGATTGTAAGGTCATAAGTCTGGATACCTGTGTTAGCGCTGAAGATAATGCCGTACTTACCGCCTGACTTCATGCCGCCGCTAACGTCCATTGAGCCTGTGAGCTTGGAAAGGTCATAGGAATACTTTGTTCCGCTTACCTTTGTACATTCCTCGGAAGGTGTCTGCCAACCAAAGAAGGAATCGCCGCCGATTACCCAGATGTGGCAATAAATCTTACTAAAGCTTTTCCAGCCGGCAGCGTTAAAATAAATCTCGTCGCCTGAGCCCGAAGCTGAGCTTGATGTATCAGCGCCTACAGAGCTTGAAGAACCTGCGCCGACATCGGAATCATTTACTTCTGCAGCAGAAACAGCAACTACAGCCATAGACATAACCATAACAACTGCTACTGCGATTGCAATAATCTTTTTGAACATTTGAAAATCTCCTCCAAAATAAAATTAGACATAGTCTGTTGCTACTATTATACAATATAAGTTACAAATTCGCAATAAAAATTCGGACAAAAACCTTTGGCGTTTTACACAAAGATTAGCCCTGCTTTTTAAGCATAGTGCACAAAAGCAGGGCGTTTATAAAATACTATCATCAACTATCAATGTCCAAAAACCATAGTTACGAAACTGTAATATTTATTCGTTTTCGTCACTTTCCTCAACGGCTTTCTCCGCGGAATCCTCTTGTTCACCGTTGTCGTTCGCGAAAACTTTTCTGAGTATCATCACAATTCCGATAGTCAGAACAATCACTGTTACCGCTACGGTAATTATTATGGTTGTGTTATTGTTCGGCTCCGACGACGAGGCTTTTGTCACGTCAACCACATCCTTAGGGCTGCCCGTAACGGCGGTGTGGTTTTTGTCCGTGCCGTTCTGCTCACCCTTGCCGTCCTCATAGTTGACGAAATCGCCCTGATAGGTGTCTATCTTCTCCTTGTCGTCAAGAAGAACAGGCGTGAGGTTCTCGGTTTTTTTGTCGCCGTCGGCGGTATGCGCTGTATAATCGCAGGAGAAAGTAAACTCCTTGGCGGAAGCACTGTCCGTGATGGACCCGCAGTCAAGGTCTTTGAAAAAATATTTAACAGCTGACTCTCCGCCTTTTTTGACCTTGAAGTCAGCGGAAACTATGGGTGTTCTCTTTGAAAAATCAACGGGTTTGCTGATAGCGCTGAAAACAAAAGTAATACAGTCCTCCAAATCAACATTCCGGATAACTCCCACAAGGTCGTGGAAATCCACCGAGTCCTTGTCGAGCTCAAGATACTCGCTGTCATAAAACAGCATAGCGTCCATAGCGGTCACGGGGCTTTTACAATCGGCGAGGTACAGCGTGTAGGTAACCGTGTCACCCTTTTGAGCTGTAACGTCCTTGGCGAGAGTAAGCGCGCTCCCGGCAAAGCAGCTGATAACCGACAAATACAAGACCAGAGAAACAGCCAGAACCGTCAATGAAGCTTTTAATATTTTTTTCATACAAATCAAACCTTTAAATAAGATACTAACATTATATTATAAAGCGAAAGTTTTTTCAAGAAAAAAGGCTGTCCGCGGACAGCCAAAAATTTCTCAGTCGTGTTTTTCGTGTACAAGGAAC
Organism: Ruminococcus sp.; assembly: GCA_017458845.1. Lineage (GTDB taxonomy): Bacteria > Bacillota > Clostridia > Oscillospirales > Acutalibacteraceae > Ruminococcoides. The sequence continues at coordinate 16,329 of JAFSZY010000037.1, forward strand.
ACAGGCACGCAAGCGATTGCCACAAAAATAAGCAGCATTATCTCAGATACAGCCGAGGCTCCCTCTACGCCGTTACCCAAAAGGGCAACTATCATAAACATAACCGCAATAAGGCATACGGCAAGCAGAAGGCTCACCGCCTTAATATGTTTTCTCAACATATTTTTCCTCCGTTTTCACACACTTCATCCAAATTTCGACTTCACCCAAATGTCGAAGTACTTTGATTATAATTCGGGAGGAGAATAAAGTCAAGCGTTTTTACAACATAATTTTCGTTCGTAACAACATTGTAATTTTGCTTTAAAAGAAAAATAATTCGTTGTAATATTTGCGGTGTTTTTGTGTTATTTATACCCGTTTTTGTTTTGACTCTGCCAGTTCCAGCTGTCACGGCACATATCGTCGAGAGTTTTCTCAGCCTTCCAGCCCAGGACTTTGTTCGCCTTCTCGGGGTTGGAATAGCACTCGGCAATGTCGCCCGCGCGGCGAGGCTTGATATCATAGGGAATTTTGAGGTCGTTTACACGCATAAATGTCTTTACGATGTCCAGCACGCTGTAACCCCTGCCCGTGCCGATATTAAAAATCTCGGCGCCCTTGTGCTCAGCGGCGTAGTCAATCGCCTTTACGTGGGCTTTTGCCAAATCCACAACATGGATATAATCGCGCACGCCCGTGCCGTCGGAAGTCGGGTAATCGTCGCCGAAAACGCCCAGCCTTTGGAGCTTGCCCGCGGCGACCTGGGTGATGTACGGCATAAGGTTGTTGGGGATTCCGTTGGGGTCCTCGCCAATCAAACCGCTCTCGTGCGCGCCTATCGGGTTAAAATACCTGAGAAGCACTACGGAAAGGTTGTTGTCGGCGTTTGTCGCGTCTGTGAGAATCTGCTCGTTCATCAGCTTTGTCCAGCCATAGGGATTTGTACAGCCTGTGGGCATACCCTCAACGAGCGGAACGGTCTCGGGAACGCCGTAAACCGTAGCGGAGGAGCTGAACACAAAGTTGTTCACACCGTACTTTTTCATAACCTCGAGCAGTGTGAGCGTAGTGTCGATATTATTGCGGTAATAGCGAATCGGAATTTCACAGCTCTCACCCACGGCTTTTAAGCCCGCGAAGTGAATGACCGCGTCAAAATCGTTCTCGGAAAACATCTTATCAACCGCGTCATTATCCGCGACGTCGATTTCATAGACGGGTACCTTTACTCCTGTTATCTTCTCGATTCTGTTCACAGCCTCGGGACAGCTGTTATCAAAGTTATCGGCGATTACGGGGCTGTGACCCGCGCCTATAAGTTCAACGCAGGTGTGAGAGCCAATATATCCCGCTCCGCCTGTCAGTAATACTTTCATAATTAACTCCTGATTACCTTGTGTCCCCTTTTAAGGGGACCGAAATCTTGATTTCGAGGGGTTGCGCAGCCCTTTAGAGGCGGTCCTCTTTATCCATACGTGAGGATGTAGAGGAAAGATAATCCCCCAAAATCAAAGCATAAATGCTTAATGATTTTGACCCCTTTAAAAAGGGGTACAACTGTTTTACGCCTTCTCGGGTTCGGGGTAATCCTCGCCGAAGGTCTCAACCGTAACGCTCTCCATAATCTGCTCGTCAAGAGGCTTGTCGGAGAAATCGGTGTCGCACTCGGCTATGGCGTTGACCACGTCCATACCCTCAACGACCTTGCCGAAAGCGGCGTACTGGCCGTCAAGGTGCGGAGAGTTCTTGTGCATAATAAAGAACTGCGAACCCGCGCTGTCGGGCATCATCGAGCGAGCCATTGAGAGCACGCCCTCGGTATGTTTGAGGTCGTTCCTGAAGCCGTTCGCGAGGAACTCGCCCTTGATGTGATACCCGGGACCGCCCATACCCGTGCCGTCGGGACAGCCGCCCTGAATCATAAAACCGTAAATTACGCGGTGGAATGTCAGGCCGTTATAATAGCCCTTCTTGACAAGGCTGATAAAATTATTGACCGTGTTCGGGGCAATTTCGGGATAAAGCTCCGCTTTTATTATGCCCGCATTTGTATTAAATGTTACAACAGGATTTGCCATATAGAAAAATTCCTTTCTTTATATATTATATATATTTGCCTTCCCCCGGGGGAAAGGTGGTTTTTGTGTCAATTAATTGATGCAAAAATCGGATGAGGGTCGGCGCCAGTAAGTACTATTGCATATAAAATAGTTTTGTGTACCGACTTTTGTCTTTATCCGACTTTTCACAAACCTTATTCCAGTATGTTTATCAGACATCAGACATAAAGTTTTTTTACAAGTGGACCCTCTCCCGCCTCCCGTTGGTCGGCACCCTCCCCCAAGGGAGGGCTTTATTAATTTTATATTATTTTTATAAAAATATCAAGGTGTATTACGCTCTTAATTACTGCAAAAACGAAACGACCCCGAAAAATCGGGGTCGTTCCGTTTCCAATGAAAAGACAGATACGAAAGGACCTGTCTTTATATATCACGGTGGTCAGACCGTAATAAGCATTGTAAATTCGTGAATCCGTAAATCACATAAAGTTAGAGAAATCAGCAAGAGTACCGAATGTCTGATTCGCGTTATCAACATCGGTAGCCTGAGCGTCTGTATTAGTCTCTGTGGAAGCACAGAGTACGTCAACCTTTGTGAGTTCCTCTACTGTAATTACAGGAGAAGTATATAAAGTTTTCATAATAGTTTCTCCTCCTTATTATGCTGTGTATGTGGCAATAATGCCGTCATAAGATACAACGTTTACATAGTTAGCGTAAGTTGTAACGCCGCCCTTTGTAACGAAGAAACGAACTGCAACCTGATCGCCGTCTGACATACCGTTAACTGCGAGTGTTACATATGTGTTGTCGATACCGTCGATACCGTTGTTGAATGTACCTGTGCAGTCGATAGTCTTTTCGCCGTTGCCGCCGTTAGCCTTCATGTTAGCAAAGTTAGCAGTAGCCTGAGCTTTGCCTGTAACCTTAGCAATAACATAACCGTATGTAGCGCCTTCTAAGTAGTTGTTGTCAACCTTTGTAAGAATACGAACACCGCTGCCGTCAGCGTCAGCCTGAGAAGCCTTGTTCTGGTAACCTTCGATTACGAAAGCGGGAGCGAGTGTCTTCATACCTGTCTCAGCGGAATCAACCCAGATGTAACCCTCGGGTGTGCCTACTGTAGCCTGACTCTCGTCGATAACAACGTTCTCGGGAGCGAAGTCTGTGTAGGAAACAACTTCGAGTACTGTAGCGTCGTTGATTGTAGCCTTCATCTTTGTGCTGTCTTCTGTAGACTTTGTAAAGCCGAATCTTACAGTGTCAACTGTAGCGCCGCCTTCAACTGTTGTGTTGGCTGTGCCGCCGTGGAGAAGAACTTCGTCATAAGTACCGCCGTTGATATTAACGGTAGCCTTCGCGCCAGCCCATACAGCTTTACCTGAGTTAGCTGCTGCAGCTGCGTCAGAAATAGCTTCGCCATTAACTTTTACGTTAGTAGTCTTGTTCTTGTTGCCTACGATTGTACAATCGTTGAGGTTAACTGTTGAAGAACCGAACGCGTAAACAGCGCCTGTGTAGTCAGCCTTATTGTTGAAGTTCTGGATTGTAACGTTGTTAAGAGTGATAACGTTGCCGGGGTTGTTGCCGCCGTTGCCTGTGTAAGCAGAAACCGCGCCGTATCTGCCGTTAGAACCATCGAGTGTTACATCGTTGAGCTCGAACTTTGTGTTAGCGTCTTTACATGTAAACATGTAGTTCTTGGGAATAACGCTTGTATTAGCAGTTAATTTATAACCGTTACCGTTAAGCTTGAAGCCGTCAGCTACAGTTGTACCGCCAACATTGCTGATATCGTTGCCGAGTGACCACTCGCCGCCTGCAGCAGCAGCCTTAGAAATCTCTGCGGATACCTTAATTGTTGAGCCAACGTTCTTCTCGGGAGCTGTGTATGTAATGCCTGCGTACTTAGCAGTAGCAGTGTAAATGAGCTCACCGTTTTCAGCTTTGATTGTAGGGCTAACAGTAGTTGTATAATACTCTTCGCCGCCTACTGTAACTGTCATCTTAGCCTTGTACTGATAAGAAGCGTTATCGGAAGCAACCCACTCCCAGGAGATCTCGTCTGTGAGAGTCTTGGGTGTAGCTGTGTTAGTAGTAGTGTCGATGTCATATAAGTTAGCGTCGTATAAAACAGCGTCAGCAGTACCTTTGCTGAGTGTAGCCTGCTTTACGAAACCTGTAACCTGCTCATTTGTATCTGTGGAATACTCGGGGTCATCAGACTTCTTGTAGCTTGCGATAGCATCAGCGTTTGTGGAAGTGAATGTACCGCCGTTTACGTTAACTTCAGGAGTGCCGCCGGGATAACCGCAGTTATCAACTACGAGAGCGTCGCCTGTGGAGTTAGCGCCGTTGCCATAATAATCATATGCAGCAGCAGCGCCTGTACCCTTGATAGTACCACCGGTGATGTTAGTTGTACCGCTCTTTACATAAACGCCTGTTGTACCTGTGATAGTACCGCCGCTGATGTTCAGTTCGCCGTCAGCAGGCTGATAGATAGCAGTAGCGTTTGTTGACTTTACAGTACCGCCTGTTACGTTGATTACAAAGTTTTTGCTGTCAGCGCCGTTTGTAGCGATAGCAAAAGAATCCTCTGCATAAAGCTTACCTGCAGTATTAAGAGTACCCTTTGTAACTACTACGGGGGTTACATTGCCAGTGCCTTCAACTGTAACACTGCTTTCGATATTAAGTGTACCGCCAGCTAAGTTAAATACTCTGTCGTCCTCAGAGTTATCTGCGCAAATCATCTTACCGCCGTTAGTAATTGTTGCTGTACCGCCTCTGTGGCTGATACAAAAACTGAAACCGTCTGCCTCAACATCAAAAGTAACTGTCTTCTTGTTGAGATCGATTGTGTATGTAGCGCCGAATGTACCTGTAGCTGCACGAACAGTCTGTGTAAAGTCCTTAAGAACCTTATATGTACCAGCAGATAATGTCGGGAACTGAGTATAATACTTTACAGTTGTACCGGCTGCGTTTGTATACATAACGTTGGCATCAGGATCGTCTTCGTTAACAACCTGTGCTGTTGCCGCAGATACAGAAACAGCCATAACAGACATCATTGAAACAACCATCATAACAGCAAGTACGAGGGAAACTATTTTCTTTGATGTTCTCATGGGAAATCATCCTTTCATTTTCTTTGATTTTAGTATGATAATCGGCATTGCCTGAGTCCGCAATATCTGACCGCGCGGAATATAAATTTACCGCTTTGCCTCCCTTTGCTAAAGGGAGGTGGCTCGCCGCAAGGCGAGTCGGTGGGATAAAATTATGTAACTCAGCTTTTGCTGAAAGGAGAAATAATCCCCCTTGAAATCAGTTTACTGATTTCTTTCCCCCTTAAACTAAGGGGGACTTTTCCGCATATCGCTTGCCACTAAAGACAGGACATATAAAGCGTTAGCCGATTATGTTGTAATCGTATATTACGCGTCAATATACGATTACACGGTATAATGAGAAATATACCACAGTAATTATAACATAATTGCAATAATATTTGCAAGATATTTTTAATTGCTATTTTATACAAAAATAAAAGCCCGCCTTTAGCGAGCTTTTACAAAAACGATACTACTTTTCTTTATTTTTTCACTTTTGAAGATTGTCCAGCGCGTACTGACAGCACTGAACCACAAGCTGGTTGAATGATATGTCCTTTTCGGACGCCAGCTTTTCAAGCTTGTCGATTAGTTCATTCGGCAAGCGGATAGTTTTATTTGAAGATTCAGGCTTTTTAACTACAAACATAATTACACCTCTTTCATATTAATTGTAATATAAAACAAGGTATTATTATACAAGCAAATTTGTATTATTAATTGTATGTTTGCGGTTTTAGTTCTTTCTTTGCGTCTGCGCGCCGTAAGAAACGCGCGTCATCATTTTCTCACCTAAAAAGTGCAGACCGAATTTGAGCGTCTTTATCATTTTGCCGGGGATTATGACAAGCTTGCCCCTGAGGGTTTTGTCTATTGCCAGTTTGGCGACGTATTCACTCTTCATTCCGCCGACTATGAAGTTTACTCCCGCCACCTTGTTGAACTCGGTGTTAACGGGACCCGGGCAGAGCACCGACACTTTCACGTTTATCTTGTCGCGCCTGAGCTCCTCGTGCAGAGCCTCGGTATATCGAACGACATAGCTCTTTGAGGCATAGTAGCTCGCGAGGAAAGGCCCCGCCAGAAAGCCCGCTATGGAGCCGACGTTGAGGATATAGCCGCTGTTGCGCTTGACCATATCCTTGAGATAGAGTCTTGTCAGGATATGGAGCGCCTTGATGTTGGTGTTGATAAGCTGAAGCTCACGCTCGAGCGATACGTCCTTGACCTTGCCGTAGGCGCCGAAGCCCGCGTTGTTGATGAGGAAGTCGACGCCCTCGTCCTTTGTCATTTCGTAGAGCTCAAAGCAGTTCTCCTGCTTTGAAATGTCCATAACGATTGTGCGTACCTTTACGTTCTTTATCTCTTCTTTGAGCGCTCTGAGTCTGTCCTCCCTGCGCGCTACAAGAATCAAGTCATAGCCGAGGCTCGCGAGGTAACGCGCCATATCGCGTCCCATTCCGCTGCTCGCGCCTGTAATCAGTGCTGTCATTTTATCTCTCCTAATTGAGGTTTGCTAAAGCCCTCCCTTGGGGGAGGGTGGGCTTTTGCCGTCTTGTCCGGCAAAAGGTCGGGAGAGGGTCCATTTTATAAATCGCTCGGTATATCTAACGTAAAATAGCATACCCTTTTTCAAGTGGACCCTCTTCAGTCACCGCCAACAAGTTGCCGGCGACAGCTTCCCCCAAGGGAAGCCTCATACTCTACATCCACTAAAGGGCTGCCATACGGCAACCCTTTCAATATTAATCCAAAGAATTTTTCTGAGCCGCGGGAACCTTTTTCTCGTAGCAAGCGAAAGCTTCGTCAACAAGCTTTTTGTCAGGCTTCGGTGAAATAAGGCTAACCACGGGAACGATAATAAGCCCCGCAATCATAGCGATTGAACCGCAGTTGATGGGTGACTGGAGAATTTCGGGGAACATATCTCTGAATAAAAGGTTGAGAATCATTATGCCCGCGCCGAAAATAAAGCTAACCCAGCAGGCGAGCTTTGTGGTCTTTTTCCAATACAAGCCGTAAAGGAAGGGTGCAAGGAACGCGCCCGCGAGAGCGCCCCAGGATACGCCCATAAGCTGAGCGATAAACTTAACGCTTTCGTTGTTGCTCTTAACCTGATAAATAGCGATAAACGCTGAGATAGCGATGAATACAACGATGAAGATTCTTATTAAGAGAACCTGCTTCTTTTCAGACATCTTCTTGATGAAATTACCCTTGAGGAAGTCGATTGTGAGCGTTGAGCTCGACGCGATAACCAGTGAGGAAAGTGTGGACATCGAAGCCGAAAGCACAAGGATAATTACGATAGCGATGAGGACGTCGGGAAGTGTGGAAATCATCGTCGGAATGATTGAGTCAAAGTTCTTGTTGGCGACAGCCTGAGCTACGTTGGGGTTGTCCGCGAAAAGTCTGCCGAATCCGCCGAGGAAGTAGCATCCGCCCGCAACTACGAGAGCGAAAGCTGTGGAAATGATTGTACCCTTTTTGATGTCTTTCTCACTTTTGATGGCGTAGAACTTCTGAACCATTTGCGGAAGTCCCCATGTGCCGAGAGAAGTGAGGATTACTACAAACAGGAGATTGAGAGGAGCGGGTCCGAAGAAGGAATTGAAAGCGCCGGGAGTTGTTGTGACAGTCTCGTCGGTAACCTTGGCGAGTCCGTTTAACGCCTCCATAAATCCGCCCTGACTGCCGAGCACAGCCGCAATAACCGCTACAATACCGACGAGCATAATCAAGCCCTGAATAAAGTCGTTGATAGCTGTAGCCATATAGCCGCCTGCGATTACATAGATGCCCGTGAGCACCGACATAATCAGGATACACCATACATAGTCGATACCGAACGCCATCTCAAACAGACGTGAAAGTCCGTTGTAGAGTGAAGCCGTGTAAGGAATAAGGAAAATAAACGTGATTACGGAAGCGCCTATTTTGAGACCTTTGCTCGAAAAGCGCTTGCCGAAGAACTCGGGCATAGTAGCCGAGTTGAGATGCTGAGTCATAATACGGGTTCTTCTGCCCAGAATTACCCACGCAAGAAGCGAGCCGATGAACGCGTTGCCCAAACCTATCCAGGTTGAAGCCACACCGAAGTTCCAGCCGAACTGTCCCGCGTATCCGACAAAGATAACCGCGGAAAAGTACGATGTACCGTAAGCGAAAGCCGTAAGCCACGGACCTACGCTTCTGCCGCCGAGAACGAAGCCGTTAACGTCGGTGGCGTGACGTCGGCAGTATATGCCTACGCAAATCATAATCCCGAAAAACACTACTAAAAAGATTAGTGAGAGAATACCTTTTAAATCCATTTTTACCTCCAATTTTGTATTCGCGCTTTTATTTTACCCCTTTAAAGGGCTGAAGCGACAAGGGCTTTATTTTTCCCCTTTTAACGAGCTCCCCCGTTAAAAGGGGTAATAATCATTTCAATTCGTTCAGGTCAATCTCATTCTGGCGGGCTACCACGCTTTCGCCGCAATAGATTTTTCTGAGTACAGGCTTTTCGATTTTGCCCGTGGGGTTGCGGGGTACGTCCGCAAAGATAATCTTCCTCGGGCGCTTATAGCGCGGAAGCTCCTTGCAGAACTCGTTGACCTCGTCCTCCGTAAGTGTGAAATCGGGCTTTACCTCGATAACAGCCGTCGCGATTTCGCCGAGACGCTGGTCGGGAAGTCCGATTACGGCAACATCCTTTATCGCGTTATTCCCTCGCAGGAAGTCCTCAATCTGAACGGGATAAATGTTCTCGCCGCCCGAGATGATAACGTCCTTTTTGCGGTCTACAAGGTAGATGAAGCCGTCGCCGTCGCGTTCTGCCATATCGCCCGTATAGAGCCAACCCTCGCTGTCGAGAACCTCCTCGGTAGCCTTGGGATCCTTGTAGTAGCACGTCATAACCCCGGGACCCTTAACGGCTAGCTCGCCGACGCCTTCGGTAATTTCGCTGCGGTTTTCATCAACAATTTTTACTTCCCAGCCGTAACCGGGGATACCGATTGCGCCTACCTTGTGAGTGTTCTCTACTCCGAGGTGTACGCAACCCGGTCCTATTGACTCCGAAAGCCCGTAGTTTGTATCGTAATCGTGGTTCGGGAAAACCTTTTTCCACCTTTTGATAAGCGTAGGAGGCACGGGCTGAGCGCCGATATGCATAAGTCGCCACTGACTGATTTCATAATCGTCAAGGTTGATTCTGCCCGAGTCAATGGCGTCGAGGATATCCTGAGCCCACGGAACAAGCAGCCACACTATTGTGCAGCACTCCTCGCTGACACAGCGGATAATCCACTCGGGGCTCACTCCTCTGAGTATAACCGCCTTGCCGCCTGTGTACAGACTGCCGAACCAGTGCATTTTGGCGCCTGTGTGATACAGCGGAGGGATACAGAGGAATACGTCGTCCTTTGTCTGACCGTGATGAGCCTGCTCGACCTTTGCGGAATGCACAAGGCTCCTGTGTTTGTGAAGAATAGCCTTGGGAAAGCCCGTTGTGCCCGATGAAAAATAAATCGCGCCGTCATCCTCGTCGGTGATGTATACACTGGGAGCTATCGAGGAACAATAACCTATGAGCTTCTCATAGCTGTCGGCGAAAGACGGACAATCCTCGCCCACATAAAAGCTGTTTTTAACCTTGGGGATTTTGTCAAGTATCTCCTCTACTCTGCCGATAAACTCAGGACCGAAAACAAGCGCGTCCGCGTCCGCCTGATTGACGCAATACTCAATCTCGTCTGCTGTATAGCGGTAGTTGAGCGGTACGGCGAGCGCTCCCGTCTTTAAAATTCCGAAATATATCGGAAGCCAGTCGATACAGTTCATTAAAAGTATCGCGACCTTGTCGCCTTTCTTGATTCCTCTTGTCAGAAGCAGATTGGCAAAGCGGTTGGCTTTGATATCAAACTCGCCCCATGTCATCTGCTTGCGGAAAGCTCCCGAACGGTTGCTCTCAATCAGTGAATACTCCCGCCAGGTAACGTGAGGAATGTTTTTTACATCGGGGTTGATTTCGACAAGAGCCACGTCGTTTTTAAAATATGTCGCGTTCTTAGTCAAATATTCGGTAATTGGCATACTTTTCTCCGTTTCACTAAAGTATTGTTAAAGGATTTCATTAAAAAAGCCCCTGAACGGTTTTCGCTTTAGGGCTTTAAAGTCTTGAATTGTTTAGATTATCTCATAAAAGCCGTCTTTTGTCAAGTATAACTAAGGCTAGGGACTGCGATTTGTTAAGGGTGCACAAAACAATGGCGTAAATTTAGTTTAAGTTGCTGTGAAGAAAAGCAGTAAAACATCCGCAAAGTATTACAACATTTAAAACATTATTATCCTAAAATGTCTTGCACTGGCCGGTAATATATGATAAAATAATTGTGTATATAATGAAAAGGTAAGGGTAAAACGTTATGAAATACGGCGTTTTATACAACAAAAATAACCTTAATATCGGCGACGATATTCAGGCGTTTGCCACTGCTCGTTTTTTGCCTCAAGTTGACTACTTTATAGACCGCGAGCATATTGACGAGTTCAAGCCCGATACCGAGGAACCCGTTGCGGTAATTATGAACGCGTGGTATATGTGGGCTAAGTGGAATTGGCCGCCCTCAAAGTACATTGTTCCCAAAATGATAGGCTTTCACTACGCCGACCATCAGTTGGCGAGGCAGCCGGGTTCCCCGATAAAATTCGAATTTCTCACAGGTTTGGGCGGAGATTACCTCAGAGCTTACGGTCCTGTCGGCTGCCGTGACTACTTCACGAGGGACAGGCTTAACGAAATAGGCGTTGACGCTTATTTCTCGGGCTGTATCACTATGACTTTGCCCAAAATGCCCGAACGCGAAAACAAGGGCGAGTATATCTGCCTTGTTGACCTTGAGCCCAGAGTTATGAAGAAAATCGTACCTCTCCTTGAGGAAAAGGGCATTGAAGTCAAGGTAATGACTCATAACCGCAAGCGCGACTCCGAAATGGGTTGGGAAGAACGCTGCGAAATGGTCAAGGACATGCTCACAACATACCAGAACGCGCGCTGTGTAGTCACCAAACGTCTGCACTGTTCTCTGCCGTGTATGGCTATGGATGTTCCCGTGTTTCTCATCAAGGAAATGGAGGACGACATCCGCTTTGAGCCGTATAACGACCTCTTACACCGCACTACCGTAACGGACTTTTTGTATGATGACTACGACTACGACTTCCTCAATCCGCCTCCCAACAAGCCCGAAGCCAAGAAATACCGCGAAGAGCTTATAAAAGCTTGCGAGAGCTTTGTGGAAGAGGCTAAGAACGAAACCCGCGGCGTTGACGAGCTTGTTAAGACAACCTACACGGAAGCAGATGTCAGAGAATGGCGTCACGATACAATGAAAGAGGCTATGAATACATGGCTCGCTTTCAGCCGACAATATCAAATAGACCGAAAAAAGCTCTGGAAGCTTGAAATGAAGGAAGCTAAGCAGATTAAAAACCTAAAGAAAAAGCTTGAGTCAGAACAGGCAAAGAATAAAAATCTCTCCAAGAAAAACAAGGAGCTCAAAAAAGAAAAAGAGAGAATCCTGTCAAGCTCAACATCCTCTATTATTAAGTATATTTTTAAAAGAAAGTTTAAACCCGATAAAAGCAAAAAATAAAGGACAATGTTATGAAATACGGACTATTAATGCACACGCCTACAACCAACATAGGCGATGACATTCAGTCTTACGCTATAAAGCAGTTCCTTCCGCGTGTTGACTATATCATCGACCGCGAAAAAGCGTTTTACTTTAAACCCGAGGACGAAAAGCCCGTTGCCGTTATTATGGCGGCGTGGTGGATGTGGGCTAAGTGGAACTGGCCGCCCTCAAAGTACATTTTACCGTACTTTACCGGATTCCATTATTCCGACAACAAGCTGGCTGACCAGGCGGGCTGCCCCGTAGGCTATATGTTCATGGAAGGGTTAGGCAAAGAGTATATGCAGAACTACGGCCCCATCGGCTGCCGCGATATCTATACTCTCAATAACTTCCGGGAATTAGGCATTGACTCATATTTTTCAGGCTGTATCTCAATCTCTCTGCCAAAGCAGAAGCGTATCAAACCTGAAAAGGAATATGTTTGTCTTGTTGACGTTCTCCCCTCGGTTGAAAAGAAAATCAGAAAAGAGCTTGAAGGCACCGATATCGAGATAAAAACATTCAAGCACTATATCAAAAAGGAAGAACAACTCAAAAAAACCTGGCAGCAGCGTATGGACGATATGGAAGAGCTTCTGACAACATATCAGAACGCCAAATGCGTAATTACACGCCGGCTTCACGCGGCTCTGCCGTGTCTTGCTATGGAGGTCCCAACACTGCTCACAATACATACTTTTGAGAGCATAAGGTTCTCTCCGTACTATGATTGGCTCAACTGCTGTCTGCCCGAGGACTATGCCGAAGGCAGGTATGAATACGATATTCTTAACCCCCCCGCCAACCCGACAAATTACCTTGAGCCAAGGAAAAAGCTCATCGAATCCGTCAAAGGCTTCATTGACCACGCCGAAAGCCTCGGCGACGCTTCCGCTGACGAAATCAGCAAATTTTCGAGAAGCGAAAAGGAAATTGAAAAGTGGCGTTACAGGAACATCAAGAAAACCGATAAAATATGGCGGAAAGAGCTCAAAGGAAGACTCAACGAAAAAGAACAAGCGTTTGACAACAAAATGAAAGCTCAAATCCGTTCAAAAAGAGGCAACAAAAAAGAGCAAAACGAGCTCTATGACAAAATGTTCAACGAATATCTTAAACAAGCCCGCAGAATTTTCCAGATTGAGCTAAAAAAACGAAAGAAAAAAGACTACAGAAACATATAAAGTTTTTGGCTGTCACGACAAACGTTACAGCTTAATTTCACATCAAACATTTTGTAACAAAACCTTAAAACACATTTCATATTTACCACATATTTAATTAATATAATTCGATTCAAAAAGCTTTAATGCAGGAGTAACATTTATGAAGTACGGACTTTTGATGCACAAGCCTACAACCAATCTAGGCGATGATATCCAGACTTACGCAAATATGAAACTTCTTCCTCATGTCGACTATATCATCAACCGCGAAAACATTTATAAATTCAAGCCTGAGGACGAAAAGCCCATAGCCGTTGTTATGGCAGCCTGGTGGATGTGGAACAAGTGGTGCTGGCCGCCGTCAAAGTTCATCTATCCTTTATTCGTCGGTTTTCACTACTCGGATAATAAGGCCGCTAAGCAGGCGGGATGCCCTGTCGGATACCGTTTTCTCACGGGATTGGGTAAAAAATACTTAAACAGTTACGGGCCGATAGGATGCCGTGATTATTATACTCGCGACAATCTCCGTAAAATCGGAATAAAAGCCGATTTTACAGGATGTATAACTCTCGCTCTGCCTAAACAAAAGCGTATTAAACCCGAAAAGGAATACGTATGTCTGGTGGATGTTGCCAAGCCTATCGAAAAAAAGGTAAGAAAACAACTTGAAAACACAGACATCGAAGTAAAGGTTATCACCCACAATGTTCTTATGGCAGATCAACTGGCGGCGTCATTTGAACAGCGTATGGATAAAGCCGAAGAACTCTTAACGCTTTATCAGAACGCCAAATGCGTAATCACCCGCCGCCTTCACGCGGCACTGCCGTGTCTGGCTATGGATGTTCCCGTTTTGCTCGCTATGAAAAACCCGCAAAGCATACGTTTTAACCCTTATGCGGAATGGCTCAATTACTGTATTCCCATACAATATGTCAACGGAGAGTACGAGTACGACATCACCAACCCTCCCGCAAACCCGACTGTCTACCGTGAATACAGGGATAAAATAATTAAGTCAGTCGAAGATTTTGTAGAAAAATGCGAGAGTCTTGGAGACGTTGCTGCAGATGACATAGATCGACTAAAAAAGAGCAGCAGAAGCATAGCTATATGGCGTAATATAAATATGAGAAAAACCGCCGCAATCTGGGAAAAGGAACTAAACGGTGACCTTACCGATAATGAAATAAAGAAAAATAACGAACTGAAAGCCCAAATCCGAGAAAACCGTTTTAAGCCCCGTACCCAGAACAAAACTTATGATAAGCTGATGCTCCGTTATCTGTCACAGGCAAGGAGAATTTTCGATTCTCCCGAGAAAAAAGCAGAGCGCAAACGCGCGCGCGAAGCAGAAAAAAAGGCGCAGCAGGAAGCTTTGCAAAACACACAAAAATAATACACAATAAAATTCAGGGAAGCACTTCGCTTCCCTGTTGTTTTACCTTTAACTATTACTTGCCCGAAATTTTTATACCGAAAATTTTCTCGGCGTTCTTACACATTATATTGTCGTAATCTTCCTGTGATACGAGTTTTTTAAACTCGTTGAAATACTCCTGATACAGCGACCTCTCTCCCCACTTGTTGTACTGGTAGGTGTCCTTGCCGTCAATCGGGTTATCAGAGCCGAAAAGCGTTTTTTCGCTGCCGTATCGTTTAACCGCCTCAAGGGTAGTTTTCAGAGGAACCCACGACGTGTCGCCGTAAAGGTTCGACAGCTTAGCGAGCAGGTCAAGTGCTTCCCTGTTATCAGTACCCAAGTCCATATGCACCATTACAAAGTTGATGTTCGGGTGCTTTAAGGCAGCGTTGTACAGGTGAATTGATCTCGCCTCTTCACAGCCTCCCGTGTGCGAAACCACCGCGAGATTGTACTTCTCGGCAATTTCATAATACGGCTCTGCGCGCTCGTCATCGGGAGCCACAAGCGAATGGAACGGGTGGAATTTCAGCCCGTAGATTATATCTCTGTTGTTTTTGATAAGGTTCTCAAACTCCTCGTCGGGCTTTTCCGAAAATAGCTTGACCCACACCAGAACACCGATTTTATCGGGATATCTGCGGGCGAAATCAAGTGTGTTCCTAAAAACTCTGTTCTGAGATTTTTGCAATATACGCGGGATTTTTTTACCGTTTTTGTTGAACTCCGCGCACTCAATATTACTGACGAGCGAAAAGTCGATGTTGTATTTTTCCATAGAATACAGCACATCAGCCTCGCGCATATTAAACCCGATCATATGTCCTATGTGGACATGAGTATCAATTATCATCTTGATTCTCCTCTTTTTCGCCTATTTCCTTTATCTTCTTTTCCGCCTTATAAATCGCCATCCCCAGCTTTACCGCACCGAACACGAACACTGCTCCGCCAAGTATAAGGAGGACATTTACGACTTCGTTTTCCAATATATCAAACATTTTTCTCTGCTTTCAACAGCGCCACTGACTCAATATGAGATGTGCGGCTGAATAAATCAACAGGAGTAATTTCCTGTGTTTTGTATCCTAATTCGTCAAAAGTTTTTAAATCCCTTGCCAGAGTTTCGGGGTCGCAGGATACATACACAATCCTCTCGGGCGACATCTCCGCGACGGTTGTGCACAGCTCTTCCCCACAGCCCTTTCGGGGCGGGTCAAGCATCACAACGTCAGGTTTTAACCCGTCTTTCCTCAGTTTTTCGGCGGCAAAGGCGGCGTCTCCGCAAACAAACTCAGCGTTTTTAACACCGTTAATTCGTGCGTTATCGCGCGCGTCATCCACCGCGTCCTCAACAATTTCAACACCGATTAGTTTTTCAAATTTTCCCGCCATCGTAAGCCCGATTGTACCTGTTCCGCAGTATAAATCCAGCAGAAGTTTTCCGTACGGCGCGGCGTAGTTTTGGGCAGTTTTATAGAGCTTTTCCGCTTGTGCCCTGTTCACCTGATAGAATGACAACGGCGACAGCTTGAACCTTTTTCCGCAGAGCTCATCGGTGATGTAATCCGAGCCGTAAGCCGTGCGGTTTTTCGCGCCCATAATCACGTTTGTATTTTTTGTATTAGAATTAAAAACAACACTTTTAAGGTTCGGAAACTCCTTTTTCAGGGCGGCGATAAGGATGTCCTCGCGCTTGAGTCCCTTGCCGTTTATGACGTAACAAATCATTAACTCATCGGTCGCCTCGGCATACCTTATATACAGGTGTCTGAGCTTCCCTTTTCGGGTTTTTTCGTCGTAAGCGGACTGCTCCGTGAAGCGCATAAAATTCCGCGTAATGTCCATAATTTTACTGAAGAAAACAGGCTGCAAAAGGCAGTCCTCACACCCCACAATCCTATGGCTGTGAAGCGCGTAAAACCCAAGCTCTATGCCGTCTGAGCCGTTTCCCGCGGGGAGCTGCGCCTTATTGCGGTAGCGGTCGATTTTGTCGTTTGAGACAACCTCGTTTATCTTTATGTTTTTCAGCCCGCCGATACGCTCGACAGCGTCCTTTACACGGTTGAATTTTATTTCTTTTTCGGAATTATAATCAATGTGTCGATAGACGCATCCGCCGCATTTCGGAAAGCACGGACAGTCGGGTTCAATACGACTTTTTGAGGGTGTAATTATGCTCTCAATCTTGCCGTAAGCGTAGGTCTTTTTCGTTTTGAGGATTTTGACCTCCAGCTCGTCCCCCACAGCTCCGCTCGGGACAAACACAACTATACCCTGTTCGGTCTTGCCCACAGCGCTGCCCTGGGCAGTCATAGATGTAATATTGAGTTTTATTACGTCATTCTTCTTAAGTTCCATATAAATATTTTATCATTTGTCGCGATATTTGGCAATATCTGAGAAAAAATAATTATTTTCTCAAAAGGTATTTATTTTTAGCAGGAAAAGCAATATAATAAAATAGGCTTCCCTTGGGGGAAGCTGTCGAGCAACGCGAGACTGAAGAGGGTCAATTTTTTAAAATGCTCGAATTATCAAACGTTATATAATGAACCAATTAACAGGTGGACCCTCTCCCGCCTCACTACGTTCGTCACCCTCCCCCAAGGGAGGGCTTGGCAAGGGAGTGAATAATATGAAATACGACAATATTTTGAAAGATAAAAAGAGAATACATTTCATCGGCATAGGCGGAAGCGGAATGTGCCCGCTCGCCGAGATACTTATGAGCGAGGGCTTTGAGATTCAGGGCTCGGATATGAACGAGGGAGAAACTCTCGACAAAATCAAAAGCTACGGAATCCCCGTGTTTATGGGGCACAAGGCGGAGAATATTGACGGCGCCGAGCTTGTAGTATATTCCGCCGCGATTAAGGAAACCAACCCCGAGCGCGCCGAGGCTGTAAAGCGCGGTATCCCCTGCATTGAGCGCAGTGTAATGCTCGGTATCGTTTCACGACGTTACAACCGCAGTATCGGGATTTCGGGTACTCACGGCAAGACCTCCACAACAGGTATGCTCACACAGGTTCTCATCGGCGCGGGCTTTGACCCCTCAGCGATAATCGGCGGCAAGCTTCCGTTCATCGGCGGCAACAGCTATGTCGGCGAGAGCGACATCATTGTGTGCGAGGCGTGCGAGTATGTTGACTCCTTCCTGGAGATGACTCCGTTTATTTCTGTCATTCTTAACGTTGACGCCGACCATCTCGACTACTTCGGAACACTTGACAACATCAAAAAATCATTCAATAAATTTGCCCGCCAGACCACCCACGCTCTGGTAATCAACGGCGACGACGAGAACACTCTCGACAGCGTAAAGGACGTTGACATCACAAAAATCACCTTTGGTCTTGACAGCTCCAACGATTATTACGCCGCTGATATCAGCGCGGACAAGGGCGTGCACGAGAGCTTTGCGCTTATGCACAAGGGCGAAAAGCTATGCGACATCCGCCTTATGGTGCCGGGCAAGCACAATATCTACAACGCCTTAGCTTCAGCGGCTGTGGCTCATTACCTCGGCGCGAGTCCCGAGAGCATTGCGGAAAACCTCGGCAAATTCGGCGGAGTTCACCGTCGTTTTGAAATCCTCGGAACACCCAAGGGAATTACGGTGGCGGACGACTTCGCCCACCATCCCACGGAGCTTAAGGCAACCCTCAACGCCGCTATGAATATGGGATTTAAAAAAGTCTGGGCAGTTTTCCAGCCCCACACGTTCTCAAGGACAGCTATGCTTCTGGACGATTTCGCCGACGCGCTCAAAATCCCTGACGAGGCGATTATCTCAGAGATTCTTCCCGTGCGCGAGACCAACACCTATAACATTTACAACACAGATTTAGGCGCTAAGGTTCCGGGCTCAAAGTGCATAGATACGTTTGAGGACATCACCGAATACGTCACCACCCACGCCAAAGAAGGCGACCTGATTCTCACGATGGGCGGCGGCAATGTGTATATGTGCGCGAATATGATATATAACAGACTGAATAATAATTAACCTTTCATCGAGGATATTCCAAGTAACCTCGGTTGTCCCCTTTGGGGAAAATGTCAGCCGCAGGCTGACAAAAGGGGATAATACATAATCATTCCAATAATCCCCCTATCGACCAAATCGTAAACGATTTGCCCACTTGCCCCTAGGGGGAAGCCTTAAAAGGAGAAACTATGGACGATTTAACAAAAAGAATCAACGAGCTTGCCAAAAAGAAAAAGGAACAGGGATTAACCGCCGAGGAACAGGCGGAGCAGAAAGAGCTCTACAAAAAGTATCTGGCTAATTTCCGCCGCAATTTTGAGCGCCAGCTCGACAACACCGACGTTGAATTCCCCGACGGCAGAGTAGTGCCGTTCAAGGACGTCAAAAATGTCGAAAAAGAAAACAATAAATAAAAAACTATATTACAAAACAAAGTCTTTCTTTGGAGTGTTGAGAGTGAGTGTTCCTCACCTTTCTTCATGGGAAGGCTTTTTGTTATTTCTTTAACAAATTTCGCACAATCAAATCACGACAGCAAAGCACAAAATCACCCGTTTATAATTCCTTGCAAGAAATATAAATATAAAAGTCTGCACAAATTTAAACGTTCCTGTTTGTGCATAATGCTAAATTACAATTTGTTACTAAAAAACCGACCACATTCTATTGAATTTTATGAAAAAAAATGATAAAATAAAGTACGTTTTTAGTATGAGAAATTTTGTGCATTGAGTTTGGTTTCTGCACAGAAATCACCGGGGAGGTCAGGCGGTAAAAAAACCCAATTATCCCCATACTAAACGATGACATTAAAAATTAACGGAGGTTAAAATTTCATGAAATCTATGACACGACGCTCATTAGCTGTAGTTCTTGCCATCCTCATGGTTTTCTCAACTATGATGGTTGGTATGGTTACAGCAAACGCGGCTTCAACAGTTTACTTTGTAAACTCTAACAGCTGGTCAACTGTTAAGGCATATGCGTGGGATACAACTAATAGTAATGCACAGACCCTTGGTGCTTGGTCCGGAACTGCTATGACAGTACATGATGCCACTAATAAAGTTTATAAGATTGATGTTGGCGCTGCTAACAAAGTAATCTTCAATGACGGCGGTTCAAATCAGACAGCTGACCTTGATGTTGAGGCCGGAAAATTCTTTGAGCCTAAGACCGGTCAGTGGTATGCTAACGCGACAGCTGCTATTCAGGCTGCAGGTTCTGCCGTAGCTTATGATTGGTACGTTTGCGGTACTCTCAACGGCAATAACTGGACACTCGCTCAGGCTAACATGGGTATGACAAAGCAGTCTGACGGTTCTTATGTGAAAGAATTCACAAACGTTGCCGCAGGCACATACGAGTACAAGGTTAACAACGGTACTTGGTCAACAGCTTATCCTTCAAGCAACAAGTCAGTTACAGTTGCTACAGCAGGTTCCACAGTAACAGTTAAGCTTTCAGGCACAACAGTTACTGATACAGTAACAGCTCCCGCTGCTACAACAGCCGCTACAACAGCCGCTACTCAGGATACATCTGCTGCTACAACAGCTGCTACAACAGCCGCTCCTTCAGATAAGGTAACAATCGTTTACTCTGACGTTCACGGTTGGGATAAGGTTTATGTTCACGCTTGGTCCGCATCCGCTGACCTCACAACATGGCCCGGCACTGAGATGACTTACAAAGAGACTAACGAATATGGTCAGAAGCAGTACACAGCTGAGCTTGACGCTTCCGTAGTTGGTATGGTATTCAACAACGGCAACGGCGCTCAGGATCCCGACGCTGCATACGTAGCAGGCGCTGCCGGTTACTACTATGACGCTGATTCCAACACAGTTAAGACTTGGGGCGCTCCCGAGCCTTCCACAGCTGCTTCTACAGCCGCTACTCAGGATACATCTGCTGCTACAGATAAGGATAATTTCGAGGCTGCTATTGCTGCTTCTATCACAAAGGCTGATGACGATGACTTTGGTTCCGTAGCAAGCTTCAAGGGTCTTGAGATGCTCGGTATCCAGGAGAAATCCGGCGCAAATGACATCCGCTTCGTAACTGCTGTTTCCAAGGCTGTCCTTGAGGACGAGAACGTTATTGACTACGGTTACATTGTTGCTAAGTCAAGCAAGACTAAGGACGAAGTTGATAACCTTATCGGCACCTTATCTCAGAAGGAATTCAGCTGCAAGGGCACAACTTGCGCGGCTGCAGGCACTTACGGTGACGGCAGCAAGGATTATTCATATGTAACATTTGGCGTTAACAACATTCCTGCAGACAAGTTCGTTCTTGCAAGATTCTATGTAAAGACTAAATACTCCACAACTTACTACTACGCTACATATGATGCTGAAAAAGCAGGTATCGTTTACTCTTACGCTGCTTAATAGGAGGATATAGAATGAAAAAATATTTAGCACCTGAATTTGAAGAGGTTAAATACGACGTTATAGATTGTCTCACTGTTTCAGGAGATCCTGCGGAGAACGAGAATAACGGTTCAATTTTTGACGATCTTCCCGAAGTATAATTAATTGGCTCTATGTCAATAGTTGGGGTAAACCCAATAAAATGAAATAATGTATTTAGGACAAGCGATGGCTAAGAAGCTGTCGCTTGTTTGATATTAAGTTGTTGTTTGTAAGCGAACATATGAAGAATACGATTGCGAAATC
>JAFSZY010000038.1 GCA_017458845.1 Ruminococcus sp.
ATTGTGTAAAACCTCCTCGTGTTTTTGGTAATGCGTCGTCAAACACTTACCATTATACACTCGGAGGTTTTCTTTTGCTAAAGCATTTTTATTTTCCCCCGGTTGAACCGGGGGTTTATTTCCACACCTAAAGGCTCCAAATCAAAACAGCCAACGCGTAAATTCCGCGTCGGCTGTTCTTACATGACCGTTCTATCTTTATTTATTCTGTATATAATTATCATAATCAGGGCTACCCAATTTAATAATTTCTTGTAAATTTTAAATCTTTATTCTATACATACTGCTAACCGTAACAATGTATGATTTGCTTATATCGTCATTTTTTATATCGGTTAAATCTTTTTCCCAATCCTTTAATTCGTATAGTATTTCTTCGTATTTATCAAAAATCGAATTATCATAATCAATAATATTTTCACCATTTGAATTTATTATGTTTAATTTTTTCTTTAGTTCATTTATGTCTTTTTTTATAGCTTTAATTGTATCATTTGTCTTGGTAACATCCTCATACGATAAATTTAAATTACTATACAATGATACAACGTTAGCAATATTTTTATCAATCAATTGATTTTTTTCCTTAAGAGCGAATATTTCCGCTTCAATATGTTTGCTATCGCTTATACATCCACTGATAAAAATTATACAATTAAAAATACAAACTGCGAGTACAAAAATAATAAGCTTTTTTACTGATTTAGTTCTATTATCATGTTTCATTTCAACTTCTTTATTCATCATTATCATTCACCATTATTCTTTAATTTATTTGTTCTCTTACTTTTTCTCCCTCTGCGCGCACGTAATAACCATAATCATCAAGATACAGTTTATCCTACTTTCTCTTTATTAATAATTTTTCCTTTTTTGTTTATTGTTATATCATAAACTGAATCGGTATTGTTTTTTGCTGCGAAAGTGTATTCCCCATCTTCAAATACAGGATAATATAAATCTTTAATATCGTATTCTGTAAGATCAACAACTAAATCCCCATCAGTATTAAAGAATCCTAAATGCACTTTATCCAACACTACATCAACTTCGGCAAAAAACAATCCCTCGCTTAAACAATATGCTCTATCGGGATTATCATACTTCTCAAAAAAACCTTTGATTTCTTTTTTGTTGCCTGTATTCAAATCAAGCAAATATAATCCATAATCATTAATAAGTTGAGCAATTAATTTACCTTTATTTATAATTGAGTCATATTCTAATTCATCGTAGTTTACATCTCCGTCATGATAAAGATGTTTAAGATTAGCAGTTTCAAACCATTTGCCTGTTTCAGGTTTATATACTATTCCGCAATCCACTCCGCTATAACCGTCATAGTAAAAACACCCTTCGCTAAAATATTCAAAGTTTTTTTCAGATACTATATTTTTTTCGTATTCTGGGGAACCTTTCCACCTACCGTTTTTATCAATAAATGGGCTTTTTTCGCTTAACGGAACTAACCATTCATTATTCTTAATCACTCCAACTTGATATGTTGATTTAGGATAATCCTCTGTTAAATTTGCCACTAACTCATAATAATCGTCATCATCATAACCACTACACAGAATATAATCACATTCTTCACTTAGTTTCGGCTCTGCTTCCTTGGACTCTTCTTCCTCCAATATGCTTTCCCGTTCTTTTTCATCACTGGCATATACTGATGTTGCGTCATCAAAATCATAATCCTTAAACGCATCGTCTGCTTTGTCTTGTTTTGCTGAAGAACATCCATAAATACTAATTAAAAATAAAAATGATAATACGACTCCTATTGTTTTTTTCATTTTAATTCCCTTCTGTCTATGAATTTCAAACACTCAAATTTATATGTACCATTTTTAAATAAACAATCTGTTCATAACCGCCATTCTCTAAATGTGTTTTCCCAGTCTGAGCGGTTAATTTTTTCTTGTATATGCATAATCGTCAAGATACAATGTATCGCCCTCAAAATAGAAGTCACATTTTTTCGAATCATAAGTTGCGTTAAAATGGACTACGTTCTTGTCTGCGTCTACCCACCAACTTACATTTGTCCCGTCAACTATTCCTGTTCCGTCATCGTTTAAAGTCATCGCATCAGGATAGCCATTATGTACCTCCTCGCAAATCCAACTTCCAACCAGCGTATTACTTCCACACGAACACAACGTAACAGCAATAAATAAAACCACACATAAAACAGATAATACTTTTTTCATGATAAAACACCTCATCTTTTTAATACGCGTAACAATCTGTTACATAATCATTGTAACAAATTGTTACAATAAAATCAAGAGTATTTCAAAAATTTAGAGGGCTTTGTTATGAAAATGATTGGTTTATACGAAATACGCAAAAAGAAAGGCTTAAATCAATTAAAAGTCGCAATGGATTTGAACATCAGCCGTGAAGCGATTTCCTACTATGAAAACGGACAGCGCTGTCCGAATCTGGAAATGCTTTTGAAACTTTCAAAGTATTTTGGAGTGTCTATTGATTACCTGATAACAGGAAAAGAATTTAACGAAGAATGAGATTGTTTATTACCTTTAAGCATAAGCAATCTCTTTTTTAGATATGTAAAAAAGCTGTTCGGGAATAAACCTGAACAGCTTTTTCGTTTAATCACGCTTTCTGACATAACAATAGGGAGACCGAGACGGTCTCCCCTACGAGTTTACATATATTAAAAGTTGAGGAGTCCCGCGCCGCTGTTTACAGCCATAAACGCTGTGGCGAAAACGAGGGAAACTATTGTCATCAGCTTGATGAGGATGTTGATTGACGGGCCCGAGGTATCCTTGAACGGGTCGCCTACTGTGTCGCCGACGACAGCAGCCTTGTGGGCGCTGGAGTTTTTGCCGTCGGGAGTGGTCTCGATATACTTCTTGGCGTTATCCCA
Source organism: Ruminococcus sp. (assembly GCA_017458845.1). Lineage (GTDB taxonomy): Bacteria > Bacillota > Clostridia > Oscillospirales > Acutalibacteraceae > Ruminococcoides. The sequence continues at coordinate 2,903 of JAFSZY010000038.1, forward strand.
AGCGCCACCCGAGTTAGCCATAAAGATGGCGAGCATAACACCCGTAATCAATGAGCCCGCGAGCAAGCCGCCGAGAGCCTCTACACCGAGGAGGAAGCCTACCAGAAGCGGAGCTACAACAGCCAGCACGCCCGGGAGAATCATCTCTTTGAGCGCGGCGTTTGTTGAGATTGATACACACTTGGAATAATCGGGGTCTTCCTTGCCCTCCAGTATACCCGGCTTTTCCTTGAACTGGCGGCGAACCTCGGCTATCATTTTGTTAGCCGCTTTGCCGACGCTGTCCATAGTGAACGCCGAGAAAAGGAACGGAAGCATACCGCCGAGGAACAGTCCCGCCACTACCTTTGGAGTCAGAATTGACATTCCGCCGTCTGCTATACCCGCCGTATGAGCGAATGAAGCAAACAGAGCAAGCGCAGTGAGCGCCGCCGAACCGATGGCAAAGCCTTTGCCGATAGCCGCTGTGGTGTTGCCCACACTGTCGAGCTTGTCGGTGATTTCGCGAACATGCGGGTCGAGCTCGCTCATTTCGGCGATGCCGCCCGCGTTGTCGGCGATGGGGCCGTAAGCGTCAACCGCGATTGTCATTCCTGTTGTGGAGAGCATACCTACAGCCGCGAGAGCGATTCCGTAGAGTCCGAGTCCCTGCCCGTCCAAACTCATTACGAAGTAAGCGACAAGGATTCCTATAACAATAAAGATAATCGGGATAGCGGTGGATTTCATACCTACGCCCAAGCCCGTGATAATATTTGTAGCCGAGCCTGTTTTTGAGCTTTCGGAAATGCTCTTAACGGAATGGTAACGGTCGGAGGTGTACATCTCGGTCAGCTTGCCGATTGCCGTACCGACTACAAGTCCCGCCAATATACAGAAGAACGGATTGAACGACTTGAACATATACCAGCTGAGCACCGCTCCGCAGATTATAACGAGTGCGGTGGATATGTACTCGCCGAGGTTGAGAGCTCTCTGAGGATTGGAGCCGTTGCCGCGGACAAAGAATACAGCGACAACCGAACCGAGGATTCCTATAGCGCAAAGAAGGAGCGGGAAAATCGCCGCTGTCATTTTTGCCGAACCCGAAAAGCTCGCGAACGCCAGTGTGATTGCGGACACGATGGAGCCAACATAGCTCTCGAAAAGGTCGGCGCCCATACCCGCTACGTCGCCCACGTTATCGCCTACGTTGTCGGCGATTGTCGCGGGGTTGCGGGGGTCATCCTCGGGAATACCCGCCTCGACCTTACCTACGAGGTCAGCGCCTACGTCAGCCGCTTTGGTATAGATACCGCCGCCGACACGCGCAAACAGCGCTATCGATGAAGCGCCAAGGCTGAAGCCTGTGAACACGTTGAGAATTTCGCTGTTGTCCACAAGGTTGAACATACTGTTGAGCGCAAGGAAAATCGCGCCGAGACCAACTACGCCTAAACCGACTACGGAAAGTCCCATTACCGCGCCGCCGCGGAAGGCGACTTTGAGCGCGCCGTTCATTCCGCTCTTGCGGGCGGCGTTGGCTGTTCTGACGTTAGCCATTGTGGCTACGGTCATTCCAAAATAGCCGGCCAGCGTCGAGAACAACGCTCCGAGAACAAAGCACAGCGCTGTGCCCCAGTTTATTACAAATCCAATCGCGATGAATAATACTACCGCGAAAACTATGAGAATTTTATACTCAGCAAAAAGAAAAGCCCGCGCGCCTTTGGCAATGGCAGAGGAGATTTTCTTCATCCTGTCTGTTCCTTCATCCTGTTTACGGATAAACAGCGCGAAATATATCGCAAAGCAAAGCGCCAAAGCGCCCGCGACTATAGGAACGAGTAATTTTAAATCCATACATTACCCTCCGTTCTGTGGGGATTTTTGGTAACCTATATTTTATCATAATTTTCACATTTAGTCAATATTATTCTTTTTCGAAAAAATAAAAGAGCCGCCAAAGCAGCTCTTTTCAAGCTTATTTATACATTTTCAAACGCTTCCTGTAGGTCAAAGAGGATATCATCGATATGCTCCGTACCGATTGACAGGCGGATTGTGTTGGGACGTATGCCCTGCTCCTCGAGCTCTTTCTCGTTGAGTTGAGAATGGGTTGTGGACGCAGGATGAATGGCGAGTGACTTAACGTCGGCTACATTGGCAAGCAGCGAGAATACCTGAAGATTGTCGATAAACTTCTTGGCTGTTTCCTCGTCGCCCTTGATTTCAAACGTAAAGATTGAACCGCCGCCGTTGGGGAAATATTTTTTGTACAAATCCGCGTAACCGCTCGACTCAAGCGACGGATGATTGACGCGCTCCACCTGAGGGTGATTTACAAGGAAGTCAATAACCTTAGCTGTGTTTTCCGCGTGGCGCTCAACTCTGAGCGAGAGAGTTTCAAGTCCCTGCAGGAAAATAAAGGCGTGGAACGGGGAAAGCGTGGAGCCTGTATCTCTGAGCAAAATAGCTCTGATGTATGTCACAAACGCCGCGCCCGGAGCCGCCGCTGTAAATACCGCGCCGTGGTATGACGGATTTGGCTCGGAAAACTGCGGGTACTTGCCCGAAGCCGCCCAATCAAACTTGCCGCTCTCGATAATTACACCGCCGATTGCGGTGCCGTGACCGCCGATAAACTTTGTGGCGGAGTGAACCACGATGTCCGCGCCGTACTCAATCGGGCGAAGCAAAAACGGTGTTGCGAAAGTGCTGTCCACAACGAGGGGGATGTTGTGGGCGTGAGCAATCGCGGCAACCTTCTCGATGTCGATTATGTTGGAGTTGGGATTACCGAGGGATTCTATGTAGAGCGCCTTTGTGTTCTCGTTTATCGCGTTTTCAAAAGCGTTTTCCTCGTCGGGATTCACGAATGTTGTTGTGATTCCGTAGTTCGGGAGAGTATGAGCGAGCAGGTTGTAAGTTCCGCCGTAGATAGTCTCGGCGGCTACAATGTTGTCGCCCGCCTGAGCCAATGCCTGAATTGTGTATGTAATCGCCGCCGCGCCCGAAGCCACCGCGAGGGCAGCCGAACCGCCTTCCAAAGCGGCAATTCTCTGCTCGAAAACGTCCTGTGTGGGGTTTGTCAGTCTGCCGTAAATGTTGCCCGCGTCGCGGAGTCCGAAGCGGTCAGCCGCGTGCTGGCTGTCGTGGAAAACATAGGATGTGGTGGCGTAAATCGGAACAGCGCGCGCGTCTGTTACGGGATCAGCCTGCTCCTGTCCTACGTGAAGTTGAAGTGTCTCGAATTTTAAATTTCTTTCTTTAAGTGTACTCATTATAAATTACCTCTTTCATAAAATTAATAGTATGTTTTGCCTCTTAAATCAACAGCGCCACATTCGTCCAAAGCGGTAATTTTGTCTTAACAGGGATGTAAAAATATTGTTCATTTTGTGCACCTCTTTCTTAAAGCATATATATCATATCAGAATAGTAGGTTTTTGTCAAGAGCTTTTTTTAACAAAAGAAAAACAGCCCGAAAACGGGCTGTCTCCTGACTTATTTATTCCAATGTAAAGGTTATCCACTGTGTGTCGCGCTGAGCGCTGTCGTAGTAATAATCGACATTTATTGTCTGGGTTTCGGTTTTTCCGTCGGTAAACTTAACCGTTATGTCGATTGTCGCGTTTTTGAGCGTGTTTTTTATAATCTCGGCTTCGAGCTTTGTGTCCTGCTCATAAATCGCGTGTTCTTCCTTTTTCGTCAGCTGCTTCTGTTCTTTAAGAATATTCTGACCAAGCTGTTTTATCTTCGCTGCAATCTCGGGCTTGGACATATCTCCCTCAAGTACGTAAGCGAGCTTACCGCTCAGGTCAATTTTCTGCTCGTCATCCGACGGGTTATCATTCACAAAGGTCAGACTGTCGCAGCCGAGCGTAATCGCTCCACGCTCCTCATCGGTATACTGAGTGTTGTTGTTTTCAGCGTAGTTTCTGAACAGACTTTTATCCTTAAGAATATCAAAGTATGTGCATTTATTATTGGCTTTCATTGTGACGGATTCAACGTTTTTTCCGCTGATGTAAAAATCCGTAAGCTCATACTCGAGCATATATGTGGTCTTGCCCGTGTCGGTGTTTATACTTGTCTGTGCTGACGACTCATTTGAGTACGCGCCTATGGTTGAATGCTTGTAGTCATAGCCTTTTTCAACCTCCGCGGCGCTCGCGTTGATATAAAAAGAATTGCCGTTCCGCGGAATTAAAATAACTCCGAGCGCAATAATTACAGCGAGACTCGCGGCGATTATGCTTATAGGTTTATAATATTTTTTTGTCGCTTTCATTTCCTTGACCTTTCCCGATTGCTCCGCCATAAGCGCTGCCTGCAGCGCTCTTTCGACCGACTGCGGCGACGCTCTGAGATTGTCAATCGCTTTAAGATGATTTCTATTCATAGTCTGAACCTTCTTCCTTCAGGATTTTTTCTAGGGCTTTTCGTCCGCGACGAAGCCGAGTGCCGACTGTGTTGGGGTTTTTGCCGAGTATCTCGGCTATTTCGACGATTTTAAAACCCGCGTAATAATGAAGATAAATAACGGTTCTGTAGTTCTCGGGCAGTTGCCACAATTCCTCCATAACCTCACGGGTATCGGAAACCTCTATGTTCTCACATTCTTCGAGCGGTATGTAAGAACGTCTTGCCTGATAACGCCGCAGGTCGCGGCATTTATTCAGGGTTACCGTAACCAGCCAGCTTTTGAGGTGTAAGCTGTCGGTTAGGGGAGCGTTTGACTTAACAAGCGCTACGCTGACTTCCTGCAGCACGTCCTCGGCGTCGCTTCGATTTTTGAGGCTCTGATAGGCTGTGCGGAAAATGAAATCCGCGTACTGCCTTATTATATCTGTAATCAGCTCCCGCCGCGCGTCGGGGCTTAATTTTTCGGTACCGATATTTGACAACTTCTCTCCCCCTTTCATTAATAGTTACGTTTGAAAAGTGTGAATTTGTGCAAAAAATATACCCCTTTTTCAAGGGGCACATTAAATTCAGTTTTTATTCAGGTATTCCTCAACACTGTGAACGGCGTTGGCTCCGTCCGAGACCGCTGTGCTTATCTGACGCAGGCGTTTTGTCCGCACATCGCCCGCGGCGAAAATACCCTCGGCGGAGGTTCTTCCGCTCTCATCGGCAATAATAAATCCGTTGTCCGTATCGACAAATTTATCGAGCAGAGTTGAGTTCGCTTCAATACCTACGGCAATAAATACGCCGTCTACATCAAGCTTTTCACCGTTGTTGAGCTTTACCCCCTCAACCTTGTTTTCGCCGAAAATTTCCTCAACCTGAGAATTCAGCACAAGCTTAATTTTGTCATTCTTAAAAACCTTATCCTGAAGATATTTCGCTCCGCGCAGCTCTCCCCTGCGGTGGATGAGATAAACCTCGGAACAGATATTGGCGAGGTACAGCGCGTCCTCCAGAGCGACGTCGCCGCCGCCCACAACCGCTGTGGCTTTGCCTCTGAAAAAATTGCCGTCACAGGTCGCGCAGTAGCTTACGCCCTTGCCCGCAAACTCCTTTTCGCCTTTTACGCTGAGCTTGCGCGGATTAGCGCCGAGGGCGAATATTATTGTCTTAGTCTCAAAATCCTGACTGTTACAGACAACTTTATACCCGCCGTCAAGCTTTTCGATTGATTTTATCTCGTCATTGACAAATTTCGCGCCCGCCTTTTCGGCGTGGGTACGGAAAGCTTGTCCGAGCGTGAACCCGTCGGTGAGTTCAAAGCCGAGATAGTTATTTATGTCAATTGTGTTGAGCATTTGTCCGCCCGACATCGGGTATTTTTCGACCACGACAAAGTCGAGCATAGCGTTTGACGCGTAAACCGCCGCGCTTAGCCCCGCGGGACCGCTGCCCGCAATCAATAAATCAAGCATTTCAGTTTCCTTATCTATTATATATAGTTAGATTGCTTTCTCAACAAAAGTTTTGAGCTCCGCCTCGGGAGCTACGCCGACGCTCTCATCGAAAACTTCGCCGTCCTTGAACATAATGAGAGTAGGGATACTCATAATGCCGTACTCACGGGCAAGCTCGGGTTCCTCGTCAACATTCACCTTGTAAAAGTCAACGGCGTCATACTGCTCGCTCAGGCTGTCAACCAGCGGAGAAAGCATTCTGCACGGACCGCACCAAGAAGCCCAGAAGTCAACCAATACGGGTTTTGCGCTGTTTATAACTTTTTCGTAAAAATCCTGTGTGTTCAATTCTTTTACCATTCTTATCTCTCCTGTCGCAAAATTAAATTGTGTACAATCTATTATCTATATTCTAACATATTTTTCCCAAATGTCAAGTAAAAAATACAAAAGCCGCTGCAAAAAGCAGCGACTTTTAAAAATTTATTACTTTTTCACTGTTTCTCTGATGACCTTGGCTATGCCTGTCTCGGTGAACCCGAACTTTTCGAGCAGCTCCCAAGCGGGACCGCTGAAGCCGAATTCGTCCTGAACTCCAATGCGCGTAACCTTGACGGGGCACTCGCTTGACGTAACCTCACACACCGCGTCGGCAAGACCGCCGATGATGTTGTGCTCCTCAACAGTGATAATCTGTCCGCACTCCTTAGCCGCTTTGATAATGATTTCGCGGTCGATTGGCTTGATGGTGTGGATATTGATGAGTCGAGCATTGATACCCTTAGACTCGAGAGCGTTGACTGCCTTTCTCGCCTCGTTCACTACAAGCCCAGAAGCGATTACGGCGATGTCGTTACCCTCGTGGAGGGTGATACCCTTGCCGAGCTCAAATTTATAAGTGTCGGGGTCGTTAAAGCTGTCGATAGCAAGTCTGCCTAAGCGGATATATACGGGGCCCTGGTGCTTTATAGCCGCCTTTGTGGCTTCCATCATCTCGTAGTGGTCTGCGGGACAGAGAACTGTCATCCCGGGTAGGGTGCGCATAAGCGCGATATCCTCGATACACTGGTGTGTGGCGCCGTCCTCACCCGTGGAAATGCCCGCGTGAGAACCCGCGATTTTAACATTGAGATTCGGATACGCTATGGAGTTGCGAATCTGCTCATAAGCGCGTCCTGTGGAGAACATAGCGAACGACGCCGCTACAGGGATTTTACCCGCCGCGGCAAGACCTGCCGCTACGCCCATCATATTGCCTTCGGCGATACCGCAATCCTTGAAGCGTTCGGGGTATTCCTTGCCAAAGATTGAAGTCTTTGTAGCCGCAGCCAAATCGGCGTCGAGTACGACGATATCTTTATTGGTCTTTGCCATTTCGCAAAGAGCTATACCAAAGCTCTCGCGGGTAGCCTTACATACAACTTCTGCCATTATATTTCAGCCTCCAATCTTGCGATTTGAGCTTCAAGCTCAGCTTTAGCAATCTTAAATTCCTCATCGTTACACGCTTTGCCGTGCCAGCCGACCTCATTCTCCATAAAGCTTACGCCCTTGCCCTTAACGGTCTTGGCGAGAATCGCGAAAGGCTTGCCCTTGACTGTTTTGGCTTTATTCAACGCTTTTTCGATTTCCTCAAAGCTGTGGCCGTCAATCTTCTCAACCTCAAATCCGAAAGACTCGAACTTCTTGTCGAGCGGCTCAATGCCGCAAACCTCAGCGACCGCGCCGTCAATCTGCAAGCCGTTCTGGTCAACAAAAATTACGAGATTGTCGAGCTTGTTGTGCGCGGCGAACATAGCCGCCTCCCAAACCTGACCTTCCTCGCACTCGCCGTCGCCGAGAACCGTGTATACTCGGTAGTCCTTGTTGTCGAGCTTGCCCGCAAATGCCATACCGCAAGCGGCGGAAACGCCCTGTCCGAGAGAGCCTGAGCTCATATCTATACCGGGAGTAGTCTTCATATCGGGATGTCCCTGCAGCATTGCTCCCACGTGACGAAGCTTCTCGAGCTCGCTCTCGTCAAAATACCCCTTCAACGCGAGTACCGCGTAAAGGCTGGGGCAGCAATGTCCCTTTGAGAGTACAAAGCGGTCCCTGTCAGCCCAATCGGGCTCCTCGGGTTTGACGTTCATTTCGTTAAAATAAAGATAGGTATAAATATCCGCCGCCGAAAGAGAACCGCCCGGGTGTCCTGACTTAGCGTGATAGGTACCTATGATAGCTCCGAGCCTTGCCTTGGCGGCTAAATACTCAAGCGTTTTGAAAGATTCAGCCATTAATTACCCCTCCTGAAAATCACATTTCACATACGTAATTACTATAACATACATATTTCGATATATTTTTCACTTAAAGAAATTATTGATAAGTATTGAAAGAAATGCGTTTTTAATGTATAATAAACCGTGGTGATTGTATGTTATTATGCACTGATGTGGGAAATACCCATATAAAATTAGCATTATACGAAAAAGACAAAATCATACTCAAGCTCAGAGTCGCGACCGACAGCAAAAAGACCGAGGACGAATTTGCCGCTAATTTGTACGGCGTTTTTCTTATCAACGGCGTTGATATCAAAAAGCTGGAGGGTTCGATTATTTCAAGCGTTGTGCCCAAGATTACTACGCCGTTCTGCAAGGCTATCAAGAAACTGACGGGTATTAACACAATTGTCGTGGGTCCGGGGGTGAAGTCGGGGCTTGACCTGAGAATTGACAATCCCTCAAGCCTCGGCGCTGATTTGCTCTGTATGTGCGTAGCGGCTAAGGAGCTGTACCCCTGCCCCGCTATAGTTATCGGACTGGGCACGGCTACCACCATCGTGTATCTCAACGAGAACAAATGCTATTGCGGCGGAGCTATCACCGCGGGCGTTAATATCTCGCTCGACGCTCTGACAACAGGTGGCGCGCTGCTCCCGAGCGTTGACCTTGACCCGCCGAAGAAGTCAATCTGCACCAACACCGAGGACTGCATAAAGAGCGGAATCATCTTCGGCACGGCTTGTATGCTGGACGGAATGATTGACCGCTTTAACGAGGAAGCGGGCGTCAGCTCAACAGTTATCGCCACGGGCGGACTGGCTCCGAGCATTGTGGGCAATTGCAAAAATGATATAATCATCAACGACGAACTTGTCCTCGAAGGACTTAAAATTATATATCACAAAAACAATAAATAATTGCGCATTGCGAATTACGCATTGCGAATTAAATAAATATGCGCTGTACCTACTGACGTAGGGCGGCAGCAGGAGGTAATTAAATGGCAAAAACAAACTCAAAGACGAACGTAATTCGTCTGGCGGGGCTTAGTATTCTGACCGCGATAATTATCGTGTTGCAGGTCGTAACTACTTATTTCCCCACCAAGCCGTTCGCAATCACACTCGCCCTGATTCCGATTGTAATAGGCGCGGCTCTTTACGGAGCGGGCGCGGGCGCGTATCTCGGCGGAGTATTCAGCGTAGTAGTAATAGCTATGTGTATCTTCGGCGCGGATGTCGGCGGAGCTATGGTATGGAACGCCAATCCCTTTTTATGCGTTGTGGTATGTTTGCTCAAGGGAGCAGCCGCGGGATTTGTATCGGGTCTTGTGTTCAAGGCTATCGCGAAGAAAAACACCTTGGCGGCAACAGCCGTTGCGGCAGTGCTTTCCCCGATAATTAACACAGGTATTTTCTCAGTCGGAATGCTTCTGTTCTTCAAGCCCGTGTTAGAAGCTTGGTCGGGCGGCAGCGATGTGCTGTACTACGTTGTGTTCACAATGACAGGAGTCAACTTCCTTGTTGAATTGGGCGTAAACATTGTCGTAACACCCATCATCGTCAGTATTATCAAGGCGATTCGCAAGGGTAATCTAGGTTAGGTTAACAGAAGGGCGGATTACTCCGCCCTTTTTTACTCAGGTGATATATATGCAGGCAAAAATCGCGAAAATCTTATATAACGCCGACAGGCACATCTCGGGACAGCAGATTTCCGAGGAGCTCGGTGTATCTCGTCAGGCGGTCAGCAAAGCTGTCAAGGCTCTGCGTGAGAAAGGCTTTGAGATTGAGTCGATAACCAACAAAGGTTATCTGCTCAAAAAAATGCCCTCCACTCTCTGTGAGGAATCAATTCTCTGCTATCTCAATACCCGACTTGTCGGCAAAAGCATAAAGGTACTCGACACCGTGAATTCCACAAACGACTACCTCAAAAAGCTCGGCTCACAAGGCGCCGAGGCGGGCACTGTTGTACTCGCTCGTGAACAGACCGCGGGCAAAGGGAGACTTGGCAGAACTTGGCAGAGCAAAAAGGACGACGGCATAGCTATGTCCGTACTGCTCCGTCCCGAAACATCCCCCGCGGAAATCAGCTCTATTACCCCGCTCGCGGGGCTTGCCGTGTGCAGAGCTATCAACGATTTTTGCAAGCTTGACAGCCGTATAAAATGGCCTAACGATATTATCGTCGGAAAGAAAAAGCTCGTGGGAATCCTCACCGAGATGTCAGCGGAATTCGACCGCGTAGACTATACCGTCACCGGCATAGGAATTAATGTCAAAAACACAACCTTCCCTGATGAGATAGCTCACAAAGCGACTTCCGTCCTGCTGGAAACGGGACGGCATATCGACCAAAACAAGTTTGTCGCCTGTATATTAAAATATCTTGAGCGCGAGCTTGTAGACAACCGCTACAACCTCAGCGGTACCTCCGTTTCGGACTATCAATCGCTGTGCGCCACCATAGGACGCTCGGTAACTTTTACTAAAGGTAGGCGGAAAATCAGCGGAATGGCTGTGGGAATAAGCAACTCGGGCGAGCTTGAGGTTATGCTGAGTAACGGCACAATCTCCACAGTTAACTCGGGCGAGGTCACCGTTCAGGGAATTTATTAAACACAACAAAAAGGGCGCTGTCCGATCGGACAGCGCCTTAGTTTATTCAGTTACGCGGATTAAAGAACGCCCATTGACTGTAATGCTGTGATTACATACATAAGGATGAACAGCGCAACGATTACATACATAAGAGGATGAACCTTCTTAGCCTTACCCTTAGCGAGCATAACAACGATGTAAGCGATGAAACCAAAAGCGATACCGTCTGTGATTGAATAGAAGAACGGCATACCTACAACGGTGAAGAACGCGGGAATAGCAAGCTCGAGGTTAGTCCAGTCAATATCCTTGAGCGAAGCAGCCATCAGGATACCAACGATGATAAGTACGGGAGCAGTAGCAGCTGTGGGAACAAAACCAACAACAGGTGAAATGAACAGCGCTAACGCGAAGCAGATGCCTGTAACTGTTGATGTCAGACCTGTACGACCGCCCGCGGCGATACCTGATGTGGACTCAACATATGTTGTAACTGTGGATGTTCCGAACACAGCGCCTGCGGATGTAGCAATAGCGTCGGCGAGCATAGCTCTCTCGATTTTGGGGAGATTGCCGTTTTCGTCGAGGTAGCCTGCCTTGTCGGCAGCGCCGATGAGCGTACCGATTGTGTCGAACATATCAACGAGCACGAGTGTAATCATAACCGCTATGAGTGAAGCGATCGGAGCCGAGAACAACTCGCCCATACCTGTGAAGCACTGACCGAACATTGAGAAGTCAATGTGCGGAACCCATGACTCGGGAAGCGCGATGCCCATATCAAATCCGAATACAAACTGCATTACATTGCCGATAACAGCAGTAACAATCATACCGATGAAAATGCCCGCTTTTACATTTCTGACGAGCAGAACTGTGATGATAAGGATACCCGCGAGAGCAAGCAGAACCTTGGGGTCGGCAAAGTTACCGAGGTCAACAGTTGTAGCGCCGCCTGATTCCTTGTCAACAACGATACCGGCGTTTACAAATCCGATGATTGCGATAAATAAACCGATACCTGCTGTGATAGCCTTTTTGAGCGAAAGCGGAATAGCTTCTACGATAGCTCTTCTCGCGCCTGTGACTGTGAGCAGGATGAAGAATACACCCGCGATAAATACAGCGGCAAGAGCGGCAGCAGCTGAAAGGCCGAAGCCTAAGCAAAGTGTGTAAGTAAATACCGCGTTAAGTCCGAGACCGGGAGCCTGAGCCATAGGATAGTTGGAGAGCCAACCGATGAGCCATGTACCTAGAGCTGCCGCAATACATGTCGCGGTGAATACCGCAGAGTGTTCCATTGCTCCGGGAACCTCAGCGAGCGCAGGGTTTGCCTTACTGATAACCTGCGGGTTAAGAAAGATGATATACGCCATTGTAAGGAATGTTGTGATACCGGCGATTATCTCTGTTCTTATGTTAGTACCGTGTTCTTTAAGTTTGAACAGTTTTTCCAAGAGTTTTTCCCCCTCATAAGATTTTATAGTATTTCGGTTTTTCCGAAACAAAACTACATATAGAATTATAAATAAAACCAGATACAAAATCAAGTGTTATATTCAATATTTAAGCCAAAAAACAGCATTTGTTACAACATTGGAATTGTTAAGTTTTTTAAAGAAAAAAGGGAGGTCAATGACCTCCCGAAAACACATATTTTACTCTGTCATACACTTTACGAGGACGGCTTTCTGGGCGTGGAGACGGTTCTCCGCTTCCTCGAAAATTTCGTCGGCGTGAGCCTCGAATACATCGGCTGTGATTTCCTCGCCTCGGTGAGCGGGCAGGCAGTGGAGCACCATGCAGCCGTCGTTTGTAACCGCCATCAAATCGGCGTTGACCTGATAGCCCTCAAACGCGGCTTCGCGGATTTTCTTCTCTTCTTCCTGTCCCATCGAAGCCCAAACATCGGTGTAGACAACATCGGCGTTCTTGGCGGCGTCCGCGGGCTTTCTGCAAAGCTCAAACTTGTCGCCGAAGCTTTCGCCGAACTCTATAATATTCCTGGGCGGCTCGTAGCCCTCGGGACATGCCGCGGAAATGCTCATTCCCGCGCGCAGAGTGCCCACAATGAGTGAGTTCATCATATTGTTGCCGTCGCCGATAAAGCACATCTTTAAGCCCTCTAAGGAACCCTTGCGCTCGCGGATTGTCATAAGGTCGGCGAGCACCTGACAGGGGTGGCAATAGTCGGTTAATCCGTTGATAATCGGGATTGAGCCATACTCCGCGAGAGCCTCTACCTCGCTCTGCTCAAAGGTACGAATCATTATGGCGTCAATAAAACGCGAAAGCACGCGGGCGGTATCCTCGACGGGTTCGCCTCTGCCTATCTGCAAGTCGTTTGACGACAAAAACAGCGGATAACCGCCGAGCTGCGTCATACCGACCTCGAACGATACGCGTGTACGGGTTGACGCTTTCTCGAAAATCATTCCCAGAGTTTTGCCTTTTAAGATATTGTGCTCTATGCCGTGCTTCTGCTCGTACTTGAGCTGGTCGGCAAGGTTGAGCGCTTCTATAATTTCCTCGGAACTCCAGTCCTCCAGTTTAAGTAAATGTTTCATATGTTTAATCCTCCTGATGTAGAGTATTATCCAAAATTTCGACCGCTTTGTCAAGCTCCTCATATGTAATCGTGAGCGGAGGAAGCATACGGAGAAGCGACTTCGCCGTGATGATAAGCAGTCCGTTCTCTACGCATTTTAAAGCGATGTCGTGAGCGTCCTTATCTTCAAGCTCAATACCGACCATAAGTCCGAGATTGCGCACAGACTTTACTCCGTCGATTTTTAAGAGCTTGTTTTTGAGGTATTCGCCCTTTTTGGCGACCTCGTTCAAAAAATCATCATCCGCAACAACGGAGAGCACATAGTTGGCTCCCGCGCAGACAACGGGATTCGCGGCGAAGGTTGAGCCGTGAGTCGAGGGCTGCAAAACGTCCTCGAGTTTTTTATTGCACAGACAGGCCCCGATAGGGAGTCCGCCGCCCAAGCCCTTGGCGCATGTGATTATGTCGGGCTGGATATCAAAATTCTCGTAGCAGAAGAGCTTGCCCGTTCTGCCGACACCTGTCTGAACCTCGTCAACTATCAATGATAAATCGCGCTCGTCACAGAGCTCTCGGAGGGCTTTTACAAAATCCTTGCTGAGGATATTCACTCCGCCCTCACCCTGAACGCACTCGATTAAAACGGCGCAGGTCTTATCGCTGAGAAGCGACTTTACGCTGTCGATATTGTCAGCCTCGGCGTATTTAAAGCCCTCGGTAAACGGGAAAAAGTAGTTGTGGAAGCTGTCCTGTCCCGTAGCCGACAGAGTTGTAACGGTTCTGCCATGAAAGGAATCGGTGAGCGAGATTATCTCGTTCCTGCCGCCGCCGTACTTGTCAAAGCTGTATTTGCGCGCGAGTTTGATGGCGCACTCGTTTGCCTCGGCTCCGCTGTTCGCGAAACAAACCTTTGTGAAATGAGTTTTTTCGCAGAGAGTCTGAGCCAATTTTGACGCTTGCTCGCTGTAGAAATAGTTGCTTATGTGCTGAATCTTGCCCGCCTGTTGGGTGACAGCCTTTACCCAGCCGTCGTCGCAGTAACCGAGCGAGTTTACGCCTATGCCCGAGCTGACGTCAAGATAACGCTTGCCGTCCTCGTCGTACGCCGTACAGCCTTTGCCCGATTTGAGAGCGACGTCGTAGCGTCCGTAGGTGTGCATTATGTATTTTTTGTCTAACTGTTTTGTATCCATAAAATATCCTAATCTCTTTTTTCAAAAAGTATGTTATCTGTTCTGTTAAAGCCCATACTCTGCCAAAAGCTCTGACCCGTGCTGTTGTCTTTGTAGCAATAAATCTGTGTTTTGTTGATACCGTTTTCGGTGATTTGTTCGACGGCTTTCTGAACGAGAGCCTTGCCTATATGTCTGCGGCGATAGTCAGGGTGAACGGCGGTGTGATGAATAAAGCCTGTTCTGCCGTCGTGCCCCGCGAGCACTGTACCGACAATCTTGCCGTCGCACACGGCTACCATACTCATATTTGGATTGCGGGACAGATATCTCTCGATATTCTCACGTGAGTCCGCCGCGGACAAAGCGCGCTTTGAGGTGATTTGCCACATAGCGTAGACTTCGTCGTAATCTTCAATTGTCATAGGTCTGATGTTCATTTAATCCCTGCTTTTATAAAAATGGGTGCGGGCAGAGCCCGCCCAATACTGATCACTGACCACTAATCACTGATCACTGTTAATAGAGCATTGTGCCGATTCCCTCGTCGGAGAACAGCTCGAGCAGAATCGAGTGCTTTAATCTGCCGTCGAGGATATGAGCTCTGCCTACGCCCGAGCGTACCGCTTCGACGCAGCAGTCAATCTTGGGAATCATTCCGCCTTTGATGATACCATCCTTTTTGAGCGAGGGAACGTCGCTGACGTTAACCGTGGAAACGAGTGTGCTCTCGTCCTTTACGTTGCGCAGAAGTCCTCGCACGTCGGTCATAAGGATAAGCTTTTTAGCGCTCAGCTTTGCCGCAATACGCGCCGCCGCCAAATCGGCGTTGATGTTGTAGACCTCGCCGTTTTTGCCGCCCGCTATGGTTGAGATAACGGGGATGTAGCCGTTCTTGAGGGAATCCATAATTATGAGCGGGTTGACCGACTCAATCTGACCTACATATCCCAAATCGTTCTCGCCCTCGAGCTTTTTAGCCATAAGCATTTTGCCGTCAAGACCGCAAAGTCCGATAGCGCGTCCGCCGCTCTGAGTGAGGTGCTGTACAAGGCTCTTGTTGACCTTGCCCGCGAGCACCTGCTGAACGATGTCGATAGTTTCCTTGTCGGTTACGCGAAGTCCGTCCACAAACTTGCTCTTCTTTCCTGTTTTGATGAGCATTTCGTTGATTTCGGGACCACCGCCGTGCACGAGCACAACGTTGATTCCGACAAGCTGCATAAGCACGATATCGTCCATTACAGCCTGTTTGAGCTCCTCGCTCTGCATAGCGTTGCCGCCGTATTTTACAACGATTGTTTTGCCGTAGTTCTTCTGGATATACGGCATAGCCTGTATAAGTATTTCAGCGCGTGTATTGTTGTCCATATTAATCTCCACCTATCTGCCTTCCCCCGGGGGGAAGGTGGTTTTTGTGTCAACTTGTTGATACAAAAATCGGATGAGGGTCGGCGTAAGCAAGCATTATTGCCTTTATCAATAGTTTCGTGTACCGACTTATGTATTTATCCGATGTTTCACAAACCTTGTTACAGTCTTTTTATCAAGCGTAAGATTGAGAGGTGTTCACCAAGTGGACCCTCTTCAGTCAGCGCAAGCGCTGACAGCTTTTCCCTAGCGGGAGACGGCTTCCTGAGCCGGAGACGGCAAACCCTTTGTCGCATTCGCGACATCTCCCTTAGTAAGGGAGTCTCCCTTTTGTCGGCGTTGCCGACATTTCCCCTATCAGGGGAATTTCCCA
>JAFSZY010000039.1 GCA_017458845.1 Ruminococcus sp.
GACCTTGGTGTTGCTGGATTTGAACTTAGTTGTACCGACAGCGTTTGTAACTGTAGCCTTGACTGTTGTGGAAGCGTTTACATAGATAGTAGTCTTAGCCGCTTTTACCTTGATAGTGGTATCGGGAGCCTGTGTGGGGGTTGTTTCCTCAGAAGTATCCGTGGGAGTTGTTTCGGTCGTTTCTGTGGGGTCCGTGGGCTCGGGATCGGGCTCAAAAATACCGATAGCGCTGACATTCTTGCCCTCGCAAACATTGCCGTCCGCAACGAGAGGTACACGGTTGTATTCATCGTCGATAGTGCAAAGTTCCTGAACACAGAGCTCTACCTTTGTATTTTGGGTTGCGAGGATCTTGAATTTAACCATAACAAAGCTGGCGCCGTCCCGGAAGTTGCCCGCGTTTGTGTCGGATGTGGAGTTGAATTTGATGATATCGGGCTGTTCCGTGTTGAATACGGGGTTAGGAAGCTGAGATGAAAGCTCAAAGGACTTAACCTCAAGTACGGAGCTGTCATATTTGACAAATCCTTGGCAGTTAGCCACGAGGTCCTGAGCTTCGAGCCGGAAGTTTACAACTACCTCGTCGTCAACCGCGGAGTCGTAAGTATTCAGTGAGGACTCGCCCAGGTTGCTGGCGGCAGTAACGTCGAACTTGGTCTCGGTGCTCTCGGCTGATACTCCGATAACAGCCATAGACGCGAGCATCAAAACAGCCAGAAACAGAGCTGTGATGTTTTTTAAACTATTCATAAAAGAACACTCCTTTTTTCACAAAGTTTATCATTATTATTTTATCAAAAAACCGCGGCTAATTCTATTGTAATTGTGTATAAAATTAGAGGGGGATTTTTGTAGACAATATCAAATTGTGAACTATCTCGTTAAAACTCGCAGAATTTCACAATATAGTTATTTAACGGACCCGACATAATCGCCTCGATTTCGGCGGGCTCATCGGGGAGAGCTATGAGCAGCTGTCCGCCCTGGCGCACAAGGTAGCCGTCGCGGGAGGATAGGGGGTTCTGCAGCTTCTTGAGGTCATCGGGGGATTTGGTCGCCAGCGCCTTTGAGAGCACGTTGACAATACTGTTTTTGTCGCTCGTAAATCCGCCGATTATGAATACCACGTTGGTCTGTTCAAAAATCTTGGTCACGTATTCGCCGAGCTTTTCGGGAGATGTGGCGAACTGGGAACCACGGAAGTTTAAATCCAGCTCGGCTATCGACTTTTTCAGAGTTTTTTCGCAGAGGTTGGTTTTGGTTGAGTAATAAAAAATCAGTTCACAATTCATACTTATCTGTCCTTAATCGTCTTCCTTGGGGCTCTCGGTGGGAGCTGCCGTCGGGGTTTGTGATTTGCTCGAGGAGCTCGACGGCTTGCTTGTCGGTTTTGGCTGAGCTATCTTTTTCTTCTGGAATACCGCGCGGATTTTTACGTTGGCGGTTATCTTGTATTTTTTGGCGGACGTCTTGAGATACTTGGGCTTTTTCTTGCCCGATATCTTGACCTTCCACTTCTTGAAGGTGTAGTTATAGCCGTTCTTTGAGTAGTTAGTTATCTTCGGGAGCTTGATTTCCGTGCCGCTCTTGACCTTTTTCTTTAAGAGAGGTTTTTTAGTATTGCTGCCGAAAACCTTGACGGTATAATACTTTGTCTCTGCTTTTGAGACTTGAGATTTCGTTTTTGACTTTGACTTTGTTTCGGACCGAGTTTTCGACGACGAGCTTGACTTAGCCGCCTTGGTCTCCTTGGGCTGTGTGGGGGCGGTGTAGGAGGTAGGGAGCTGTTCGCTGCCCTTGCCCTTGTAGGTCCCGTCGTACCACGGAACGTTGCCCTTCTTGTATTCGTTTCTGAAAGTCGATACGGTGGGTCTAGAGCCGCCGAAACGGCTGTAATAGCATTGCGGCCATACCGCCTTTTTGTTGAGAGTCGCCTGGCTGGTGTCAACCTCCTCGCTCTCGCCCTTGCGGCATTTGCGCGCGACGACGATTGTGCGAAAGTTGTTGCCGTTGCCAAACTCATACGAGCAGGTGACGAGGGAGAGAATCTGGTCTTTTTCGTTGACGTTTACGGGACAGTTTATCAGCGAGCGGATTCTCAGATTATAGACGTAATTTAAAAACTGTGAGTCGTTCTTGAATTTTCCGCAGTAAAAGTCAAAGTAACTGCCTAGGCTTTCGTCAACGTTTGACTTGAAAATTGAGAAAATTTTGTAGGTCTGGGTGCCGCCCTTGGGCGTGCTTATCTTGACGACAGGCGACTTTTTGTAGAACTTCATATTACCCGAGTACGCGCCGTACTTTAAAAGGTCGGCGAACATACTGCCGTCCTCCATATGGTGACCGTGGAGTATAACGTTCTTGCTGTCCATACCCTGTTTGCTGCGCCAGTCCATGAATATACTGGTCGTGCCGCCCTGATAATACTCGCGTTTATAGTTGCGCCACAGATAATACTGCTCCTGAGCGTTGTCGGATTTGCACCAGAGCACGGGATAGTCAATTTTTGTGTTGTTGATTTTTACCCACCCGACAATATCCTTGTTGATTTTTTTGAGTTTTTTCCAGTTTTTCTTTGTGATTGTGTTGGAGTTCTCGGAGTTGTTTCCGTCCTGACCTTCATAAAAAACCGTCTGGATGTCGCTGATTATCGCGTTGTTGTGCATTGGGATGAGGTAGATGTTCTGCACAAACAGATACGCCGCGATGACAAACGCGCACATAGCCGTGAGCATAACGGATTTGCGGATTTTCTCGCCTTTGGGGTCGCTCTTTATCGGGAAGTGGCGTTCAAAGAACGTGAGAACTCTCACAGACTTTTCCTGAAGCGAGTAGCCGTCGGGGTAGGTCTCGCTGTTAGCTTCAAAGGTTTCGAAAACCTTTTCGGGCAACTTTGCTAGAGCTTCCTTGTCCGCGTCGGAATTAACGTAAACCACCTTGGTTTTGATATAGCTGAAAGCGTAGGCGGTAGCGTCGCCGCAGTCAATTGGAAAAACGTGGGTTTTCTTGCGGTTGTAGGTGATTGTCTCGATTTCCTCGCCCTTCTTGCGGCGGCTCTTCTTCTTAGCCTTGGGAGTCTTTTGGATTTTGTGCTCGCCGTTCGGGATTATAAAGGCGAATTTTGAGCGAAAAACGGTCTCCGCCTTTTTGCCCTTTAAAGGAGAAGAAACGAGAATTAAATCAAAATCTTCTTTGGCGGCTTTAATGAGCTTCCTTTCAAGAAGGTATGAGTTATTAAAGCCCTCAACTACCTCAACCGTGTTATCGGTTGTTTTAAGGACATCGAATTTATTAAGATATTCAGTTTTATCAGCTTTAGTAAGCTTTTTTGTAAGTGATAAAACCAGGATTTTCAAAGTTATTCTCCTTAGTTTATAGATTGGGCTTGCCTCCCTTTGTCAAAGGGAGGTGCCGCGGTCGCGAGACCGTGGCGGTGGGATTGGAGTTTTAATCCCCCTGCTTCGCTTCCCCCTTTAACAAAGGGGGACATTTTTCGTTATTTAGTGTTTATGTATGTAACCTTGAGGTTCTGCAGAGCGCGCTCAATCATCTCGTCAAATTCGCCGAGCTCCTCCGCCTTTTCAACACGCTCGAGCACGGGCTTTGTGCGCGGGTGCTTGGGAGTGAACACGGTGCAGCAGTCCTCGTAGGGTTCGATTGAAGTCTCGTATGTGTCTATTTTATAGGAAATATCGATAATTTCCTGCTTGTCCATACCTATGAGCGGACGGAAAACGGGCAGATTCGCCGCCGCGTCGGTGCACATAATCGCTCCGATTGTCTGGCTCGCGACCTGACCGAGACTTTCGCCCGTAATCAGCGCCTGACAGTTCTTTTCGCGGGCTATGCGCTCGGAAATCTTCATCATCAGTCTGCGCATTATGATGGTGAAAAGCTCCTCGGGACACTTGTCGCGGATTGTCTCCTGAATTTCCGTGAACGGTACGGTGTACATATTCATATCGCCGCTGTATAGGGCGACTTTCTTCAGCAGTTTTACAACCTTTTGTTCGGCTCTCTCGCTTGTGTAAGGAGGGCTCGCGAAGTGAACGGCGGTCAGCCTTATGCCGCGCTTTGCCATCATATACGCCGCGACGGGGGAGTCCAGTCCCCCGCTGATGAGAATGACGGCGTTGCCGCCCGTTCCGACGGGGATGCCGCCCGCGCCCCTGAGAGCCTTGCCGTGAATGTACGCGCCGAAGTCGCGGATTTCAACGGTTACGGTCAGTTCGGGATTGTGGACGTCTACCTTTAGGTGGTGAAACTGCGAGAGAATCTTTCCGCCGACCTCACGGCAGATTTCGGGGCTTTTGAGCGGGAACCTTTTGTCCGCGCGTTTAGCCTCAACCTTGAAGGTCTTAACGCTTTCGAGCTCCTCGGCAAGATACGCGGGAGCGGTCTCCAGCACACATTCAATGGTCTTTTCGTCGCAGATTGCCGCGCGTGAGTATGTCACAACGCCGAAAATCCTCGCGAGGTGCTCGCACAGCTCGTCAAAGTCCACAGCCTCATCATTCGGGATGACGGTGATAGCCGACTGCGACGCCTTAACCTCAAAGCTGCCTAAGTGGCGTATAACTTTCTTTATGTTTTTTATCAGACGGTCCTCGAATTCCCTGCGGTTTAAGCCTTTCAGGACAATTTCGCCGACCTTTAACAGCACAATTTCCTTCATATTAATTCCTACCTTGTTGCTTTCCCCCGGGGGGGAAGTGGTTTTTGTGTCAACTTGTTGATACAAAAATTGATAGAGGGTCGGCGCAAGTAAGTACTATTGAATTTTACAAATAGTTTCGTGCACCGACTTTTGTCTTTATCCGACTTTGTTCAAACCTTGTTCCGGTCTGTTTAACAAATGTTTGATAGAGAGGTCTTTAATAAAAATGGACCCTCTCCCGCCTCGCTATGCTCGGCACCTTTTCCCTAGCGGGAGACGGCTTCCTAAGCCGGAGACGGCAAACCCTCTGTCGCATTTGCGACATCTCCCTTAGTAAGGGAGTCTCCCTTTTGTCGGCGTTGCCGACATTTCCCCTATCAGGGGAATTTCCCAAGGGAGGGCTCGGTTATTTCCTTCTCGCCAGACTGCTTAACCCCTCTTTAACGCCCTCGACCAGCGCGTCAATATCTTCCTCGGTGTTCTCCTTGGAAAAGCTCACGCGCAGAGCGCTGTCGGCGCGCTTCTGATTGAGTCCCATAGCGCTGAGGACGTGGCTGGGCTTGCCTTTGGCGCAAGCGCTTCCGCTGGACACATAAACCTCTCTCTGAGCCAGGAAGTGGAGCATAGTCTCGCTGCGTATCCCATCAACCGAGAAGTTGATGATGTAGGGCAGAGCGTCCTCGGGAGAGTTGAAGCTTATCCCGTCAATCTCGCCGAGCTTTTCTTTGGCGTAAGCGTTCAGCGACTTGATATAATCGTAATTCTTGCCGATTTCAAGCTCGCTTACAGCCTGGCCGAGTCCCGCTATGAGAGGCAGGGCTTCTGTGCCCGGGCGAAGCTTTTTCTCCTGTTCTCCCCCGTAGAGCAGCGGCTTGGGGTGTAAGCCTTTTTTTATGTAAATCGCGCCGACGCCCTTGGGAGCGTGAACCTTATGCCCGCTGACAGTCGCGATATCAAGTCCGAGTTTTTTGGGCTTGACAGGGATTTTTCCGAACGCCTGAACACAGTCGCTGTGAAGAACCGCGGGGCTTTTTTTGCGGTCGATAATCTTCTTTATTTTATCAATCGGGAGGATTGTACCGACCTCGTTGTTGACGTACATAACCGATACAAGAATAGTCTTTTCGTCAATCGCGTTTTCAAACTGCTCCGCGCTGAAATGGCCGCTTTCGTCGGGTTTTATATATGTAATTTCAAAGCCTTTTTCCTCAAGGCGAGCCATAGCCTCCATCACCGAGCTGTGCTCCACAGCGGTGGTGACAATTTTATTTCCGCGTTTTTTCAGCCATTCAGTGACGCCGAATACCGCGAGGTTATTAGCCTCGGTGCCGCCGCTCGTGAAGAAAACCTCATTCTCGCTCACGCCGAGCTCATCGGCGATAATACCGCGTGATTTTTCAAGTTCGTTCTCCGCCTTGATTCCAAGGCTGTGCAGGGAGCTCGGGTTGCCGAAGCTCTCCGTCATCATTTCAGATACTTTAGCTGAAACAGTACCGCTCACCCTTGTGGTGGCGCTGTTGTCAAGATAATGCTGCAAGTTTATCTTCCTTTGTTTATCCGTATTCATAATTATTATACTATATATAAAGAAAAAAATAAATAGTTTAAACGCAAATTTATCGGGGAAAATAAAATTATAATTGTACCCATTTAAAAAGGGATACAAATGGAGGTTTTTATGGACAAACAGCAGTACTCGAAAATAGTTAAGAAGAACTCCCCCAACAGCAAGTGTGGCGTAAACTGCCTCAAGGCTTTTCTGGTCGGCGGAGCGATTTGCGCGGCGGGGCAGGGGCTTACGGATTTGTATGTTTCGCTCGGGCTCGGAAAGGACGACGCGGGGACGCTGTGCTCAATATCGTTAATATTCATCGGCATTCTGCTCACGGCTCTGCACATCTACGACAATATCGCCAAGCACGCGGGGGCAGGAACGCTTGTGCCGATAACGGGCTTCGCCAACGCTATGTCGTCGCCCGCTATCGAGTTCAAGAGCGAGGGCTTGATTACAGGGCTCGGCGCGAAAATGTTCGTCATAGCGGGACCCGTCATAGTGTACGGAGTTATCGCCGCGGTGATTTACGGAGCGGTGGTGTTTGCAGCAGGATTGTTTGGTTGAGAACCTAGGCTTCCCCCTGGGGGGAAGTGGCTGAGCACAGCGAAGTCGATAGGGGGATAGTTAGTTATTATCTTATGTTATCCCCCTTTTGTCAGCCTACAGCTGACATTTTCCCCTTAGGGGACAACCGAGCAAGCTCAGAATGACATAGGGAGGGGGGACGATACAAAGTGCACAAAGAATAAGAAAATTCTTTGTTAAAGGTTAATAAAATTTATATAACCGCCAACCGTGCCGAGCGTTCCCTATATTTTTTAAACTTTTTCGTATAAATTCGCCGTTTTGGTATTGACTTTTTTACAAAAGTGTAATAGAATGGTAAACTAATGATAATGGGGATTTTTCCGAATTTGTAAGATTTTAGGCTTGAAATAAATATTGAATATTATCACAATGTTTTTTGTTTGTCAAGTATGAATTTTATAAAATTTTTCAAAATTTTCATTAGTTTCATTAGTCAAAGAAGTTTAAAAAACCGTAATTTTAAAGGAGTGATTCGCCTATGGTTATCAAACCGGTGAAGCTTGGTAAGACTGAGCGTATGAGCTTCGCGAAAATCGACGAAGTCATCGATATGCCGAACCTCATCGAGGTACAGAAAAAGTCTTATCAATGGTTTTTGGAGGAAGGGCTCAAGGAAGTCTTCCACGATGTGTCGGGTATCACCGATTACACAGGAAACTTTGTCCTCGACTTCCTCGATTACGAGCTCGACACCGAGCACCCCAACTACAGCGTAATCGAGTGTAAGGAACGCGACGCTACATATTCCGCGCCGCTGAGAGTGCAGGCTCGTCTTCTCAACAAAGAGACAGGGGAAATCAAAGAGAACAATGTGTTTATGGGCGACTTCCCGCTTATGACCGACAGCGGCACCTTTGTCATCAACGGCGCCGAGCGTGTTATAGTATCACAGCTTGTTCGTTCCCCGGGCGTTTACTACAAGATGGACCACGACAAAACGGGTAAGGAGATGTTCAGCTCCACTGTTATCCCGAACCGCGGCGCGTGGCTCGAGTATGAAAACGACGTAAACGATGTATTCTATGTGCATATCGACAAGAACCGCAAGGTTCCGATTACCACATTTATACGCGCTCTCGGACTGGGCACAGACGCTGAAATCCTCGACTACTTCGGCGACGACGCCCGCATCAAGGCTACTATCGAAAAGGACACAACAAAAACCACCGAGGAAGGTCTTTTGGAGGTTTACCGCAAGCTGCGTCCCTCAGAGCCTTCGATTATAGAAAGCGCGCAGCTGCACATCAACAACCTGTTCTTTGATCCTCACCGCTACGATATGTCGCGTGTGGGACGTTATAAGTACAACAAAAAGCTCGGTATCACAGACCGCCTTTCGGGCAGAATCCTCGCAGAGCCCGTAGCGGACCCCCGCACAGGCGAGGTTCTCGCCAACCGTGACGACACGGTTGACCGTGAGCTTGCTCGCAAGATTGAGAACGCGGGCGTTAAGGTTGTATACGTGCGTGTGCCCGAGCGCGACAACAAGGTCGTAAAGATTATCTCCAACGGTATGGTTGATATCAGCGGCTATGTTGACTTTGACGCTAAGGCTGAGTGCGGCATTAACGAGAACGTAGTGTTCTCGCTGCTCTGTGAAATCCTCGACACCGCGGAGAACGAGGGTCAGCTCAAGGAAATGCTTCGCGAAAAGAAAGAGGAATTAATCCCAAATCATATTACGGTTGACGATATATTTGCTTCTATTAACTATATGAACTGTCTCGCCGAGGGCGTAGGCAGCACCGACGATATCGACCACCTCGGCAATCGTCGTATCCGCTGTGTAGGCGAGCTTTTACAGAACCAGTTCAGAATCGGCTTTTCCCGTCTTGACAGAGTTATTCACGAGAGAATGACTCTCCAGAATCAGGACGTTGAGTCGATGACGCCTAACACACTTATTAACATCCGTCCCGTTACAGCGGCTATCAGAGAGTTCTTTGGCTCATCACCGCTGTCACAGTTTATGGACCAGAACAACCCCCTCGCTGAGCTCACTCACAAGAGAAGACTCTCGGCGCTGGGTCCCGGCGGTCTTTCGCGTGACCGCGCGAGCTTCGAGGTTCGTGACGTACACTACACCCACTACGGACGTATGTGTCCTATCGAGACTCCCGAAGGTCCTAACATCGGTCTGATTTCCTACCTTGCAACATTCGCGAGAATCAACGAATACGGCTTTGTTGAGGCTCCTTTCCGCAAGATTGACAAGTCGGACAAGGATAACGTAAGAGTAACCGACGAGGTTGTATATATGACAGCCGATATGGAGGATGACTT
The DNA here is from genome assembly GCA_017458845.1 of Ruminococcus sp. Classification (GTDB taxonomy): domain Bacteria; phylum Bacillota; class Clostridia; order Oscillospirales; family Acutalibacteraceae; genus Ruminococcoides. The sequence continues at coordinate 9,084 of JAFSZY010000039.1, forward strand.
CCGTGTGGCTCAGGCTAACGAGCCTCTCGACGAGGAAGGACATTTCCTTAACAAGAGAGTTGTAGGCAGACACCGCGACAGCTTCGTTGAGCACGCTCCTTATAAGTTCGACTATATGGACGTAAGCCCCCGAATGGTTGTATCCGCGGCTACATCTATGATTCCGTTCCTCGAGAACGACGACGCTAACCGAGCTCTGATGGGCTCGAACATGCAGCGTCAGGCTGTTCCGCTTATGGTCACCGAGTCGCCTATCGTCGGCACGGGTATGGAATACCGCGCGGGCACAGACTCGGGCGTATGCGTCCTCGCTGAGGGCGACGGTACGGTAGCCAGCGTTGACGCCGAGAACGTGCGCGTTATGTACGACGACGGCGAAATCAAGGACTACGAGGTAATCAAGTTCCTCAGAAGCAACCAGGGCACCTGTATCAACCAGATTCCCGTTGTTGAAAGAGGCGAGCGCGTAACAAAGGGCACAGTCCTCGTTGACGGCCCCGCTACCTGCAACGGCGAGATTGCTCTCGGCAAGAACGCTCTCATCGGCTTTATGACATGGGAAGGCTATAACTACGAGGACGCGGTTCTCATCAGCGAAAAGATTGTAAGAGAAGATGTTTATACATCTATCCATATAAACGAATACGATATCGAGGCGCGCGACACCAAGCTCGGCCCCGAAGAGATTACACGCGACATCCCCAACGTCGGCGATGATATGCTCAAAGACCTCGATGAGGACGGTATCATCCACATCGGCGCCGAGGTAAGAGCGGGAGATATCCTTGTCGGTAAGGTAACGCCAAAGGGCGAAACCGAGCTCACCGCCGAGGAAAGACTGCTGCGTGCAATCTTCGGCGAAAAGGCTAGAGAAGTCCGCGACACATCTCTGCGTGTGCCTCACGGCGAGAGCGGTATCGTAGTAGACGTAAAGGTATTTACACGCGAGGACAGCCGTAACGAGCTGCAGCCCGGTGTAAACAAGGTGGTTCGCTGCTACCTCGCTCAGAAGCGTAAAATCAGCGTCGGCGATAAGATGGCGGGTCGTCACGGCAACAAGGGCGTTGTTTCCCGTATTCTGCCTGTTGAGGATATGCCTTTCCTCCCCGACGGTACTCCGCTTGACATCGTATTAAACCCCTTGGGCGTACCTTCACGTATGAACATTGGTCAGGTGCTTGAGGTTCACCTCGGCTACGCCGCTAAGGCGCTCGGCTGGAAGATTCAGACTCCCGTATTCGACGGCGCTCACGAGTCCGATATCTTCGAGGCGTTTGATTTGATGATGAAGAAAGACGATTACCCGCCCAGAGAGGAAGTAACAGGAATCGACTTCGGCGAGTGCGTTCGTCAGAACGGCATCTCCATGGAGGGTAAGACATTACTCAAGGACGGCCGTACGGGCGAGTATTTCGACAACCCCGTAACAGTCGGTTATATGTACTATCTCAAGCTGCATCACCTCGTTGACGACAAGATTCACGCGCGTTCAACGGGACCGTACTCTCTCGTTACTCAGCAGCCGCTCGGCGGTAAGGCTCAGTTCGGCGGACAGCGTTTCGGTGAGATGGAGGTTTGGGCGCTCGAGGCTTACGGCGCGGCTTATACCCTTATGGAAATCCTCACGGTTAAGTCTGACGACGTTGTCGGCCGTGTTAAGACCTACGAGGCTATCGTCAAGGGTCAGAACATCCCCGCTCCGGGTATCCCCGAGTCATTCAAGGTACTCATCAAAGAGCTTCAGTCGCTCTCGCTCGACGTCCGCGTACTCAACTATGACGGCGAGGAAATCGACCTCAAGCAGCACTTTGAAGAGGACGACGACCTTCCCGTTGACAACTCCGAGTTTGAGGAGAAGAACGTAATGACTTCAACCTCTATGGAAGGCTTCAACCTCGATGAGGAGGACGACAGCGACGAGAATATGTTTGACGAACAGTCATTGGTTGACGACGAGGACGACGACCTCGGCTTCGACGACAGTGACGAGTATTAATAAAGGAGGAGCATAAATTATGGAAAACAATGTTTTTGACTCAATAAAAATTAATCTTGCTTCTCCCGAGCAGATTTTATCCTGGTCTTACGGCGAGGTTACCAAGCCCGAGACCATCAACTACAGAACCTTAAAGCCCGAGAAAGAGGGACTTTTCTGCGAGCGTATCTTCGGACCTACCAAGGACTGGGAATGCCACTGCGGAAAGTACAAGAGAATCAGATACAAGGGCAAGATTTGCGACCGCTGCGGCGTTGAGGTTACACGCGCCAAGGTAAGACGCGAGCGTATGGGTCACATCCACCTCGCGGCTCCCGTATCGCACATCTGGTACTTCAAGGGTACGCCCTCGCGTATCGCCCTCATTCTCGATATGTCACCCCGTGAGCTCGAGAGAGTTCTCTATTTCCAGAGCTATATCGTTACTGACCCGGGCGACTGTCGGGAGCTCGAGAGACTTCAGTGCCTCAACGAGAACGAGTATATGGATATGCGCGAGAAGTACGAGGACGACTTCAAAGCGGGTATGGGCGCCGAGACTATCCTTGAGCTCCTTAAGGAAATCGACCTCGACGAACAGGCGGCTACAGTAAGAGCCGAGCTCGAGACCGCCACAGGTCAGAAGCAGGGCAGACTCATCAAAAAGCTCGACGTTATCGAGAGCTTCCGCAATTCGGGCAACCGTCCCGAGTGGATGATTCTTACGGAAGTTCCCGTAATTCCTCCAGATATCCGTCCTATGGTACAGCTCGACGGCGGACGTTTCGCTACATCCGATCTCAACGATTTGTACAGACGTGTTATCAACCGTAACAACCGTCTCGCTAAGCTCATCGAGCTCAGCGCTCCCGACATCATCATCCGCAACGAGAAGCGTATGCTTCAGGAAGCTGTGGACGCGCTTATCGACAACGGCAGACGCGGCCGCCCCGTTACAGGACCCAACGGCAGAGCGCTCAAGTCACTCTCCGATATGCTCAAGGGTAAGCAGGGACGTTTCCGCCAGAATCTGCTCGGTAAACGTGTTGACTACTCGGGACGTTCGGTTATCGTTGTAGGCCCCGAGCTCAAGATGTATCAGTGCGGTCTCCCCAAGGAGATGGCTCTGGAGCTGTTCAAGCCCTTTGTTATGAAGCGTCTTGTTGAGACAGACGTGGTTATAAACATCAAAGCCGCCCGTAAGGCGGTAGAACGCGCGAAGCCCGAGGTCTGGGACGCTCTCGAGGTTGTAATCAAGGGTCATCCCGTACTACTCAACCGCGCTCCCACACTTCACCGTCTCGGTATTCAGGCATTCGAGCCTGTTCTCGTAGAGGGCAGAGCCATCAAGCTCCATCCGCTCTCATGTACGGCTTACAACGCCGACTTCGACGGCGACCAGATGGCGGTTCACGTACCGCTTTCAGCCGAGGCCCAGGCGGAGGCTAGATTCCTTATGCTAGCCGCCGGCAACCTCTTAAAGCCGTCCGACGGACAGCCTGTAACCGTTCCTACTCAGGATATGATTCTCGGTTCCTACTACCTCACCCTCGAGAAGGACGGAGAACCCGGCGAGGGCAAGGTGTTCCGCGACGTTGACGAAGCTATGATGGCGTACCAGACAGGCGTTATCAAGCTTCACTCCAAGATTAAAGTCCGCCGCACAATGGTTATCGACGGCGAGGAGCAGTCCGCTCTCGTCGACACCACAATCGGCAGAGTTATATTCAACAATCCCATTCCTCAGGATCTCGGTCTTGTAGACCGCTCAATCCCCGAGAACAAGTTCAAGTTCGAGGTTGACTTCTTAGTCGGCAAGTCAGGACTCAAGAAGATTATCGACGCTTGTATCGAGAAGCACGGTGTACAGGTCAGCTCCGTAGTTCTTGACAACATCAAGGCTCAGGGCTACAAGTACTCCACAATCGGCGCTATCACTGTAGCCGTATGCGACGCGACAATTCCTCCCGAGAAGGGCGAGATTATCGCCAACGCCGAGGCTCAGGTAGACGCAATCACCGAGGAATACAATATGGGTCTTCGTTCCGACGACGAGCGTTACACCGACGTTCTTAAGGTCTGGGAGAAGGCTACAAACGACGTTACATCCAGACTTCAGGACGGTCTTGACCGTTACAACCCGATTTATATGATGGCTGACTCGGGTGCCCGAGGCAGTATGAGCCAGATTCGTCAGCTCGCGGGTATGCGCGGACTTATCGCGAATACATCGGGTAAGACAATCGAAATTCCTATCCGAGCTAACTATCGTGAAGGTCTTAACATTCTCGAGTACTTCATCTCGTCTCGAGGCGCGCGTAAAGGTCTTGCCGATACAGCGCTTCGTACAGCCGACTCGGGTTACCTCACACGCCGTCTTGTTGACGTATCTCAGGAAGTTATCATCCACGAGGACGACTGCGGTACCAACGAGGGTCTCGAGGTATTCGACATAGTATCCGAAGGCAACGTAATCGAGGGCTTCAAGGAGCGTCTCATCGGCAGATATCTCATTGACGATTTCTGCGACGAGAACGGCAACGTGCTCGTTTCCAAGGACGTTATGATGGGCAGCGACGAAGCCGACATCATCATCGAGAGCGGCGCCAAGAGCGTCAAGATTCGTTCCGTACTCGGCTGCTGCGCTAAGCACGGCGTATGCCGCAAGTGCTACGGCGCGAACCTCGCAAACCGTCACCCCGTAACAGTGGGCGAGGCTGTAGGTATCATCGCGGCTCAGTCTATCGGCGAGCCCGGTACACAGCTTACAATGAGAACATTCCATACGGGCGGCGTTGCCTCCGTTGAGGATATCACACAGGGTCTTCCCCGTGTTGAGGAACTCTTTGAGGCGCGTAAACCCAAGAGCCTAGCCATCATCAGTGAGATTGACGGTAAGGTTCGCTTTGAGGAACGCAAGAACGCCAAGCACGCGGTTATCTACAACGAAAAGACCAACGAGGAAAAGGCTTATCTCATCCCGTTCGGTTTCCGTGTAAGGGTTGCCGAAGGAGATATGGTAGTCAAGGGCGACAAGATTACCGACGGTGCGGTTAATCCCCACGATGTTCTCGCGATTCTCGGCACAAACGCCGTTCAGAACTATCTGCTCTCAGAGGTTCAGTCCACATACCGTCTCCAGGGTGTTGACATCAACGATAAGCACATCGAGGTTATCGTTCGTCAGATGCTCAAGAAGGTCAGAGTTGACGACGCGGGCGACACAGAGCTGATTGCGGGTCAGTCCTACGACAAGACTCAGGCTCTCGCGGCTAACAAGGAAATCCGCCGCCGCATCGCCGAGGGCGAGGAAGGTCTTAAGGAAGCGACATGGACGCAGATGCTGCTTGGTATCACCAAGGCGGCTCTCGCCACAGACAGCTTTATGTCCGCGGCTTCATTCCAGGAGACCACAAGAGTCCTCACCGACGCCGCTATCAAGGGCAAGGTTGACCACCTTATGGGACTTAAAGAAAACGTTATCATCGGTAAGCTGATTCCCGCGGGTACGGGTATGCGCCGTTATAATGAGGTTCAGCTCGACGTTAATCAGTCGGATTTGAACGAAAGTGTAGTTTACTCAACCGAATAACAAAAAGGGCTGCGGTGACGCAGCCCTTTTTCAGTGTTCAGTGGTCAGTGTTCAGTGGTCAGTATTCAGTGGTCAGTTGTGGTCGGGGAGAGACGTTCTATCTTGCGAGAACTTTACTCCCAGTACAAAAATATAGTCGTTATGCGGACAGCTTGGAGCGCAGTCCTTTAACTCCTTATTTTTGCACAGCGCTTTTGCTCCCTTTATCCGCCACCGGCGGCGGTCGCAACGCTACCCGATTGGATAAATATTGATTTAAACTTTTGGCTCTATGTCAATAGTTGGGGTAAACCCAATAAAATGAAATAATGTATTTAGGACAAGCGATGGCTAAGAAGCTGTCGCTTGTTTGATATTAAGTTGTTGTTTGTAAGCGAACATATGAAGAATACGATTGCGAAATC
>JAFSZY010000040.1 GCA_017458845.1 Ruminococcus sp.
CATATCTGCTGTTTCCATGATGTACCCTTGCGGCGGTGCTCCCATTCGTTGTACTTTACGCCCTTACCCCCTTTCTTCCGTTTAAGCGGCTGAATACCATATACCTGACAGACCCTATCCGAATACTCCCTCGCGTGCTCCCGCGAAGTCCAGTTATCATAATACTTGCGTCCGGTTACGGAATAGCTGTTGAGCACGATATGCGAATGTACATGAGCCTTGTCACAGTGGGTTGCTATTATGACCTGCACATCATCTCCGAAAGTTTTCTTCACGAATGCTTTTGCTATTTTGTGTGCTGTTTCGGGAGTAATGTTCTCGTCAGGCGAGAATGACTGGATATAGTGAATAGCCTTGACGGGGTTCTTACCGCTTTTCAACGCCCCTCCCTCGTAACTCTTTCCGGAGTAGTTTTCATATATCATCTTCATATCGAGATAGGCTTCATCGGGGTCGCACAAACAATTGAGCGCACTGGTATAAAGCAGACCTTCTGTCTTGTCGGGATTTAAGACATACCTTAAACACTTGTTGACAGAAGAGTGGACAGCGATTGATTTAAGTATCGGCATAAACTTTCATAATCCTCCTTCATCTTTTTGTAGTCGGTGGCATAAACGCTATTGATCTCGTTCGCCTTTTTTGCAAGCTGGTTGATATTGGAGCCGATAATGCGGAGACCGTTCAAAAGCCTTGACACCTCGGAAAAGTTCGTCACGGTGATCGAGCCGTTTACGGATATCCTCCGGATAAAGGTCGCGGGCTTCAAGGACACAGAAGCAGCCCGCTGAACAACAAGCTCCCATTCCTCCAGCGTGAAGGTAATCTCCTTGCGCCGTCCTCTCGTAGTTCTTTTCATAACACACCTCCATTCAAATTGATACGGTTTCAGGCGATAGCCTGAGTGCATGGCGCGGCAGAAAGGGTTGGGGTTCCCTGTCTGCATTTTTCGGGGGTAGCCGAAAAATGAGCGCCGTTTGAGAAAAATACCGGTATTTTTCTCTGCTTGCTAACATTCGTTATTTTCATACCTTTAATTTTCGGGATTTTCAGCGCGTATGCGCTTTTGTTCTATGGTGCGCGGCAACTGTACGCGCCAAAAATCGGACTTCTGCTGTGGAGCGTCAAAAGCTGTGTTTTCATGATGAGATCACTTTCCTTTTAAGAATAATATTGTTGGTGGGGAGCGGAGCAGTCAGCGACGGCTCATATATAACATTAACTGCGTCCGGTTCCGCAAGGGATAGAGCAAAGGCGGCTTATAAATCCTTGATCTGATTTTGTCGATGAAAAGGAAAATAAATTTCCCTCTCATAGTTTTAGGGGTTTTCGAGGCGGTTTTTGGAACCCCCTGATCGCAACTTTGTGAATGTTGACCTAAAACAAAGTTGATGTGCTCGTGCGATTGTGCAGATTGCAAGCTGACGGACGGAGCACTGTGATTGTAAATCCAGTCGAGTACGAGGTAAACTGTCATTTAGTTCTGACCGTTTCATAGGCTCCTGTGAGCATACGGCAAAAGACACATATCGTCCGGAACAGTACTGATTTGACCAAAAGACTATTGATGTTGTACCGCGATACCGTGTCCGATGAGGGATAGAGCCAAATACCCGTTTACTCGGTATCTGCCGCTTTGCTTGATGAGTGGAAAAGTGGTATCTGCGGGTTTACTGGTTTCAGGAAGCATAACCGGAAATGAGCATTTGCCACCGTGACAGGTTTTGTTATGCTGTCGGACAAATGGTACTACTCTGTTATACAGTGTTCGCTGCGGCTGACGGGAAAGCGATAATTACCACAAAAATGCCGGTTTCGACGGTCTTGCTATAAATGCTTGTCTGTGCCGTAACCTGTCAAGTGCTGTGCTAATGACAAATGCTTACAAGTTCCGGAAGCGGCTTAATTTAAGATAACACCGAAAATGTTTTTCAGATCATCAGCGCCGGAAATGCTGGCAAGCTATAACCG
>JAFSZY010000041.1 GCA_017458845.1 Ruminococcus sp.
CATTGTGTAAAACCTCCTCGTGTTTTTGGTAATGCGTCGTCAAACACTTACCATTATACACTCGGAGGTTTTCTTTTGCTAAAGCATTTTTATTTTCCCCCGGTTGAACCGGGGGTTTATTTCCACACCTAAAGGCTCCAATCAAAGGGGCTGTCACGCTAAGACAGCCCCTTAATAATTCAACTGAAAAATTGTCCCTTTTTGTACAACTCCAAAAGCTGGCGCAGGTCGTCAATCTGCTCGGCAATTCTGCCGCCGTCGTCCGTGCCCTCGACCATAAGACGTGAGCTCTCTGTTTCAACAATTTCGGAATCAGAGTGAATGTCCTTGTTCTCGTTTAGGGCGTTGCTGACGCTCTCGAACGGGTGGTGAGCCTTTAGCCTGAGCCCGTGGGAGTTAAAAATCAGCGTGTAGCCCGCGATTCCTGTTTTTTCGTGATAGTCCTTGCAGAACCCGCCGTCAATCACGAGCAGCTTTCCGTCCGCTCTGATAGGCAGTTCGCCCTTGACGGTGCGCACGGGGGTGTGACCGTTTACAATGTGGGAGGATGGAGCGCAGAGCCCGAATTCCCGCAGAATCATTTCGCAGGTTTCCTTTTCATAGTAGAAATTATAGTAGGGGTTTTTCTCCTCGTTCCACGCGCTCTTGTCCGCGATAAAAGTTCTCTCGAACGTCTTTATATTTCTGCCGCACAGGGGCGATTTTTTGCCGCACCAGAGGTACCACATAAAATCGAGCTCGGGCAAAAATTTTTGTCTCGCGAAGAACGCGTGACGCGCCATCATATCCGCGAAGTCGAAGAGAGCCTTGCCCTTGAGGTGTTCGCAGAACAGACTGACCTCGTCGAGCTCTCCCGTCTCGGTGAGCGGAACGCAGCCGTGATAGAGCAGGTTGCCGTTATAGGTCTTGTACATTGAGCCGTTTTCGTAGATGAATTCGATGTGTTTTTTGAGCCGCTCGCTGCTTACAAACGCCGCTTTGAGCTCATCGATAACCGCTGTCTCCTCCTCACTCAGCTCGTAGGGGTTGGCGGGGTTTAAGGTCGGGAAATCCGTGTCGCTGAGCTTTTGAGCTTTGCCCTCGCAGACGACAGTACCGCCCTCTAAATCTATCTTGTCAAGCAGGAGTCTGTCGTCCATATCGAACTCGGGGTTGCGCTTGATTACCTGTCCCTCGAGCTTGAATTGAATAACAGAAATTGCCTTGAGCGCCGCGTCCATCGAGCGCTTATTTTTGTATGTTTTGTCGGCGAAGAGCGCGAGATTGCGCAGGCTAATGCCGTAGCCGCTCTCGAGTGTTTTGACTGTGTTGTATTTGACGCTGTTGCGCACAACATTCGCGATACACGCCTTGCTGCCCGAAGCGGCGCCCATCCACAGAATGTCGTGGTTGCCCCACTCGATATCGAGCGAATGGTGCTTCATCAGAAGGTCCACAACCTTGTCGGCGGATTCGCCGCGGTCAAAGATATCACCCACGATATGAAGTCTGTCAACCGCGAGCCGCTTTATTAGTCCCGCGAGCGCGATTACAAAGCCGTAAGCGTCAACGTCGATAATCGTGTCCAGAATTTTGTTGTGATAGCGCACCTGGTTGTCGTCCTCATCCTTTTGGGCGTGCAAAAGCTCGTCGATGATATAGCCGTAGTCCGCGGGCATAGCCTTGCGCACCTTGGAGCGGGTGTACTTTGAGGACAGCACGCGCGCGACCTCAACCATACGATTAATGATAACGCGGAAGTTTTCGGGCGTAGCTCTGCCCTGCTTGCGCATTATCGCCAGCTTTTCGCCGGGGTAATAAATCAGGGTGCAGAGCTCCTTGCGCTCCTCGCGCGAAAGCTCGGGCTTATAGAGCATATTGACCTTTTCGCGGATAACGCCCGAGCAGTTGTTGAGGATATGATAAAACGCCTCGTACTCGCCGTGGATATCGCTCATAAAATGCTCTGTACCCTTGGGCAGATTCATAATAGCGCTGAGGTTGATTATCTCGCGCGATACTGCCCCGCTGTTGGGGTATTTTTCAGCGAGCAATTTTAAGTATTTTTCGCGTGTTTTTTCGTTATTTGTCATAAGGCGCACCTCCGCGGTTCTATGGTTTTATTGTAACAGAGCTTTCGCGCAAAGTAAATAGAAACTTTTAAAAATCGGGACTGCCGCGAAAACGGAAGCCCCGATTGTTTTGATAAATTAATCGTTCCAGAGAGTGCCGTTAAGCACCTGAGTCAAAAAGTCATCGCTTTTTCCTAAGCTGTCATAATCGACATAGGCGTTCTCGGACGCGCAGAGCACGTCTTGTTTTTGGAGTGTTTCGATTGTGATAATCGGTTCATAATATTTTGATTTCATATTAATCGTCTCCTCCTTCTACAAAGTCAGCAAGCGATTCCGCCTGACTGTATGATACGGAACATCCGCCGCAAACCTCGCTGTTGCCTGTGTATGTGTCGTAACGGTATCTTTCAAAGCCGTTAGCGTCGGTGTACTTAAGATAAGGTCTCGCGATAATATTTGAAGCCTTGTTCGTTTCAGCGTTCGCGCCGCTGTAGGTAATTACCATTGAATACAGCCTGTATCCGCCGTACCTCTTGTGGTCGTACTCTCTGTGGTTTTCCTTTGCCGCTGAATCATAATCAGAGCTCGTGCAATTTACGTTAGTAACAAAGCGGTAGTCGGTAGCGGCTGAATAGGGTTTCTGTCCTGTGGTATTCTCGCCGTTTACGTTTTCGCCAAGGTACTTGAGTTCATAATCCTCGGGAATATTCTCTGTACCGAAGTAATGGTTTGAGTATCCCCTTGCCAGATCCTCGCGGGTTACGAGGTAGCCGTACTCGACGTTTGTTCCGTTCACCGAGCCGTCTATTTCATCAATAGAGTCAAGCAGACTCTGGCTCAGTGAAGTAATGAAACGCAAGCCCTCGGGCATTTCCTGTTTAACGCCGCCAACAACATAGTTGCTGTCCTCGCCCGCGGCTCTGAGCTGAACGCCCATAAGTCCGTAGCCGCTGTAGTTGCCAGAGAGGATATTGCCGTCCATACCGTCCTTGGCAACGTCGCTTACCGTAATCCAGTGAGCGTAGAGAGCTGTGTCCTCATCAAAGGTTGTGTCAGCGGTAATCGGGTCGCCGTCGTGAGTATACCAGCCCTTGAACACACGGCTGTTGCCTGTCGCGGGAGTCGCCGCGTAAATGTCGGATGTGTTAAGCTTCTTGTCACCGTTCTTGTCAATATAAGCGGTGTAGGTGAACTCGAGCGCGTCCTCGCTGGGATAGAAGCGCACCAGCGTCTCAGTCTCGTTGACGGTTATCGCAAACTGAGTGATGCCGAAATTCAGCTTGTTCGCGGGTACTGTCTTGGCTCCCTCTCCCGTGCCGAGAGTAACGGTCGTTGAGCCTTGATTAATTGTAATTGTATAATAGCCCGCCGTGTCGCCTGTAAAGGTCGTTCCCGAAAGTCTGGACTCTGTGCCTGTGCTGTAGGAAAGTGTCGGGTTAACCGCGGCTGTGCTTGCGCCTGAATAATCGGTTGTGAGAGAATATGAAGTAGTCTGACCCTTGTTGATTGTCACGCTCGCGGAAGCGAATCCCGCTGTGAGCTGTTCGGTCTTATAAGTCATTGAAGCGGTTACAACGTTTGACTCGGCAGAGCCGTTCACAGCCTTGACGGCTATGTATTTGGTTGTACCTTCGGTAGCGGTCGTCGTGTCAAAAGCGTCCGCAATGTTGATAGTTACTGTACCGTTAGAATAGGAATAACCTGACGAGGTTACTGTAGTTGAGGTCGCGAAAGCTTTTGCTGCCGCCTCGGTATCGGCTATGCAGTAGACATAGCTCTGAGCGGTTGACGCGCTCTTAAGTGTGAGGACCGCGTCGCCCGTTGTGCCGTATACATAAGAGGCTGTGCCGCTTGTTGTACCGAGATAAGCGGGGTCGGTTGTTTTCGCTGAAAGCGTAACCGCGCTAACGGTTTCGTTGTTCTCGACAACCTGTTCGGCGATAGGCGTTGTGGCGCCCTTGTAGCCGACTACTCTGAACAGATAGGTATATCCTGCCTGAGTGAGTGTCTTGTCAGCGTTATCCTTGAGGCTTCTTGTTGAATCCATAATGTATACGTCATTGTTCTCAAGCGACATTTTTTCGTCAACAGCAAGCCATGTTTGAGAACCGTCGGTAGTATCATTAGATACTTCAAGCATCATATGATAGCCCTGACGGATAGCCTCAAGAATAGTATCTTTTTCAGCCGCTACAGTACGTGTTCCAGAACCTATTATTCTATGGTAGTCAGACACTCCGTTAATTGGGGTATCAAACTCAAGATACGTTTTATCCTTGGTATTGAATACACCTCCCGAGTAGGCAGCCAATTTACCCCAATACATATTTCCGTCACTGTCAAATCCACTGTTGTTCTTCAGATATGTACAGAAATCCTCAGGTGTATGAGTATCATCAAACACACCGGCTTGTACGAGCATTTTTGCCGCGGCAACAACTGTTGCGCCGTTGTTGTCCATAGTTTTGCTCGAAGGATTCATTACCATACTCTTCCAGCGACCGTCATAACGGCTCCAGCGGCGGTAGTCGAAGTCGGAAGTCAAACCCGGGGTTGTGCCGCCTTTAACATAGTAAACTCTTGAATATGTTTCACTTGTTCTTATATTTGCTAATCTTGCGGAGTTTGCGGAACCTGTCTGAGTACATCTCCAGACCCAAATCTGATTATTTTCAAGAGTTTTTGCCTCGTCGACAGCAACATCTTCTGTTCCGCCGCCCGAAACATTGACTCTCAAAACAAGATGATAACCATCTAATATTAATTGGTTAATCTGTGAGCCTGTCAAAGTTTTATCGGACTCAAAGCTGTAATTGGTAAGTCCTGAATTGGCGGCTACACCCGCGGCATCTTTCATATAACCGTCGGTTTTGTAACAATCTGCCGCATAGTCAGCTACTGACCATGTTGATGAATCCCTGAGACCTGCCTGAATGGCGAGCTTTGCCAATCCCTGCGCCAGCATCCAGTTGCCTGTGTAGTCTCCGGATGTTGAACTTCCGCCAAGGCGGACATCATTCCAACGTGGGTCGGTTTTAGTCCAGTAGCGGTAATCGTTCTCAGTAACCTCGGAAGCAGAATTATTATTGTAATACTTTATTTTGCTTTCGCCGTCTATCGTTTGATAGCCGTCAAGTACATATAAATCGTGTGTATTGTTAACCGTAATATCAACTGTTCTGTTCCATACATATGTACCGTCAGCGCCGTTGAATGTCGACGGCGGAAGGGTCTGAGCGCCGTTCATTCTTGTAAACTGAACGTAGGTCTGAACGTCCTCGAATTTAATTAAACCGTTTGTCTGTACCGTACCTGTAACCCAATGACCGTCAGTAGCGGTGTTCCATGTCCAGGCGTAAATAAATACATCATTGGCGCCCGGTGTGTAGTTATTATTTGTTGATACAGCGTTGGGATAGAGATAAACGGTATTGCTAACCAGATTGTTCCAGCTGCCCGCGAGATTGTTATATCCCTGACCGTCATTCCAGCCTGTAATCCTATAAACCTTGTCGGCTTCGGTTGTCAGATTAGCCGTCTGGTTTTCCTTTGCATCCCAGCTTGGAACAACAGAAGCGTTCTTGTTCATACGGACAAAGTTTACTTTTTCATTTACTCCGCTGAATTTCAGATAGCCTGTTTCAGCGTCTGTGGTTCCCGCTATCCACTCGCCAACTCCTTCAGCCGCGCCATTCTCGTATGTCCACGCGTACCACACATCGTCGCTTTGGGTAAAGCTTGAACCGCTATCGTTGCCTGTCGCGTCGAGGTAGACTATTGTCTTTTGCTTTGCCGTGTAAACAACAGTTGTATCAACAGACGCTGTGAATGTGTATGTGTTTGATGTCTCGGCGTCGTCAATCGAGTTAACTGTCCACTTGTCGAGCTCATAATCGGCATCGGGGGTCGCTGTAATAACAACCTCTGAGCCTATAGGAACATAATCTCCGCTTGAAATCGCGTCGCCGTCGGCTGTGGCGGTAACTGTAGCGTTTTCGTCAGCCGAGGAGAAGTTAACCTGAATATTCGCGGGAGTTGTGAAGTAGTAAACCTTATAAGCCGAGCCGCTGAGAGCGGTTGAGGCGTTTGTGGATGTATCGGCGTTTGAGGCGAAGCCGTAAATAGTATTGGTTGTATTTGAAGCCGAAAGCGTAGCGGTTTCGTCAACCGCGTACCAAGCGTTGTCATCGGTCGAGCCCTGAACTTTATTGATAATATAGTGGTAGCCGTTCTGACGCATATTGGTAATCATAGCTTTTGCGGCTGTTGAATCGGGAGCAACACTTGTGGATGAGCTGTACGCCGTTCCGCTTGAAAGGATATTAGTGCTGTCGAGAGTACTCAGGCTGTCCCAACTGATAACGCCTGTGGTCGCGCCGATCAGGCTGTTATTGTGCAAATCTCCGAGTAGGTTGCCTGTTTCGCCCCGCTCATTACCTGAGAGATAAACCTCTTTTGAGGACGGAACGAGGGAGTTGTTCTTTGCGGGGAGGTATGAGCTTGTCTTAACTCCCGACTGAATCAGCATTTTGTCGAGAGCGACGATTGACTGACCCCACTCGCCCATCATCTCAATCAGGCTGTCGGCGTTGTCGGTGTTGCCGTAAGCGGTCGGATTAGAATCTGTATTAGCCGACGCGAATTTTGTTTTTGATGTGGTTGTCGGGTAGCTTGTGATACCGCAAGCCCAGCGCGGGTCCTTGTTGCTCCAAAGCTTGTAATTATCGGTCTGAGCATAGGAGAAAGCGTTTTTCTGAGCTGCCTTAGCCTTTTCCTCTGCGGACAGGCTGTACATAACGCAGGGATTAGTTGAATAAGCCGCTATACGAACAAACTTACCCTGATTTGTATCATCGCTGCGCGCGTCCAGATAATGCTGGAAGGTGTCGCGTGAATTTGTACCGTCACAGGAAGGACCATACCAGGAATTCATAACATAGAAAGTGTTATATGTCTCTACCGTAAAGGTCTGACCGCCGTATGTAACGGTTTCGGTTGTTGTGCCTGAGTTGCGGGTGGCGACTTCGTCAATAGCTACCCAGTGAGTACCCGAGTTGTGAACGTTGGGTACAAGGTGATAACCCGCCTGCAGCATCATAGACATACGGATTCTCTGATTAGCCATTGTGTAGCCTGTAGTGTCCTCTTGAATCATCTGCTGATAGCCCGTGCCCGAATACCTGTACATATAGTCGAGCATAGCCGCGGCTCTGTCATCGGTCATAGTGTTAGAACCGCAAAGAGCCGAGGTATAGGTTTTGGAGCCTGTCATATCCGCCTTTAAAAGCGAGTAGTCGCTGTTAGCTCCCGCGCTTGATGTGAATACATTAGCGGAACGATACCACCAATGCTTGCCGAGGATATTTGCAGCAAAGTCCTCAAGTCCGCCCCACAGAATATTACTGCCCGAAAAGCTTTCGTTATTATCAAGGTAACGGATAACCCTGCCGGGGTCAATCTCGGTGGGTGTAGCGAGCCCCGCCTCAATCATCAGCTTTGTGATTGAAGTGACGGTACAGCCCGCGTGACCGATGTTGCAATTGGCTGAGGATGACGAACCAAGCGCATAGTAATTCCAGCGGTGGTCACGCTGAGACCAGTCGCGGAAGTCAATACCTTTTGCGTCATAATTTGCAGAATCTGTAGCGTTATTAGCGTCAAGATTAACATATGACATACTGCTGTCAACAATCGTAACAGCATCGGCGCTGATGATACCGACTGATACCATACTCACAAGCATAAGCGCTGTGAGCAGGATACTCAGCGATCGTTTAATCAATTTCATATCAATCACCCCTTAATCTTCCGTATTACCACCCAATAAATCATCAAAAATCGACGATAACAATGAGTCAACTCCGAATGACGAGTTATCGGTACCGTTTTTTTCTGCCGCGATTGATACGAGGAGTATGTCTTTTTTTACATATTCTTCAATTATTATTTGTGGTTTTGAATACTTGTTTTTCATACTGACCTCCTGTATATCTGCTGTGGTTTCCCCTACGACAGAGCGCTGTATTGAACAGCGCAGCCGTCATAGGTCACATTATATGTCGCGTATATATATGTCTTGCCGTCCTCGAGCCTTACGTAGAATCTCGCGAGGACAATACGGTCCGCGGCTAAGTTCATATTCTTAACCGAGGCGGTAACATACTTGTACGGGGTATAGCCTGTTTCGCCTTGTGTAAATACCGTATTTCCGTAATCACCTGCTAGGTTGTTATATGTACCCTTACAGCTTGTGGTCGCGCCGTTTTGAACTGTGAGCACGGCCGCCTGATTTCGGAGGTCCTCTACTGTCTTGGTGCTGCCTTCCTTGGTTACCGCGAATACATAACCGTAGTCCGTGGCGGCATTGAGGATACGCGAGTCAACCGCTGTAATAAAGCGTATTCCGTTCTCGCTCGTATCATCGACGGGACGAGCCTTCTTCTCTACGCCGAGCAAGTCAACCGCCTTATAATCTCCTTCAACAAATGAACCTAGATCGTCTCCGGTTCTGCTTGCCGCGGAGAATGTATTACTGATATAAGCAAGATCGCTCTGGTTGATTATATCGTCCTTGGATATTACATCTTTACCGTCCGCGTCACTGTAATAGCTGTATACATACGGGTCTTCCTCTGTACCTGTTCCGCTTTCAACCGCTCGATAGTAAGGAACGGTGCCGTTTTCGACAATGCTCGCGTTGGTTGATTCGACCAGTTCTGTATCGGGACGGTTAATTATATAGCAGTGAGTGACCTTACCGCTGTCAATATGTCCCGACTTTGTCGCGTATGTCTGGATATAGATTTCCTTGCCGAACGCGAATCCCGAAAGGTGAGCGAGATCGATGGGTTCGGTATAAGTTGAATACGAAGCGCCCGAGAAATCGGGTTCGTTGGGATCCTCTCCCTGTGTGGGAGGATCCATCATTACAACCGCGTACTTAATTGCCGCGCCCTCGTCGGCTGTGAGGTTGACATACCTGTTGCCCGTGTATGTACCCGCCGCGAGAGTGGGTACGGGAGCGGAGGTATGAGGCGCTTCGAGAACGATTACATTCGCTGTGGGAGTCGCTCCGCCCGAGGCGATTCCTTCGTTTGTGATTGTACCTGTCATCTCGAAGCTTTGGTTTTCAAGAGCACTCGGGTCGTATGTATTCGGCACGTCTCCCCATGTGACATTCAGTATAGCTGTTGAACCGTCGCTGAGGATACCGTTTATTCTGTCAGGAAGTCCGTTCTTGATATTCGCGGCTGAGGTGCCGTGGTCAAATGTGAGGTCTACGGGATCAAGACTTCCCACTGTCGGGTCCGCGGTCTTACGGAATACGATATCTATATAGACATTCGTACCGTCAATGCCGTAGCCTGTTCTCTGAACAGAAATCGGATTGCCGCTGTTGTCCGTGATATTAACGGTCACATCATCAGCGAAGTCAAATGTAGCTGTGTTGTGTATATGCTGATACGCGGCTATATCGGGATGTGTGAGGTTGCTCTGATATACTCCGTCCGCGGTATCAAATGTATAGCGAACAGTATAGGCTGTGCTGTAAGCCGCTTTGCCGTCCGCTGTGGGAGACGGTCCCCAAGTGGTGATGAATTCGTTGCCTGTATCGCCGTCTTTTTCGTCTATCTGCCACTCGTCGCCTACCTGAACAGAGGTGAATGTTCGTGTGGGCATATCCTCGCCAGCGACAACATTGCCGCTGAGTTTGATGTTAATACCCTCAACAACAGGCTTGTAGTAGGGATAGTAGGTTCTGCCCTCAACATTCGGAACGGAGATTGTGCTTTCTGTTACGAGGTTTATACTGTTGCCGCCAATGGAAACGGAAATCGTTGTGCCCGTAACGCCGTTGTCGTTTGTCTTGAGCCATCCGACAAATACGTGGTGAGGTGAAGCGGGAGCGGTAATCGAAACCGTATCGCTGCCGGGGAGCACGTTATATGTTACCGATTCACCTTCAAGCGGCTGACCGATGTTTACGTCATAGGGACTTACTGTGATTGAATGGCCCGCTTCAAGCGCTGTGTTATTGCTGTTAAAGCTAACCTCAAACCTGACCGTTCCGCCGCTTACCGTGGATGTAAGACTCGGGTTGCTGATATCGGAAGCATTTGTACCGCTGAATGTCGGGTTGAGTGTTTCGCCGAGTTCAGTTCCCTCGGGAAGCGTTACTTCGAACACTGCTTTGAATTTATCGGTACCATTGTCGTATGTCCATACTACGGGAACGTCATTCGCGCCGAGAGCCGCGATGTCTACAGTTGACGGCAGGATTCCCTCCGCTGTGCTTTCAAACGCCACAGCGAGATTGCTGACAACTTTAACGTAACTCGGTTCAAAGAGGTAGTCGTCGTTGGTAAGGTTTGTTACCTCTGTTGTTTCATCGGTCGGGTCGAATGTTCCGCCGAAACAGGTCGTAAGCAGGTAATCCTCTACGGGAGTGTCGCCGCTCTTTTGATGTGTGCTCGCGTTGTACGGATAAACCGTCCAGCCCGTGAAGCGCCAGGTATCATTGTTGTTCGGCTTGACTCCGCTTAGCGTAGTGTAGGTGTCGCCGTATGAAATCTGTTGTTCGCCGTAAGCGTATGTTCCGTTCGGGAATGTTCCCGAGTAGGAGCTCGGAACCGCTACGGTGCTATAGTCGTTGATTTTGAATTTATATGTACGTGATGTACTGTCAAACGCCGAGGTCATTCCCGATGTCTTTGTGCCGCCCACCGCCATATCGTAATGAGCGGAGAAGGTTTTTATCGTATAAACATCATTGCTGTCGGCATAATAGTAGGAGCTTATGTTACCGAACTTCAACGGATCGGAGAATCCGTGCCAAGCCTGATATGAAGTATATCTCGCCTCGGGATAACAATAGTAGATTGCCTCGCCCTTGTCCTTGTAGGACGCGTTATTCGGAACAAGTCTTACCTCGTCAAGAGAGCCTACCTCAATAACATTGGTTGTATCCTGTGTTGTGGTTATTTCGCCCGTCTTGCGGTTTTTGATTTCAACCGCGGGATAGTGAGGAGCTTCCTTGCCGCCTGTTGTAGACGCGAGAGTTACGGGATATGTGTCGCTGTCATAATAACTATCATAACTACGAATCCATGAAGTCGCTACCTCAGGGTAGTGATTCTGGATAAGGCGCATAGCGTTGTACGCGAGTGTACCCGCGTGGTCCTGGCTGTAGCCTTCGTAGTCATTAGCAACAAATTCAAGGATAGGATAGAGTAACGCGGGGAACGCTGAATGCAGGTTGTTGAGCTCGGTGGTTGTGAGATACTCGGTAATGCTGTGGTAGCCTTTAGCCTCGTCCTCTGTGGACAGAACCGTGAGAGCTGTCCATATATCCTCGACTGTCGTGTCAAAGTCTGAGGAACCAATCATTCCCGAGAAACTTTTATTGATAAAGTTCGTGTATATTCCGATTAATTTTGATGTTCCGATTCTGTCGGTGAGTCCGTCAACACAGCCGAGCAGGTTTTCCTTCTTCTCGGAATCCATACTGAACATCATCTTCATAACATAAGCGAGAGAGCTCTGGAACGAACGGCTGCCCTTGACTACCCGTGAGGAGTAGTTGGTTCTGATTTTACTGCCGTTTGTAACAGTAGCCTGCCAGTCGTTGCTGGTGCTCTTGTCGGTAGTGGAAGCGTCGCCGTCATAGTCGAAGCCCCACGCCTGGAACGCGCTCCAGAACTTAGGAATCCAGGTTTCCACAGGCATATTGGAATTGCCTGAATGGGAAGTTGTACTCTCGGCAATCAAATCGCCGCCGAGCGCCGTACCGCTGACATAGTTGATTGACGCCATATGGAAGTAGTCGTCATAGACTATGTCGTCGTTCATAGCCTTTAGCTGACGCAGCATTTTTTCTTTTTGAGTCTGGTACGAACTGCTGCCCACAGACCACAGGATATTATCAGCTACCGTACCATAAGCTGTGCTCGAAGGCGTGACGATGGATGTTCCGCCGGGAACATAGTGGTCTACACCGTAGCGAGCGAAACCCATTCCGCCGGGAGCAACCCACGGTACGAGATCACAGAAATTCAGCACGTTGTGGATACATTTATACTGGCCCTGAGCGTTCGCTTCGGTCGCTTCGCTCTTTAAGGCGCCCTTGGGAGCCTCTATGGGATAAGCGAATGTGCGCGTGCCGTTTGTGTCATACGCGTCAACTACACGCTTTGCTGTTAGGTTAGCCGTAGCGCCCGCGCGGGAATAACCCGCAATCCAATACTTTGTCTTGGAATCGGAGCCGTTTATGCCCTTTCTTGACAGGTAGCTTTTCAGCTCTGAGAAAACTGTCTCAGCCGCGGACTTGAAGCCGTTTGCCTCGCCCGAGGAGCCGATGCTTACGTTGGAAGCCCACTCCGCCTCGTAGCCGCCGCCTCGAACGCCGATGATTACGAGCTTTTCACCGCCGCCGATATCCTTGCTCGCGATACATACACCGATAGTGGTGTCTGTGGGACGTTTAACGTTGTTGTCGTTTATGAATATATCCTCGTCCTTACATCCGATGTCGCTCATCATCTGGCGGATGTTGTTGGACTTATCCCTGTACTCCGCCGAGTCGGAGCCGCAGCCGCCGACAGATGAATACATAGCCGCCATTGTCATACAGGATGAAAGTGTAGCGAGGTGAGCGTTATAGTTTTTTGCGCTCTCTTTGAAATAGCCGTCAGAGTAGTAGAAAGTCGCCTCGCGGTCAATTGTGTCGTCAACCGACGCGGGGAATTCATAAATACCCTTGATAACTTCTTTGCCCTGATATGTGCTGGCTGTCGCGGAGGTTCTCTGGGTAACAGTTGTAGGAGTTGTCTTGCTTGGTTTTGTACCGCTTATGCGGAAGATGTTTCGGGTTTTTTGTCCCGACTGGGGAGCAGTCTCCTCGCGTGAATACCACTTGAAACGGTAACCGCTTGTGTCGGAAAAATAGAAACTGTCGTCGTAAGTCCCCGGAGCCTTTGTGAGCTTCTGGGGATGACCCGAAGCGTATGTAACATACACCTCGGAGCCTTTCTTTAACGAGTCGATAATATAATGCTCGTCCTGGGCTGAACCATAGTCGAGATAGAGATTTTCTCCTCCCGTGTTGCTTTTAACAACACATTTACCCGACATAGAAATATTGCCGAGGCCGTAGTTATAGATACCGTCGCCGCTGCCGCTTGTGGACTTGTTGCCGGTTACGGTAATATTTTCTACGGTATTATTGTCGTTGTCGTTGGAAATACCGCCGCCGTTTCCGCTCGCGGTGTTGTTTACAATTCTGCAGTTCTGAACGGAGCACTTCTCCTTGGGCATATACACGCCGCCGCCCGCCGAGCTAGAGGTGTTGCTGTTAAGACCTACACCGATCGCGACTGAGCTTTCGCATCCGAAATAGATACCGCCGCCCTGGTTTGAAGCGGAGTTGCCCTGCATTGTGCTTTTTGTTGTTGTGTTGTTTGAGTCGCCTTTAATCTTGAAGTTCTCTGAGTCGCCGCTGTTGGCCACAGCTCCGCCTTCCTTTGTGGCGGTATTATAATTGATTGTGCTGTTCTTCATAGTTATTGTGGCAAACTCAGAGTCACGAACACAGATACCGCCGCCAACCTCAGCGTGGTTAAAGGAAACATCGCTGTTGTCCATATTCAGCTTAGCATAGTCACCCCTAAGAGCGATACCGCCGCCGTAGCCTCCTATGGTGTTCCACTGGTCGTCAGCGCGGTTGCCGACTACAGCTGTACTGTTAAGGTTGAGAGTGGCGTTTTTCTCAATATTGATGCCGCCGCCGTTGTGTCCGTTGCGGCCGCCCGTAATTACGCCTTTATAGAACGTTCTGCTGACCGTGCTGCCGCTCTTCCAAACTGTAACGGACCTTCCCGATGAAGTGCCGCCGTTAACTGTAAGCGTAGCGCCCTCCTCTACGGAAATAACGTTATAGTCCGTCGCGGAATCCGAATTAATGCGGCCTCTGTTGAGAACATATCCGTTGAGCTCAAGGGTAATGTTCTTGTTCGAGGTAACGGACTTTGTGGAGCAGGTAACATTCGTGCGTATACCTACAACGCCGTTATTGTTCAGCGCGGCTGTCCAAGCCGCGTCAAAGCTTGAGGCGTAGTACTCCGATCCGCTTACTGAATACTTGTAATAGTAAGTATTAGCGGCGCTCGCAGTCAATGTGCCCACTGAAAACAGTGAGCTCAACATAAGCAACACCAACACCGCCGAAATGATTTTTGTACCGTGTTTTTTGAATCTCCTCATAATTTATACTTCCTTTTTAGAATTTTATAAATTTTTCACATATATTTTCACCATTTTAAAACAAATATATTAATATTATACGTCAAAACGAGGCTTTTGTCAATTAAATTGAAGGTGTAATTGCGTAAAAAGTTCGTTTAATGTATATTTTTTTCACAAAACAAAAAAGGCTGTTCAAAAACTGAACAGCCTTAAGTAATTAACTTCTAAAATTCTGTAATCAAACCTACAAGATACAACTGTATATTTGTAGCGTCGCGGATTGTAACTCCGCCGATACGGTCCACATCCGCAAGCTCCATCGCGCGGTAGCTGAACCTCGGGATGAGCTCAGCTCTGTACATCTGAATGAATGTTACATCACGGATGTTCACCTTCCCGTCCAGATTTACGTCGCCGTAAATCTTTTCGCACGAGGTATCAACCTTCTCGTTGTTCTTATAGAAAACGATGTAGTTCTCATAGCAGTACGTTTCAGCGTAACTGTTTTTGTAATACGAAACCTTAATTGTATTCGAATGACCCATCGGGCTGAACGAGTCAGCGCCTATAGACGTCACCGAATCGGGAACAAATAATTCGCCGATTGAAGTATCGTTATAAAAGGCGTATTTGCCGATTGTTGTCAGCGAAGTCGGAAGGTCAACGCCTGTCAGAGCGGAACAATCGCTGAACGCCCTGTTCCCTATCGAACTGAGTCCCGCGGGGAATTCAACGCTCTGGAGATTCGCGCACTTATAGAAGCTGTATTCCTCGATATTCTCAAGAGAGGCGGGAAGCGTGACACTGTTCAGGCTTGAACATTCGCTGAAAGCGTAACTGCCTATCTCTGTGAGCGCGTCGTGAACGATTACCGTCTGAAGTCCGCTCTTTGAAAACGCGTAAGACGCTATCTTTGTCACGCTGTCGGGAACGGTAAATTCGCTGAGCGACGTGTCGCCCTTGAACGCCGCGTACGGGATAGAAGTAATCTTCGGTGTGCCCGAAAACTCAACCGTGCTGAGGTTCTCGCAGGAGGCGAACGCCATACTTCCGATTTCCTCAATGTTATCGGGAATTGTTATTGAAGTAAGAGCAGAACAGCCGTAAAAGGTGGAATTCCCGATTGACTTGTAAGAGGACGGAATATTTACCGAAGTGATGTTTGAGTCCTTAAAACAGTTCTCGTAAATTCCAACTACGGGCATTTCGTACAGATTGTCGGGCAAATCGAGGTTTGTCTGGTCGCCGCTGTACGAGTAGAGCAGGTATGTGCCGTTACCGTTGGAGGCGTATCCATAGTCGCCGCAGTTGATAATCGTGGCGGCTGAAACCGCCGTACACAGGGACAGCGTAAGAATTGCAGAGAGCGCAAAAGCAATTGCTTTTTTAAACATTTTCATATTCTCACCCCTTTATGACGTAAACACCTTAGCCGCGGCGAGGTTGTTTGTAACAACCGCGTGGGTTGTGCCTCCCTCGCTGTAGAGGTAGAAGGAAAATACGCGGTAGGAATATCTATCAGCGTTAGCGGGCTGGTTGTTTATACTCAATTCCAGAATATAGTTGACATAATTGCTACCCGCGGGGCTTCTGAGAATCTGGTCGTTGGGATTAAGCGCGCAATCCTGTTCGTAATTGTGATAACTGTAGGTGAGTCCTGTTTCCTTACCGTTGTATGTATGTTTGGTGACAATGCCCGTGCTCTTATTCGCAAGGTCAAGAGCGTAGGCTCCAAGATTTTCGACCGCGTTATTCTTTGTAATCGCGGATTTGACGGGTTTATTGTTTGTATCGTCATACAGGAAGTAGAACACGCCCGCTCCGATGAGCGTCTTGGATGAATCCCTCAAACCTATATAGTCGCGGATATAGAAGTTCTGGTTGCACTTTTCTACACCTTCAACCGTTGTTTTGGTTTTGTACGCGTAAGTGATTACCGAACGCCCCTCAAGGGAGTCGGGGTCGGTTCCAGATTTTTCCCTGACAGTTAAGGACATATTACCCGTAACACGGAGTTTAAACTCATTGTCTATGGAAAGGATATTTCCGCCGTCCTCCCAAACGGCGTCGGTTACACCGTAATCGGAAGCTTTGAGGGTAATTTCCTGCTGGAAGTGATATGGGGAACCTTCCGCGCTGGAAGAATTAACAGTAACGGAATACTTCCTTATATGGCTGTCAACATCCGCTTTGTTGGCAAAATGCATATTCACAGTCAGCACATACGCTTGCGCGCTGTAGTCATAGGCTGTTACGGAAGTGAAGTCTTCGGTTCCGCTTATAGAATAGCTGTAGTTAAAGTAGTCGCTGTTTAAATTCAGGTTAGAAACATCTTCAACAACCTTGGCGCGGAGCGAGGCGGCGTTTGTCAGGTCGCCTGCCGCGATTGTGTAATTATGTGTTGAGAATACTGTTTTGTCAACAAGATATTCGTTATATGATTGTACGCCGTCTTTATATTCGTATGTTTCGGAGAGTGACGGGTCGTAATCCTGATAAGCGTATTTAATTTTCAGAGGTACGGTTGTATCGGGAGAATCCTTTTGAACAGCGTTACACGAAACAGTTACATTCGCTGTTGCTGTTACAACCAGCTCGGCGGTATCCTTCTGGTCGGGTGTAACACCCGTGCAGGTCCAGTCGCCGAACTCATATCCCGGATGGGGATTAGCTCTGAAATGAACCGTCATTCCGTCATAAACCTTATTGCCTGATGACAGGCTGTAGGTGTTGCTGCCGATTGTGTAGCTCGCGCTTACATCGATATGCTCGCCGTTGCTGAATGTAATTGTACGCTCCGTGGGTGACGGTGTAGAACCGCCCGTGAAGTAAGCGTAATTCGCGAAAGTCGAAGCCAGATCAGCGAGCTTAACGTCCGCGTTCTCGTCAGCGGTGTCGCCCGAGCGCATAACGTAGATTTCGCCCGTGAGCTTGGTGAGCGCTTCGTCAACGGCCACCCAGCCTACAGTGTTGTTAACCTTGATTATATAGTGCTTGCCTTCGCCGATACCTGTTACGATGTCAGCCGCCTTGCCTGTGCTTGAACCGCTTGTGTTGAACAGATGATAAGCGTTAAAGCCTATGCCGCTGCTAACGGTGCCCGACCAGTCAAGGTAACCTGTTGTACCGAGACCGCCGCCTGAGTTAAGCTTTGTAACAGTGTCGGAAACATTGGTAACTTCCGTTGAACCCGACTGCTTGGCGAGCTTTGTGACAGCGACAACAAGGTCGCCCATTCCGACGGTGGTTCCTTTAACCTTATTGGAGCTTGAACCAAGAGTGGTCTCAGCCCAGCGCGAGTCAGACTTGCTCCACTTGCGGTAGTCGTCGTAGTTCATTTCAACCGAAACATTGACGTCGCCCGAGGGCATTGTGAATGAATATGTGTTGGTAGATTTGGTGACTGCTACGGCGTTGCCGCTTGAATCCTCTACAAATACCGTAGCGAGGTAATCCGTGTCGGGGCTTATTGTAAAGCTCACGCTAGCGCCTGCCGCCGCGGAGGTCGGCTTGGATGTGTAAGTGAAGTGATTTGCTTCCGAGTAATTGATTGTACCGTTCTGTGCCGCGGTGTTGTAAGTAACCGTAGCCGCGGAGGAAGTCGTGTTGAATTTGAATGTTTTATCTGTAATAAGTATGGATTCAGTCTCACTGCTTACGTTTGTGTAGCTCCACGAGGTGTAGGCGTAACCCGCCGCGGGAGTCGCGTTAACGGTAACGGAAGCTCCGACGGGAACATACTTGGTTGAATCAAAATCGTCGCTCATTCCGCAGTAGGAATATGAACCCGAAAGCGTTGCGCCGTTAGTACCCGAGTATGTAACCTGAACAGGTGAATTGCCGCTTTGATATGATACCACTCTATTGAATGTTGTAGAGATGTTTTTAAGCCTTACAGGATTATCGAAAGTACTCTTAGAGGCTGTGCTCTTTGAGAGCCATACCCAGATTTCTCCTGTTGATAGTGTTTTTGTCTCGTCAACAAGCGCCCAACCATAGCCGCTCGATGAATTATCTATTTTTATAAACAAATGCTTACCCGCATTTATCTTTTCTACTACTGTGCTAGCCTCAGAATCAGAATTATATGTGCTATCTGACATTTCGTTGATATTTCTGCTGGTCAGCGTAGTGTTGTCTTGGAGAGCTTTCCAGTCAAACATACCGCTGGTTGACCCTGAACGAACTAAATCCGCGAGGATTGCGGGGTTCATATTCTCGGGAGTGTAAAGTCCGCACTGAATAAGCAGCTTAGCCGCCGCCACATAGAGGTCGCCGTAGCCGACCGCCGTGGAGTTCATCGCGGTCTGACGGCTTGTGCCGAGAGTTTCGGAGCCCCAGCGTTCGTCGGTAATATCCCACTTGCGGTAATCGTCAGCGGGCTGTTCGGGCTCGTCGGGTTCCGTGATACTCGGGTCAGTCTCGCTGTAATTAATTATAAGATTATGTGTAGAAGTGCTAAAGATGAAAGTATAATAGCCGCCTGTCGCGCTCAGTGTACAGTTGCCGCCATTTGTCGTGAAATCCCATCCTGTCGCGGATGTAGCGGCGGTTGTATCATCGATTGTACCGCTATTACCATAATAAATTGTATTCTCCTTGACCTTGAAATAATAGCTTCCGCTGTCAAGCTGAATTGTCTTTTCATACACGCCTTCGTTATTTATCGTAAGCGGAATATCAGTTGCCCAGTCGTCGATGAACGTACCCGCAAGCACTACTGTTTCACTATTATATTTTACAAATAGTTTTCTAGTGCTGACAGTATATGTAAAGGTATATGTGCCGCCAGAGGCAGTAAATCCGCAGTTGTTATCCGCACCTTCAAATACCCAATCAACATCCGTTTTATTGGTAATGGTACCGTTATTTCCGTAGTAATAACCGTCGCTTACTATCTTAAATCCATTTGCGCCGGAATAGGTTCCCGCGGGGATATAGAAGGTGGACTGATAAACGCCGTCGGAAACCTTTGTCAGCGGGCTGTTCTTTGACCATCCGTTAAAGCCGCCCGCGGCGTAAACATAGTGATCCTCCGTGGATTTTATACTTCCGCCCGTGAAGCAGGCTACACGGTTAAAGTTGGCGCTTATAGAGTCAAGACTGTAACTATTATCGCCGTGCTGAGCTCCCGACGTAGCGCGCCAAATCCAGATATGTCCATTGTTCGCTTTGGTTTTTCCCTCATCAACAGCAAACCAGTTGTCACCGACTTTGATGACCATATGCTTGCCTTCGTTGATGTATCCGACGATTTCGGAATAACATCCCGTTGAGGAATATGTGCCCGAAGCTTTCAAATTCGCGTTATAGCCCGAGAAACCCAGAGCGTCCGCCGCGTCCGCCCAATACATATTACCCGCGTCGGAGAATCCGCCGTTGGCGCCCTTCTTGGTGTCCGCGATAGCGGAGTTTACGTTGTAGAGAGAGGAGTTTTTGAGACCTGCCTGTATGGCGAGCTTTGTGGCGGCTATGATAAGTTCGCCCTTGGATGATACGGTATAGTTGCCGCCGATATTCGTCGAGCTCCAGCGTGAATCCGCTTTATCCCAAAGCCTGTAATCGTCCGCGCCTATGTGCTGATAGGCGACACTTCCGCCCTCAAAGCAGGCAATGCGCTTCAGATTAGCATACTTTGAGTCCGCGGTAACCTCGGCGTTGTTCTTAAGCGTCGAAGTCGCGTCCATAATATAAATTTCGCCTGAGGCGAGAGTTTTCGCTTCGTCAACAGCTACCCAGCTCTTTGCTCCCGAGCTGTTCTCAACATAGAGGGCGAGGTGCTTGCCCGCCTTAATCCAGTCGATTATAGCCGATTTTTTCTCAGCGAACGTGTATGTTCCGTCAGAGAGCAGGCTAGAGTTTACAGATGTAAATCCCGCGGCGGTCTTGGCGGGGTCCCAATAAATCGCGCCCGCTGAGGTGTAGCCGCTGTTAGCGTTCATATATGTAACAAAATCGTTTACGTCATATTCAGCCGCGTCCTTGAGTCCCGCCTGAATAGCAAGCTTAACAATCGCGGTAGTGATTCCGCTTGACTTGGCAACTGTAGCCGAGCCCGCGCCCGTAACTGTGTTAGCCCAACGTGAATCGGCGTTGGGCCAGTAACGGTAATCATATTTGTTGTCAAACTCAACTGTGGAAACCGCCGCGCTGTCGCTCGGGTACTTCGGACGGCAAATATAAACGATATATGTATTGCTTATGTCATAGCTTTTCGCGCGCACACAGCCGCCGTTTGTGGAAACGGTCGCGGAGGAGGTATTACCCTCAATTGTCGAAACAGTCGTACCAGAATAGCCTGTAACAATACCGATATGGTTTGTAATAGAGGAGTTACGTCCCGACTTAAAGAAGATGATATCGCCCGCTATGGGAGTGTAGCTGCCCGCCGCCACACTGGCACGGGTATGAGCCACACCCTGATTTATGAAGTAATTGAGCGCGGTTACCGTGGACGCGGTCTTGGGCACAATAGACGTGCTCACGCCCGCGTTGTACGCGCACCAGCTTACGAACATAGCGCACCACATATCCTGCAGGCCGTACCAACGTCCGTACTCGGTGCAGTTGTTGCCGCCTGTGGTAACCTCACCCGAGAGTTGGTCGTTATTGTTGCCCTCGAGATATCCGTTCTGAGACCTCGCTATGTTGACGATGTCCGTACGGTTGTTGCCCGTGAGGTTCACCGCCGTGAGCGCTCTGTAATACTTACCGCTGGTGTAGGAGCTGGTAACATTGTATGTGATAGCGTCAGCCGACACCGCCGACAAAGCTATCGGTACAATCAGCATAACGCACAACAAAAGCGCCGCGCCTTTCTTTAGAATTCTCTTTGATTTTGTCATATAATTACCTCCGTTCATAAGGAGTTAGTTTTTATGATGCCAAGCTGTAAAGCTTCGCCTGGGCGTAGTTGCCGCTGAGCACTGGAGCGACGTATGTGTTTCCGTTCAATGAATAGGAACATACATAGAATGAATATACCCTGTAAACATACTTCTGATTAGCCGCTGTCCTGTCGTTGTTGATAGAAGCGCTGAAGAAATAGTTGTAAGAGTCTGTCGCCGTGGAATAACGCAGGATACTGCCGTTGTCGCTGGAAGCTTTGACGTAACTGTAATTGAGATTACTGCTCTTAAAGCTCTTGCCCTGTCCCGACGCCTCGCTGAGGAAAGCGTTCTTGTTATTGTTAAGCGTATTGTATATGCTCTCGCGGGACGGTTCAACTCCGCCGAAGGCTGATTTCACGGGAGTATTCGCGCTGGTATCATAAGCGTAGAACAGTACGCCCGCGCCGAGGAAGGTCACATCCTCAGCGTCGCCTATAACGTCGCCGTCGGAATCATAAACAGTCGGGTCCGCGTCGTCGAAGAAGTCCTGAATATAGAAATTCTGGATACATTTCTCCACACCGTTTTCCATCTTTATTTCGGTATAGCCAGGTGTAACGGCTGACGTTCCGTCAACGGTATCGCGCGAGCCGAGATTCTCGCCTACCGTGAGATTGAGGTCGCTCGTAACTCTGAACGAATAAACCTTATCGTAACATACCTCGGCAGAACCCGTTTTACCTGACTCAGCGCCGCGGGTCCAGACAAGGTTATTTGTGCTTACATCAAAGTCCTCCGCGTCAAGCGTGAGTTCCTCCTGATAGTGGTAACTGTGACCGACTTCATCGCCGTTTACGCTTACAGTATAGTTTTTAACTGTAGGAGCCATTGTAACTGACGCTGTGTGTGTCGCGTTCTCGGTGTTATAGTTTATATTTCCCGCTGACGGCGAGCAAGTGTAGTTAAAGTAAACATTCTGAAGTACGGGAGCGTTAGCGACAACCTTAGTTACAGCGTCGGCTTCGGTGCCCGCGTAGCTGTCGAGAGTGGTTGTATAGGACTTGTCCACGAGGTAGCTTGCTCCCTCTTTGTATTCGTGAGTACCAGCGAGCTGAGGGTCAAATTCCTTGTAGTTGTATGTAATCGTGAGGGCGTGTCCTTTGAAGGTTGCCATAACGATGAAATAGCTCTCCTCGCCGCCCGTACGGTCGGAGCCGAAGGTCAACAGGGTCTCGTCGGGGTCAACAGCTTCGGTAGAGGTGATTGACGTAAATGAGCTGTCGGTTTTCATAATAGTCAGAGTGTCAACTTCGTAGTAAGTATCGGGAACGGGAGCGATAACAACCGAGTCGCCCTCGTAATAAACTGCCTCCGCGCTGAGCTCAGTCCGAGAACCGTAGAGCGTGCCGTGCGCGTCTCCTCGGAATTTCAGGTGAACTTTTGGGACGGCGTTCACATAGTATTGAACGTCATATGTATGCCGCGAGCTTGCCGCGCCTTGATAACTTGTATCATACACCAAACTTGTCTCGGAATAGCTTGACGGAGTAACCGTACTGCCCGAGGAAGCCCATGCGCCGTAGGTTTTGTCTGCAGCGGGAGTGTAGTGGTCAGTGATTGAAGTACGTGTAACGGTTACGGTAGCTCCGTGAGGAACGTACATTACCGAATTGTACGGACCGTAAGTTTGTCCGAGGTAAGAATACGAACCGCTCAGAGCAGCATTGCTTGTAGTAAATTCAGCCGCGTCTGTACCGTAAAGGTTATATGTATTTGAAAATTTGAAGCCTGCGGCACGAACGAATGTTGAGGACAAATCTGAAAGCCTGCAGATATTGTTCTGGCTTGTACCGTTACCGCTTACAACACCGTGAGAAGCCCAAACCCATATATCGCCAGTGTTCAGTGTCCGAGCTTCGTCAACCGCAACCCAACCGATTGTATCATTGACATACAGCATTATGTGGAATTTATAATTATGTGTATTGTTAATTGCGTCATAATTCGTGGCAGCGGCGCGACTGGCTGCTCCTGAACCACTTGTGTTGGAAATAGTAACGCTGTTTGTACCGGCAAGATAATCTATTATCAAATTGGTGAAATCACTTACGCTATATGGACCTCCCTTAAAATATGTGTTGCTGCTAGTCTTGTAGGTTGTATAACCGGAATCACTGCCATGGAGCAATTGAGTATAAACAAAAGCCTGATCTCTTGAACCTCCTGCGGTAGCTCCGTCACTAAATGTTGAAGTAGTTAAATCAGAAACAATGCTAAAATTATTAGCTATAGTCGCAAAGCCCCATTCTCCTGCCCATGAGCCTGTTTTTCCACTTCCGCTAAAATCACTGTTGTTATTTAAATCACCATCTGAGCCGATAATGTTTACATTTTGGCGCAAGGTTACAGCTTTAGCAATCATTTTCTCCATAAAGTCTTCATTCGTTTCGGAGTCCATCGGCGTGTAAACATCATCACCTAAATAAGTTGAAAGAGCGGAAGGATAACCGCTTTGAATAAGCAATTTAGCGTAAGCTATTATTGCGTCACTACCATTAGAAATTGCCTCACCCATTGTATGAGCAGTAGCTGTTGTCCTTATACTTTTACTGCTCCACCTGCTGTCGTTTACGCCCCACGCGCGGAAGTCATCGTAGGTCTGGGTAGTCGCTGTGGCGCTGATGTAAACGTCCTTAGCAGGCATAGTAAAGGTATAAGTTCTGCTTGACTTAGTCGCTGAAAGACCGCTTATTGTGTTGTCATCCGCGTCCTTGAACGCGACGTTTGCCGCCTCGACGGTATATCCGCTGTCGGGGTTGATTGTGAAGCTGACAGAGGTATTGTAACCCGCTGTGCTGTCGTTGTTGGAATATGAGAAGTTAGAACCGTCCTCGTAGTAAATGTGATAAACCTCGGGAGTAACGTTACAGCTTATATTGGCTGTTGTGCTCGTTGTAAATGTGCTCGGGTTGACCGTAAACGTCTTTGGGTTTGCGGTTTCCGTAGCAGAAAGGGAGGTTACGGACGTGTCGGGGGTTGTCCAGTTGTCAAAAGCATAGTAGCCTGCATCGGCGTTATACTTAAACTTTATTGTAGCGCGCGAGGGAGCGTAATCGCCCGAAACAAAGCTCTGCGTGTCCTCTCCGTCGATTGTATATGTCGCGGCGACCTCGCCCTTGTGGGTATCCTCAAGAGCCGTGCCGTCTTTTTTGATTGTAAAGTTTATTTTACGCGCGGGTGTCGTGCCGCCAAGATAAGCGTAGTTTCGCCATACATAGCGGTAACCGCCGTTTGAGTCACCGCCTGTGTCATTGTAAAAATCCTGCAAGGTAACATTAGCGTTTTTGTTTGCGTCGGCTGTCGCTCTGTATATATATATATCGGAAAGCGTTATCGTTTCGCCTAAATCCGATTTTCTGCCCGCCGCGGCAAGAGTCTTTTCCTCGTCAATTACAACCCAGTCGGAATTAGCGGTAGTAAAACTGGAACCGTTTTGGTGAATTCTTAAAATCTGGTGATAACCCGCTTTGAGGTTTGTTACTATAGTGCTGCAATAACCGTCTTTGATATCTCCGCGCGTCGAACTGGTTGTGCTCGTTCCCAAAAACGCGTTATCGCTCGAAAAACCTAATAATGTTCCTGTTCCGCTGAAAGTAAGCTGCGCGTTTGACTGAGTAATCTTTGATTGAAGCGCGTCAACCGTGTCGTTAATATCCCAGTTATCCTCGGTCAAGGTTGTGGGAGTTTTGATTCCTGCCTGAATAGCGAGCTTGGTAAGTCCTATCATTACCGCGCCGTCTGTATACACAGTATGACCGTTTGTGGTCATTTCCTTATCTCTCCAGCGCTCGTCGTCGCGCGCCCATCTGCGCCAGTCCTCGATGTTCTGACCCGTAAAGGTGACAGTCACGTCGGACGCGGGCATTGTAAAGCTGTAGGTCGTAGTGTCGCTGTTATGTGTAACGGGAATCTCATTATTATCCGAATCGCGCGCTACAATCTTAAGCTCATATACGAACGAGCCGTCGGTCTTAGGCGAAATATCCATTGTGACGGTTGAACCTGTGGTTGCCGCCGAGGGAATGGTAGTATAGTTAAAGCTTGCCGAGTTCGCGCCGTAGGTGTAGTTGATGTCGTATGTTCTCGGAGAAGGCGTGTAGGTTATCGCAGCGGTTGTGGAGGTTGACGTACTTGTTGTAAAAGTACAGGTAGTTGAGTTGTGAGAGCTGAAAGTATAACCGCCCGAAACTGTCCATGTGTCAGCCGCTGTGTAACCCGCGCTTGGGGCAGCGGTAACTGTTACGACAGCCGCGTCGGGAACATACGCGCCCGATGTAAAGCTTGTGGTGTTTCCGCCCTTGGTGTATGACGCGGTGAAAGCAGCGTTGCCGCTGAATGTTACCTGAACACCCGTGGTCTTAAAGCCCGCCACGCGGTTCATTGTGTCGTAATACTCAGATAGTTTTATGTCGGCGTTCTTGGAAGCGTCGGGAGTAGAACGCATAATGTATATCTCTCCTGTAGAGAGGGTTTTCTCGGTATCGACCGCAACCCAGCCGACAGAGCTGTTAACTCTTATGACAAGATAATAGCCTTCATTAAGATAATTTGTTATAGAAGTCACATTTGCCGCCAGAGAAGTGCTCATTGTAGCGGTGGTATTAGAGGTTGAACCCATCAGCGCGTTGTTGACACTGTTGAATCCAAACGCTGTCTTAATATCATCCCAGTCGTTGACCACGCCGCCCGAGGCGTAGCTAGAGATAGCGGAAACCGCGCGGTTTACGGAATTGCCCTCGCCTGTGGTTTCGTCCGACCAGAGTCCCGCCTGAACAGCGAGCTTTGTGGAAGCAAGCACGAGGTCTCCCCCGCCCACTTTACTCTTATTCATTGTGCTTGAGCCGTTGAGAACGGTGTCCGCCCAGTTGGTGTTGTTGAGCTCCCACTTGCGGTAATCTGAGTTGATTGACGAGTTTTGCGCCGCCTCGCCCTGATAGCCGATTACACGGACATAGCTTGAGTAACGCTTTGCGAGCGCTATATTGGTATTATTTGATGTATTGCTCAAACAGTCCATAATATAGACAGTGGAACCGCTCGCGAGCGTGAGCTTTTCGTCAACAGCTACATAGTTTGTGCCGCCTGTCGAGGTTGTAACCTGAATAACCAGGTGCCAGCCCTGATTGATGTAGTTGATAAGCGTTGAATAGTTGCTTGATGATGTATATGTACCTGTATTCTGTTTTACAGCATAGCTTGAAAACAGGTTAAGCGAAGCCTTTGTAGGCGCGCTCCATACTATAGCCGAACCCGAATAACCCGAGTTGGATGTGAGTAATGTCGCCATATCTCCTATGTCAAAGTCGTGAGGGTCTCTCAGCCCCGCCTGAATCGCCAGCTTTGTAACAGCAGTTGTCGGCGCGCCGCCGTTATTAAGCGTGCTTATGCCACTCCAGCGGCTGTCGTGGTGCGACCACGCGCGGTAGTCGTCGGAATTGCCCGTGGCGGAAGCGTTAACCGTTAAGGATGAAACCGCCATAGTCATAAATATTGTTAATACTAAAAGTATGCTTAAGCTTTTTCTGATATATTTCATAATCGTTCCTCCGAATTAACTATTTTTGAGCGCAAGACTAATCAAACAAATCCGAACCATCGCCAAGATCGTAAAAATCGTTGTTAACGTCGGGATCTGTCTCGTCTTCAAATAAATCGTCACCGTCGCCCAAATCGTTGTGGTCGGTGTTGACATCGTCTATGCTCGGAGAAAGCACCTCTTCCAACAGCCATACCTTTAATAATTCAAATTCAGGTGGTAAATAAATCTTTCTTTTCATAAATCCGACTCCTGTTTATACTTCCAAAAATACTAATATATTTTATAATACAGCAAAAGATACAGTTTTGTCAATTAATTTTTTTTTTTTGTATATTTTGACGATTATCTTTCTTCGGTTTTTTCACAAATAAAAAATCCGATAAAGAAAAAGGCTTCCCGAAAGAAGCCTTTAGTTCTCAATTATATTAGTTGTTGCTGTTGAGCTCAAGCTCGATATTGAAAAACGCGCCCGATATCTGGGCGGGCAAAGCCCTGTCGCTCGGAACAACTATCTCCGTACCGTCCTCAAAAACAAAGGTCATCGACTTTTCCTCTATACTATTTAAGCCGCTTTCGGGAAGCATATGCCAAATCAGCATAGCGTTAGTCTCGATTATTCCTCTGAACTTGTCCATCAGCTCCGAGGAGAGCTCTTTCTCGTCCTTGAAAACATCGGGGATATCAAACTTGCGCTCTCTTTTATACTCGCAAATATCGCCGTTTTGTGTTAATGAGATATGGGTATATCCGCCGTCGCTGTGCTTGGAATCAAAGCGGATTGTCTTTATCGCTTTGGCGTTGGGAAGCTCGACCGGCTCCTTCTTCAAAGCCTCGCTAAAGAAATCATACAGCCAATTGGCGAAGTCTATAGAAATAACAGGACTGCGGTTTGTGGAAAAGTCAATCCTCTCGCCGCTTGAATAGTCCACTCGCACCTCGCCGCCGAAGTTCTCGGGCAGTCCGTAAGTAAACGAATGAGAGCCGTTGGACTTTGCGAGGTCATATTCTCTTACGGCGTTAACGAGCTCGGGAAAGATATCTTCCTTTATAAAGCTCCACTTGTACTCTCTTTTTTCACAGCGGTCATGCGCGAAGAGCAATACAAAAACTCCGTCCTCACACTTTGCCGCGTAAACCGAGATAAATCTGAACCACGCGGTCGCCGCGGGCGCGCCGCCCGGCATAACGCCCATAGGAGCCATAGCTGTCTCGACCTTGAACAAAGTCATATTCTCGGACACAATCTTCTTGGGAGCGTTTTCGTCATAGCTCTGTGAAGTGCCGCCGCACATTGGCGGATTGTTGTTAAACATTGTTTTCTCCCCTATCGTATATCAGACTGTGTATCCCTTCCCTGAACTCGGAGTAGTGTTTTGGGAAATTGTTGGAGCCGCCGGCGTGGATTCTTTTGCCGTTTATCTCGGCTTCAAAATTTATCATCCAGCCGTCTCTTACTCCGCGGGGATTGGCTCCACTGAAGCCGTCCCACTTTATAACATTGCATTTATTGAGCAAATCGAGAACAACATCCGAGGAACACTCGGCGCTCTTCTGAAGCTCGCGCCTGTCGCCTTCAGGACGGGCGTACATAATGAGGTAGCGCGCCGCCTGACAGCTTTCGCCGCCGCAAACAACCTCGTACTCCTCGGTACAGCGCATACCCATTATTCTCAAAGTGAGCTTTGTGAAAGTTTCAGCCTTTTCTTTTTTGAACATAGTAAATCTCTCTGTTATCTTAAGAATCCGTTGATAATCTGCTCTTCCGCCTCGGCTTCAGTAAGTCCGAGCGTCATCAGCTTGATGAGCTGTTCGCCCGCGATTTTGCCGATAGCCGCCTCGTGCACGAGGGACGCGTCTACGTCATTGGCTTCAAGCGCGGGAACAGCTAAGATTTTGCCGTTGTCCATAATGATTGAGTCGCATTCGGTATGGCCCTTGCACTCGGCGTTGCCGACGATTTTCAAATCCAGCTTTTGATACGAGTTATCTCTCGCAACACCGCGGGAAACAATATCGGCGTTTGCGCCTTTGCCGTTGAGGCTTACCGTGTACACACTGAACGCCTGCTGCTGTTTATGCGTCATAAGGCGTTCCCTGACTACCATACTCGCTCCCTTTTTGAGCTCGGCGACAGTTGTTCGGGTGGTGTCGTCCACGCCTTTAATCTGCACCATCTCCATCTCGACGGTGCTGTTCTCCTCGGCGTACACCTCGGTAACAGGGTTGAGGATTCTCTTGCCCGCGCCGTCGCCAGAGCCGTAGTGCTTCTCGACATATTTAACCTTGGCGTTCTTGCCCACATAAAAGCGGTGAATGCCGTCGTGCTGTGAGTCGTGAGCGCCGCAGTTGTCAATTCCACAGCCCGCGACAATCAGTACTTCCGCGTTATCGCCGATGAAGAAGTCGTTGTAGACTTCCTCCTTGAGTCCGCTTTTCGTCATAACGACAGGAATGTGGACGGTCTCGTCCCTGACGTTAGGCTTGATGAAAATATCGAGCCCGCTGATGCTTTCCTTGGGTGTGATTTCCACATTCTCGGTGGACTGACGACCTATAGACTGGCTGTCGGAGCGGATGTTATAAGCACCCTGCGGGATTTCGGTGATGTCGGCTATTTCTTTAAGCAGATACTTCTGTACATTATTCAAATCCATATTAACTGTTCACCCCTCTGCATTCCTTTACCGCCGAGGATGTACCCATAAGCGCGGGAAGCACCTCATCCTTGGTTCCTCTGGTTTCCACCACTCCGTTTTTGAGCACGATGATTTCGTCGGCAATGTTGAGGATACGCTCCTGGTGGGAGATGATGAGGATAGACCTGTTCTTAATCTCCCTGCGCTGCCTCTCAAACACCTCGATGAGATTGGAAAAACTCCACAAATCTATTCCCGCCTCGGGCTCATCAAACACTGTGAGCAGAGAACCCCTGGCGAGCACTGTCGCGATTTCGATACGCTTGAGCTCACCGCCCGAAAGGCTGGAGTTGACCTCACGGTTGACATACTCAGCCGCGCAGAGTCCGACCTTGGAAAGGTAGGAACAAACCTCGGTTATTGACAGCTCCTTACCCGACGCGATTCTGATTAAATCGAGCACCTGAATCCCCTTGAATCTTACAGGCTGCTGAAAAGCAAAGCCTATGCCGAGCTTGGCGCGGTCGGTAATGCTCATATCGGTGATGTCGGTGTCGTTGAAAAATATCTTTCCCGATGTGGGCTTTTCGATACCCGCAATAAGCTTAGCTAGAGTAGACTTTCCGCCGCCGTTGGGGCCTGTTATAACAAACAGTTTTCCGTCGGGGACTTCAATTGAAATGTCCCTTATAATTTCTTTATTCTGACCTTCGGACTGAACGTCAAACGAAAGGTTTTTAATCTTTAGCATACAGATTCCTCCATCCATATCTATTATACCATCCCCGTCAACCCCTAAACAAGAAAGCGCGCGCAACTAGCGCGTCCGCTTTCGTATAGCCATCGCTCGTGCGCGCGCAGCGTGCTACTGAGCGGGCAACATAAATCTTTTTTGCTCTATAGAGTAAGGATAAATGTTTTTTACAAGAGTTTGTTTAATTGCATATTTATACGAATTTTGAGTAATTTCCTATAGAGCAAAAACAGGGCGGCCGTGAGGTCGCCCTTAATTTTGCGCTGCAAATTATTCAACTTTAATCTTCACCGTTACGGTTTTGGATTTTGACTTGTACGCTGTGTTGCCCTTGGCGCTTACCTTTACCTTGAGCTTATAGGTCTTGCCCTTTTTGAGGCCTTTTTTGACGGTGATTTTACCTGTCTTTTTGTTGACGGTAATCTTCTTGCTGCCTTTAACCTTCTTGAACGCCAATTTTCCCTTTGCGTTTTTGATTGAATAGGCTTTGGCTTTTTTGAACACAGTCTTTTTAGACTCGGCTTTAACCTTTAAAGTTTTGCCCTTAACGGTCACGGGGTTAGACCTTTTGACAACAGTAAATTTCATCTCTGTGTACTTGCCGTTGTTGGTTACTCTGACGTATGCTGTGCCTGATTTAACACCTTTGACCTTACCGTTTTTGTCCACTGTGGCAACCTTGGAGTTGCTTGATGTAAATGTGGTTTCGCCAACAGGATTTTTAACCTCAGGCGTAACTTTTGTGCTTTCGCCGACAAAGAGTTTGGTCTTGCCCGCTTTGGCGGATACTTCTGTCTGGGCTTCCTCGCCTACCTCGATTGTCTTGGGATAATTGCTTTCTTCCTCAACTGTGAATGTCGCCTTATTGGAGAACACGCTCGGGCCGTCAGGGAATAATTCCTTTACAACATCATCAGGGAAACTGTTCGTATTCACTACTGTCTCGTTCTGGATAGTAATTTGGTCGCCGACCTTGAGTCCATTGACCTCGGTCAAACCTGTCGCCTGGCTCTGCTCAACAGTCTGTGTCTCATCGTTTTCCAAAAGCGGTACGTTGTACTTTATAAGTCCCTGACCACCGCCTGTATCGTAGGGGGTCCAGCTCCAGTTCCACATATTGCTGTCGAGCTGAACATCGGGCTTAACCGGGCCAATCAAAGTCATACCGAGGCTTCTGATACTCTCGGATGTTCTGCCGTCCTTGAGTAACGCGCTAAGATGACCTTCGAGGAAATGTACCGCTTCGCTGTCACTGAGATTCTCGGCAGCGAAGATTTCTACGGTAACAGGAAGATATTTCTTACCTGTATTTGCATCCGTAAGCGGCTTTCCTATTGTGATTTTTTTAATCTGAGCCTTGAAATTATCAGGGCTGAATGCCGAAGCCTGAATCGCGCACAGCGAAATCATACTGAGGCATAGACAAAGAATCAAGCCAATTGAAATAACTCTTTTTTTCATAATTCTTCCTCCTGTTTTAAAAAATTACTTTAAAAATATATTCCCGGGCAAAGTACGAACACGTCAAATAACAGCAGAGCCGCTGCACCAATCCACAAAATTATTTTCTTGTCCGCACAGGGCGAGAAATAGTAAATGCTCTTTTTCATAGGCTTAACCATAATCGCCGTGAACATATATCCCCAGAAAAATGTAATCATACCGAATACGTTAGTTATAGCTCCGAAGATTAAGGAATTCACCGCGCCTATCTCGGCGGCAAGCGGAGAAACCAGCCCCAGAAGCGTGTAAACTACCGAAAACAATATGAACGGAAAGAGGTACAGCGCCGAAGCGACCGTATTCCTCTCCTTCTTGTCGTTGTTATTTTTTATGAAGTGATACGCCTGCCTGTAAGCTATATAAAACGTCAAAAGAATGCCCGCGCTGCCTACAACCAGCATACCAATTCGCAGAGCTATACTGCCGTCAAAACGGTCCAGCACCTTGCACCAGTCACCCATACCGTTATTCGGCGAGTAGGCTATACCGTCGCGCAGAAAATAACCGAAGCCCATACTTAGGTGCATAATCGTAAGCATAAGCATAAACGCTCTGCTCAGCGGACCAAACCTGATTTTGCTGAGAATCAGCAGCAGTATGAAACCTACCGCGACATTCATCAAAGCCGCGCTGCCCTCGTACATCAGCTTCCAGAAAAAGGAATTCATATCAACGCTTACGGTACCCGCTGTGCTGTTAATGCCAAAGCCCAAAAACTCGGGCTTCATTCCCGCAGCCACCTGAGTGAGCATATGCGTCGCCTCGTGTACGGGGCTCGTAAGGTTGGCGGCGATAATCATTAATGCGAGACAGTTTATTATCATAAACGCTCTGCTTTTTGTTTTATTATTCATTTTACGTCCTCAAGTACAAGCGTTGTTTACTTTCTCTTATAAATTGTATCACTGCCTGTGGAATCTTTGACGTTCAAGGTGTCGCCGCTCAGTTCGTATTCGAGCTCCATCGGCGCCGTATTGCCGTCGTATAAGATGCTCAGCGTTGAACCGTCGGCCTCGTAAGTGAAGTTCATCTTTTGACCCGCAACATCATATACACCTGTTTTATCGTCGTTGAATGTGTAGGTGAAGCCGCCGCTCTCATACTCCCAGGAACCTACCAGCTTATTATCGGCTGAAGCTTCGGCTTTAGATGAGTCTGATTTACTGCTTGCAGTAGATTCCGCTTTTGTTTCGCTTGATTCAGCCTTTTCGGACACAGTTTCGGAAACGGAAGCGGTTTCCTTTTTCTCGGTTGTTTCACCGCATGACGTCAGCGACAGCACCAATACGGACGCGCAAATCAGCGCGATTATAATACATATTGATTTTTTCATTAATTAACCTCCAAAAATGGCACTATTAACAAAAACCCCTTTGTCACTCTGGGTGTAAAGCGGGCCTTTGTAATATTATATTATTTCTTGTTGTTTTTTTCCTGCGCTCCAATGATAACTCCAAGAATACCCATCAGACAACCGCCGACAAATACTGAAATCCAGCTGATATTCCAAGCGTTGCCCAGCATACCCCAAATAACCATTACCATTACGGAAACAATCGCGATAATCGGATATAAAATCTTTAAATTCATAACTACTCTCCTTTAAATCTACTGTTATTTCTTATCGTTTTCTTTTTTGTCTTTATTGAGACCCGCGTTGATGATTGAGAGAATCGCCATAAGAACGCCGCTTACGCAAACCGCAATCCAGCTGATGTTCCAAGCGTTGCCGAGAACTCCCCACAGCACCATTACAAGCGCTCCGATAAACGGCAAAATACCAATTATTGTCTTGAGATTCATAATTGTACTCCTTCCCGGTGAAAAAGTGTTGCAAAAAAATCACCAAAATTATTTATAATAATTTTGACGTTTCCTGTCAACTAAAAATGTTTATTCGGTCGATTTTCGTGTTTATTCGGTAGGAAATAAGGGCAAAAAGGACTGCCAATACTGGCAGTCCCGTTTGAATCTATTTGTCTTTATCTTTCAGCTTTTGCAGTTCCTCGTTGAATTTTTTGATATCCGACTTGTACCTGATATAGTTAATAAGCCAGATGGAAGTGTATACCACAATGAACACCCCGAGCATAATCAGGATTTCAACAATGTCGGTAATCGCGAACCAATGAAGCAGGAAACCTGTTGTGTAGTAGAGCACAAGCGTTATGACACAATGCACGGCTGTGGATTTTAACACGCTCCACTTTTCGACGTCGTAGGCTACCGTAGCGCCTATAACAAGTCCGCCGTATATTCCCGACACAACCGCCTGAATAACCAGCGCGAGTGAAGCGTTGCCCACTTGCTTTACAAATGACGGAGCGCAGAACGCTATCTCTCCGCCGTTCTCGTAATGCGAAGCCAGAATCATAGTGATGACGGTGCACAGTATTGCTCCGAGCATGAAACCGACCGCGAATAACAGCAGGAATTTTTGTTTATTGCTCATCATTCACCCTCCTTGCTTTTCAGAAAATTCTTGATAGAGTTGATGTATCTTCTTGAAGCGTAGGTCTTGACACCGTTGTCAAACTCTATTCCGATTGTGCCCGATACGCTGACGTCGAACCTCTTTACCTTGTATATGTTGATAATCTCGGACTGAGAAATCCGTACAAAGCGGCTGCTGTACAGCTCCTCCTCAATCCTGGTGAGAGTTTGTTTAACTATATAGTAGCGGTCCTCGGTGTCCAGTACAATCTGGCGCCCCTCGGTTCGAATGCGCATAATATCGTTCTGCGGGATTAGCTCCAGCTTGCCGTCCGAATAGGCGGGGATGACCGTCAGGTCTGTTTTTGACGCGTCCCTGACAGCTTCGACTATCCTGTCTACACGTTCGGATTTTTCCTTGGCGCGAATGGTAATCTCGGGCTCTTCGCAGTTGTCGTCAATGATTAAATTGACCTTGATATTGTCAGACATCACGCACCACATCCTTTCATCATTTGCCCTAATTCTATCACAGTAAAAGAAGTTTGTAAACACAGAAACAGGGCAGCGGAATTTCCGCTGCCCTTCACTGAGTGCTGAATACTGAATACTAAATACTTACTTCACTTTTATCTTTACCGTCACGGTCTTAGTGCCCGGCTTATAGGTTGTATTGCCCTTGGCGGTAACTTTAACTTTGATAGAATAAGTACCTTTATTCGTGCCTTTCTTTACTGTAATTTTGCCTGTCTTGGCGTTCACTGTAAAGAATTTCTTGCCCGAAGTTTTCTTGTAGCTTATAGTTCCCTGAGCTTTGCTGACTGTTATCGCCTTAACAGTTACAGCCTTTTTCTTGACTGTATTGTACTTAACGGTCTTAGCTGAGGCTTTAACTTTCATCGGGTTGGTTTTCTTGACAATATTAATCTTCACGGTCGCGGACTTGCCGTTGTTGGTTGCCGTGATGATAACCGAGCCAGCCTTTAAGCCTTTTACAACGCCGGACGAGGAAACTGTCGCAACCTTTGTGTTGCTGGACTTGAACGTAGTACTGCCTACACCGTAATCAACGGTCGCCTTGACAGTTGTGGTGCTTCCAACATAAATTGTGGACTTGGTCGCCTTAAGCTTGATTGTGGTCTCGGGAGCCTGCGTTTCGGTGGGCTCTGTCGTCTGTGTTTCGGATGTCGGGTTCGTACTCTGAGTTTCCGCACTTGCCTGAGTAGGCTCGGTGGGCTGAGTTCCCTGTGTTCCGGACGTATTTGTTTCAGTGGGTTCGGTAGTCTGTGTATTCTGAGTAGGCTGTGTGGGTTGTGTGCCTGTAGCCTGTGTCTCGGTGGACTGTGTAGGCTGAGTATACGTCTCGGGTTCTGTAGGTTCGGTAACAGCGGGAGCCTCTTCTCCGATAGTTATACTCGTTCCACCCGCAGCGTATTTGCCGTTTTCATCAAGCACCATTACTCCGAGGCTGTATGTCATCTTATCTGTCGGAGTAAATGTGTATGTATTTGAAGAAGATTCCTGAACCATCTGATGGTTTACGGTGAATCTGTATGTGAGGTTATTGCTCTTGAAGTTGTAGGGTTCAGCCTTGAGAGTTATGGGTGTTCCCACGCCCTGTGTACCCGCCTTGTCAGCGCCGAAATTCACTTCACAGGGAGCTTCGTTTATAACCGAGTCGCTCAGAAGCGCGCCCACTCTTGCGAGAGGAACGGTAATTTCATCGATATCCTCTTTCTCGTGTGAGGTTGAGGGGTCGTAGCTGTATTCAACATTGGCGTTGTCCTGCATTGAAGCGTCGTAGGGCAGGCAGTCCATTCCCGATGTGCCGTATGTGAGAATCTGCATAGCGCCGATGCCGTTTGTTTCGATATAGTTCTTGTCGATTCCGAGAGTGCTCAGAGGAACGGCTACCTCATAGATAAATCCGTGGTTGTTCTGATAGCCGAGGTCAAAG
This sequence comes from Ruminococcus sp., assembly GCA_017458845.1. GTDB lineage: Bacteria > Bacillota > Clostridia > Oscillospirales > Acutalibacteraceae > Ruminococcoides. The sequence continues at coordinate 36,007 of JAFSZY010000041.1, forward strand.
AAGTCAACCCAGTTTGAGTTGGGACTTAAGCTGTCGCCGAGTGAGTGCGAGCCCTTTGCTCCGCCTACGCCGAACAATGTGTCTGAAAGCGTACCGTAATTGTGGGCAATCTTGAATCCGTTCTGGTTGTCCTGCTTTTCAAACGAGGTTACGCCTATCGGGATTCTTGTGTCGTAGTTGAACATATAGTTGTCGGTGGCTTCGTCATAGTGGTCAGCCTTGAAGATTGACGCGCCGCCGTTAGAGTTGTTGGTGTCAAAGGCTATTAAGGTGTCAACGTTTGTCTTGAAGCCTACGCCGCCATCCTTGGCAACTCCGCCGTCACATCCCCACGCATAGGGGTTTGTATAGGGATTGCCGCTCTTGTCAGTACCCCAAGCCGTGCCGTCAGCGTGGATTGAAGGGTCAACGCTCAACGCAAGATACATAGGGATTGAGTTCCTCCACGGACGCGCCTCCTGGGAAGCCGCGAAATTGTCGCTCGGGGAGACGATATATGTGGTATTTGCCATTTCCCACATAAAGTAGAGGTTTGTGTCGTCCCATGCGGCGTAGAGGGCATAATCGTCCCATGGCTGTTCGTGCATTGAGGATGGCATATATACGCGCGGGTCGTCGTTGGCAACGCCCTGAGCGATAATCATCGAGCTGTCCCAGTCAGAAGGGTTGCCGTCAACCGTGATTGTCTTGCTCTTGCCCAGCTGCATATTGGGATTAGTGCCGTAATAGCCGCCGACAGCGTCGCTTGTGTGCCCGTCCGAGGGTGAATAGTAAGTGGTCTTGGTCGGTGTAAATGTCTTTTTATAGGTAAAGTCTGTCGAGGTCTTAACGCCCTTATCATTCTCTGCCGTAAGGGTAAGCTTTACGGTTGAGTTGCCGATTTTGCCCTGACCGACCGAAACGGTTGTGGTTCCCGTGTACTCAAAAACAGAGCCGTCGTCTATTTGATATGTGCCCTTCACTGCGTTTTTAAGTCCGATTTTAACATTCATTGTGTCGGTTGAGAAGGCTGTTCCGCTCGCTGTGTAAGCGAAACCCGCGGGCTTGGAGTCGGGAGTTCCGTAGTCTACCCACTCGTTGTCCGCAGTGAGAAGCTTGCATTCGCCCGCTTTGAGCGGGAGTCCGCTGTTTTCGGGGTACTGCTCTTTGCCCTCGTCCTTTTCCTTGCCGTTGTTGAAGATTACGTTCTCGTTTTTGAACGCGGATGAGAACGCGTAATAGTAAAGTCCGCTTTCGTCCGCCTGCATCTTCTCGCCCGGCCATTTGGCGTTTTCCTTGGTGCCGTAGGCGTAGATATACACGTCGTCCCAGTTGTATTTTGAATTGTCAAAATACGCAAGCGATGAAGCCGATGGAGTAGAAACCTTGGTGTAGGTGTAGCTCTCGCTGACAGATTCATTATCAGCAGAAGCTGACAAGTCGAGCTTGATAACGTCGCCCGTCTGAGCGTCCGCGCCGAGAGTGAGTTTGGTTCCATCGGTATACTGAACGGAAGTCCCGCCGTTGATTTTGTAGGTTCCGTAAGCCGCTTCAGCCACGCTGAGGGTGACCTCAATGCTGCCTACAAAGTCACAGTTCTTGGGTGACGCGCTGACCGCCAGACCGATTGAGGGCTGTTCAAAATCAACCCATTCGGCGTCGTTGCAGTAGTTGCCCCAATCATTGTTGTGTCCTGTGGAGAGCACACGGCACATCTTGCCGCTTGAAGGCAAACTAACGTTGACGGTCTGGTGTTTTGTGGAAACATCACCATCGTTGAACAGAAACTCATTGAAGCTCGCCTTAGCAGTGTACTTGTAGATGTTCCCGCCGATATTCTCCATCTTATAGTCATAAAGTCCCGAGGGTTTAGGTGAACCCTCCCAGTAATAAATACAGATATTGTCGCTCCAGCTGTCGGGTTTCTCGAAGTAGATAACATCGCCAGAGCTGACAGCGTTCGCGGATACCGCCACTGCAGAAAACAGCGACAGTATGAGGATAGCCGAAAGCATTAAACTAATCGACTTTTTGAACGATTTTGTTAATTTCATTTAAGCCACCTGACTTTCTTCTAAATTAATTATATTATATAACCAAAAACAATCAAAGTCAATCAATATATTTCAACTTTTACGCTCTATTATCCTGAGCGGACAGCCGCAGAAGATTTTCAAACTGTCATTCTGAGGAGCGTAGAGATGAAGAATCCCCCTGTTTTTTTATCACGGCATATAGAGGAAGTTAACGGGCGGGCACAGAGACCCGCCCCTACGCGTTCACAGCGGGCACAGAGACCCTCCCCTACGCGTTAACTGACAAAAAGGGCGATTGAATTTTTTCGGTCACCCATAATTGTTGGTACATATTCAGCCTCCCTTTGCGGCAACACGCCTGTTATCATCAAGTACCTGTTCCGGCAGCTTACGGCACAAAATAAAAACGCTTCGTATATCTGCGTCAACCTCGGCGAAAGCTTCTGCCCTGACGAAATCATCGACCAATCAATTTGCGTTAACGCCGACATCGGCAAGGTCATAAACGATTTTAAGTAACAAAAGCTCCGGGCGTAAAACTCGGAGCTTTTCATAGACATTTTTGATATAATTTGGTATTATACAATTATCAACTATCTATGGAGGTCATTATGAATCAGATTGAACGCAGGGATAATGGCTTGGCATACGTTTGCGAAGACGAAGCTTTCGCGCAGCAGGCGGAGTGCCGCAAGATTTTACAGCAGCTTAACTTTATGGACCGTTCCGATTTTGACGGAATAAAAGAAGTTGTCAAAAAGCTGTTCGGCAAGTCGGACGAACCTTTTATCAACCCGCCGTTTTACTGCGATTACGGCTTTAATATCGAAGTCGGTAAAGAGTTTTTCGCTAACTATAACTGCACGATTATTGACGTTGCGAAGGTAAAAATCGGTGACAACTGTATGCTCGCGCCGAATGTTGCGATTTACACAGCCGGACATCCTCTCCATCCCGACACACGTCGCTCGTATTACGAATACGGCAAGCCCGTAACAATCGGTGATAATGTTTGGATTGGCGGCAACGCGGTAGTTTTGCCCGGCGTTACAATAGGCTCGAACAGCGTGATTGGCGCGGGAAGCGTTGTTACCCGAGATGTTCCACCGTGGAGTATCGCGGCAGGCAACCCGTGCAGGGTTATCAGAACTATCACAGAAGCCGACAGAAAAAAACTATTTAAAAATGAAGAAATTGACTCTGAAGCGTGGGATGATATTGTCATCAACGGCTTCGGCGGGGAAGTGTAACAAAAGATGTTAATACACAAATATGATAAAAAAGATATAAGTCAAATGATTGATTTATGGAACGAGGTCGTCGAGGACGGTATTGCCTTTCCTCAGGAAGAGCTTTTGAATGAAGAAACAGGCGCGAAGTTTTTTGCTTCACAGAGTTATTGCGGCGTTGCAATTGATGACAGCGGAAAGGTTGTCGGATTATATATCCTGCACCCCAACAACGTCGGTCGGTGCGGGCATATCTGTAACGCAAGCTATGCTGTAAGCTCCAAGTGCAGAGGGCGGCATATCGGCGAAAAGCTCGTACTGGACTGTATAGTGCAAGCAAAAGAAATCGGTTTTAAGATTTTGCAATTCAACGCCGTTGTCGAGAGCAATATTCACGCCCGCCATCTATACGAGAGAATCGGCTTCACTCAGCTCGGTGTTATCCCGAACGGTTTTCGGATGAAGGACGGATACTATGAAAATATCTGCCCGTATTTTATACAATTATAGGTGAAAGAAAAACTATGACAAAGCATTAATGGTCTTGGCTTCCGAAGGATATACAATAATATAAGTTTCCGGTTGAGAGTACAGACTGATTATTGATAAGGATGTGAGATCATGCACGACATCTGGAATCCGTGGCACGGCTGCAAAAAGTGCAGCGAGGGCTGCGAGAACTGTTATATGTACTTTCTTGACGCTCAGCGCGGCAAGAACGACGCGGACATCTACCGCACAAAAGCGGGTTTTAATTATCCACTGTCAAAGGACAGAAGCGGACATTACAAGGTCAAAAGCGGCGAACAACTACGCGTGTGTATGACCTCAGACTTTTTCCTTGAGGAAGCGGACGAATGGCGTGTTGAAGCTTGGAATATCATCCGAAGCCGCCCCGACGTAGTTTTCTTTCTGCTGACAAAACGTCCTCAGAGAGTACGGGATTGCCTGCCCGATGATTGGGGCGACGGCTGGGAAAACGTCTTTTTCAACGTCAGCTGTGAGAATCAGAAGCGAGCCGACGAGCGTATCCCTATTCTGCTTTCCCTGCCGTTCAAGCACAAGGGAATTATGTGTGCTCCGTTTATCGGCTCAGTGAGCATCCGTGAGTACCTCGCGACAGGACAACTCGAACAGGTGATATGCGACGGAGAAAACTACGCCGGAGCCCGCCCTTGTCATTATGAGTGGGTAAAGCAGCTGAGCGACGAGTGCCGGGAATTTAACGTCACCTTTGTTTTCTGCGGCACGGGAAGACGCTTCGTCAAGGACGGCAGAGAGTATCGGATCGAAGGAAACGCCTTACAAAGCGAACAGGCGCATAAATCGGAGCTTAGCTTTAAGGGCAAGCCAATCAATTTCAAGTTGACCCGACAGCTCGGTTTCAAAATCGCCGACAAGGATTATTACAAGCCCTACTTCGGCGGGAAATGCCAAACCTGTGGAATGAAACCAATCTGCAACGGCTGCACCCGCTGCGGCAAATGCGAACAATAAACCGACCTCTGTTTGGACTAAGAAATCCAAACGTAGGTTATCTTGACACTAATCCGAAATCGGACTATAATGACATTGTCCGATTTCGGATTAATTCTATTTAGGATGAGTGTTATGAATAAAAAAGAAAAAGATTATTTAATCGCGCTGGGAACACAGGAAAAGCAGTTCGACGCGCTGTATAGAAAAGCGGCGTTAACATACGGCTTATCCGACTGCTCCATGTGGGTGCTCTACTTTCTGTCGCTCCACGGCGATATGACACAGCAGGAGATGACCGGGTTGATGATGTTTCCAAAGCAAACAATCAACTCCGCTATCGGCAGTTTGCAAAAGAAAGGTTATGTCGCTTTTTCATCTGCAAAGGAAAGCTACGGCAGAAAGCGCGTCAGTCTGACTGCTGAGGGAAAAGCCCTTGTCGAAAAGACCGTTGTCAAAATGATGAACGCGGAGGAAAAGGCGCTGAAAGCGTTCGGATATGAGAAAACAGAGCAGTTTATCGCATTGTATAAGGAATTCTATGACGCATTAACCAACAGCTTTGACGAGGTGTTGAAATGAAAGACGATATCAGAATCATAGACGCTTACGAAAACAATTTGAAGCATATTAACGTTACAATTCCGAAAGGTAAGCTCGTGGTGTTTGCGGGCGTATCAGGCTCAGGCAAAAGCTCGCTCGCTTTTGAAACGATCGCCGCCGAGAGCAGCCGCGAGTGGCAGAGCTCCTATCCACTGTTCCTGCGCAACAAAATGCCTCACTATGACAGACCGAGGGTTGGCGAAATCCAAAACCTCACGCCGTCTATCGTAGTAAATCAGAAGCCCCTCGGCAACAGCACTCGCTCCACCGTCGGTACGGCGATAGACGCGGCTCCGCTGATTCGTTTGTTGTTCTCGCGTGTGGGAAAACCAAGTGCGGGCGGCTCGATGGCGTACTCGTTCAATCATCCTCTCGGTATGTGCCCCGACTGCACCGGCTTGGGAGAACGGCTGGAGCTGATCGAGGACAGGATGTTCAATACCTACATCTCGCTCAGTGAAGGGGCATTACAGTTCAGTCAATTCTCGGCGGGATGGCAGAAGCACTTATATCAGAATAATCCTCTGCTGAATCCCGATAAAAAACTATCAGATTTCACAGATGAGGAATGGGATATCCTCAAATACGGCTCAAAGGAGCCTGTCAAAATCGGTATACGTTCCAATAACACGGGTCGTGTGGATATGGTGGAATATGAGGGAGTTATACCGCGCTTTGAGCGGCTTTATCTCAGACGGGATATCGGCAAGTTGAAAAAGAGCTTGCAGGACGAGATATACTCCCTCGTTGATAAATGTAACTGCAAAAGCTGCGGCGGTACGGGACTGAATCCCACCGCGCTGAAATCAAGAATCAACGGCTATAATATCGTAGACTTCAACTCAATGACCGCCGCCGAGCTGCTGCCGATTTTGGAAAGCATCGCCGATCCTGTAGGCAAATCTATCGCAAGACAGCTCAGTTCCTACCTTGAGCGTATGATCGCCGTCGGTATAGGCTACCTCGCCTTTTCACGTAGAACGGATACGCTTTCGGGCGGTGAGGCACAGCGCATCAAGATGGTGCGCAACTTGGGCAGCAGCCTGAATAATATCACCTACATTTTTGACGAGCCGACCGCCGGTCTTCATCCTGCCGACGCGGAGAAGATTGGTAAGCTCCTTGTCGATTTGCGGGATAAGGGCAACAATGTTCTCGTGGTAGAGCACAGCCGGCAAATGATTGAACTCGCCGACCATATCATTGAAATGGGCGAAGGAGCCGGAACGAAGGGCGGCAAAATCATCTTTGAGGGTACAATCGAAGAATTGAAAGAAGCAAATACGCCGACCGCCGCGTTTTTGAAAGAGGCTGTTATTCTCAATCAGAATCCGAAAAAATGGACAGAGTGTTTCGCTATTCGTGATGCGCATTGTCACAACCTGAAAAACATCGATACCGATATTCCGAAAGGCGCTCTGACTGCCATTACCGGCGTTGCGGGCTCGGGCAAAAGCTCACTTGCGTGTCACGAATTTGTCCACGCCTATCCCAACGCGATCGTTATCGACCAGAAGCCTATCGGCACCTCAATTCGCTCCACACCCGCGACCTATACGGGCGTGATGGATGATATCCGCAAGTTGTTCGCAAAAGAAAACAAACTCAGCGTGAGTTGGTTCAGCTTCAATTCAAAGGGCGGCTGTCCCGTATGCAAGGGCACCGGCAAAATCACCTATGATATGGCGTTCGCCGAGCCTATAACCGTCAAATGCGAGGAGTGCGGCGGCAGACGCTACAACGAAAAGGCGCTGTCCTTCACCTACAAGGGTAAAAATATTGAGGAAATTATGGCGCTGACGATTGCGCAGGCGCTCGACTTCTTTGATGACGAGAAGATCCGCAATCCGCTGAAAACACTCTATGACGTCGGGCTGGGTTATCTAACGCTCGGTCAGCTGACAAGCACGCTCTCGGGCGGCGAGATTCAGCGCATCAAGCTGGCGAGCGAGCTGCATAAAGAGGGAAAAACTTACGTCCTCGATGAGCCGAGCACAGGTCTGCATCATAAGGATGTCGGACTGCTGTTGAAGTTGCTCAGAAAGCTCGTCAGCCAAAACAACACCGTCATCATCGTCGAGCATCGCCCCGAGCTGATTGCTCAATGCGATTGGATAATTGATATGGGACCTGAAGGCGGCTTGAGGGGCGGCAGAGTCATCGCGCAGGGCACGCCCGCCGAGGTTGCCGAAAAAACCAACAGCATAACAGGACGGTATCTCAGAAACTGATAACAAAAGGGTTAAAAAATATCCTCCTTTTGGAAATCCAAGCGAAAGGTTTTGTAGACATTTTTATGATTATCTGATAAAATAGATGTCAGAATAAATCAGAAAATTGCGGAGATATTTGTATGGGAACTACTCTTAAAAAAGGTTTAGTTTTAGAAGGCGGCGCTATGCGCGGTATGTTCACGTGCGGCGTAATGGATGTTCTTATGGAAAATGGCATAGATTTTGACGGTGCCGCGGGTATTTCGGCTGGCGCTGCTTTTGGCTGCAATTATAAATCAAAGCAAATCGGCAGACCAATCCGCTATAATAAAAATTTCTGTAAGGATCCACGATATTGCAGCATTCGTTCTCTGATAAAGACAGGTGATTTGTACGGTGCGGATTTTTGTTATCGGGAGATTCCCGACACTCTTGACCCGTTTGACAGAGAAACTTTCCGAAACAATCCTATGGAGTTTTATGTAGGCGCAACAGATGTGAGTACAGGCAAATGTATTTATCATAAATGTACCGACGGCGGAGAAACAGATACAAAATGGATGCAGGCTTCCGCTTCAATGCCAATGGTTTCAAAGCCTGTCAAAATTGACGGATACACGCTGCTTGACGGCGGAATAACAGACTCTGTTCCATACGCTTATATGGAACAGCTCGGCTATAATCGTAATGTAATTGTATTAACGCAGCCGAAAGACTATAGAAAAACTAAAAGCAGGGCGCTCCCGATAATTAAACTTATGCTTCATAAATACCCTGCTGTGGCGAATGCAATGGCTGTACGACACAAAATGTATAACCAACAAATGGAAGAGATAAAGGAAAGAGAACAAAAAGGTATTTCCTTTGTGATAAGACCGCCTAAAGCACTTGAAATCAGCCGAACAGAAAATAATACCGATGAGCTGGAAAGAGTTTATCAGATGGGTCGCAAAGAAGCGCAAAACGCGCTTCCTAAGTTAAAAGAATTTTTGGAGACGCCTGACAAAATCTGATTTTTCTTATGATGTCAATCGCTCTCAAAATAAAAAATACGTCTTGACCGAAAAAGAAGAATGGCAGCAGACACATTTTATCAGATAAAGAAGAAAGATATTATGATTCGGGAAATATTACATCCAAAAGAAAAGAAAGTTGAATACGTCGAGCTAATCTACGACCTGATTTTCGTTTATATAATCGGGCGCAACAATCAGCTTCTCCATTCATTTGAAAACGGCTTTGTGTCATTGCCGGCGTTTCTCGCGTATGTGATGACGACGCTCGCTATCATCCAGATATGGAATTTCAGCACCTACTATATTAACGTTTATGGTCGGCACAGCGTTCGGGAACACATATTTATGTTCGTAAATATGTTTCTGCTGTACTTTATCGGCGAGGGGACAAGAACAGACTGGCAGGGCTATCATACACAGTATCATATCGCGTGGGCGCTGATTCTCGTTAATATCGGCGTGCAATATTTGATTGAAATGCGTAATCATAAGGGTAATGCTGAAAACCGAAAGCATATGATTCAGATGGCGGTCATACTGTTTGTTGAAGCCGCTTTGGTCTTGTCGGATATTTATTTTTATCAAACCTTCGGACACACATGGATGTCGCTGGCTGCAATCCTGTTCGGCGTAGGAGCGGTTTTTGTCTTTGGTCAGAAAAACAGCGCAGATGTAATTGATTTTCCGCATCTGTCCGAACGCGCGATGCTGTATGTTGTTTTTACCTTCGGTGAAATGATAATCGCTATTTCATCCTATTTTGAGGGAGGCTTCTCTATCACAGGCGTCTATTACGCGCTGATGGCTTTTATGATTGTGGTCGGACTGTTTTTGAGCTACGGAATGTTTTACGACCATATTATCGACCGTGAAAAGCGCACGAACGGACTCGCGTATATGCTTCTGCATATCTTCCTCATTTTTGCGATGAACAATATCACAAACGGTCTGGAGTTTATGCGGGTGGAGGAAGTCAGTCTGATACCAAAGCTTCTGTTTCTGATTGTATCGATGATTTTGTTCTTCGGCTGCTTGTTCGCGCTTGGCAGCCGCCACGCAAAGGCGAAGTGCAGGAGATACAATCTCATATATCTGAAAACAGGAGCGGCAAGCGCGGTGTTTATCACACTGATGCTTTTGCTGCGCGAGAATATGATGATCAATATTTTTATCACGGTCGCGTTTGTGTTCGGCTTGTTTTGGATGATATACCGATATGGAAAGCAAATCGACAAAGTGGAAACAGAAAAGAAATAAACGAATCAACCTCCGTTTGGATTTTTTAAATTTTCAAACAGAGGTTTTTATAGACAAAGAATAGGCTTTCTGTTATGATAAGAGCAAGAAAAAACAAGGCGGTAATAATATGTTCAGAGAAATGCGGCGCTTCAAACAGCAGCTCAGCGAGGAACACTGTATTCAAATTTTGAAGGACCAGCCAAGGGGCGTGCTTTCGATGCTTGGGGTGAACGGCTATCCCTACGGCATACCGATGAATCACTGGTACAGCGAAAAAGATAACAAGCTGTATTTTCACTGCGCGAAGGTCGGACATAAGATTGACGCTATTTCCGCTTGCGATAAGGTCAGCTATTGTATTATGGATAAAGGATATCGCAGGGACGGCGAGTGGGCGCTGAACATCAACAGCGTTGTTGTGTTCGGACGCATCCGCATTGTAATGGATAAAGATAAGAAAAAACAGATTTGCACCAGCCTGTGCAGGAAGTTTACCGATGACGAAGCGTATATCCAAGAAGAAATCGATAGCTCATTTTCGCGAGTGTGCTGTTTGGAGCTCACCATCGAGCATATGACAGGCAAGCTGGTAAACGAATCATAAAAGGAGAGAATACTATGAGTAAAACATTGGTAGCATATTTTTCTGCAAGCGGTACTACCGCAAGACTTGCGAAGAATTTGTCAAAAGCGGCAGGAGCGGATTTGTACGAAATACGCCCCGCCGTGGAGTACACAAGGGCGGATTTGAACTGGATGGATAAGCAGTCGAGAAGCTCGGTCGAAATGCGCGACAAAAGCTCGCGTCCCGCGCTTGCCGACACAGCCGCGGATATAGCGGCATACGGTACGATTTTCATCGGCTTCCCGATTTGGTGGTACATCGCGCCGACAATCATCAACACATTCTTGGAAGCCTATGATTTCAGCGGCAAGAAGATTGTACTGTTCGCCACCTCAGGCGGTTCGGGCTTTGGCAAAGCTGTCGATAGCTTACAGCCGTCAGCTCCCGATGCCGAAATCATAGCAGGCGAAATCCTCAACGGCAATCCGAACGAAAAGAAGCTGAAAGCGTTTGCTGAAAAATATTTTTAAGGAGGCAGCTATGATTTTCAACGAAACATTTACACTGAACAACGGAGTAAAAATCCCGAAGCTCGCGCTCGGCACATGGTTTATCGACGATGACAAGGCTGCCGAAGCGGTGCGTCAGGCGATAAAAATCGGCTATCGCCACATTGATACCGCTCAGGCTTACGGCAATGAGCGCGGCGTAGGCGAAGGCGTCCGTTCCTGCGGTGTGCCGAGAGAGGAGCTTTTCATCGTTTCCAAGGTCGCAGCGGAGCATAAGGACTATGACAGCGCGATGAAATCTATTGACGAGACGCTAGCTAAAATGGGGCTTGATTATCTTGATATGATGATTATTCATTCCCCTCAGCCGTGGATGGAGGTCAATCAGTCCGACGACAGATACTATCAGGGCAACAAGGTAGCCTGGAGAGCTTTAGAGGACGCTCTTGAAGCGGGCAAGCTGAGAGCAATCGGCGTTTCTAACTTTTTGGAACAGGATATCGAGAACATTCTTGAGGACTGCCGCGTTAAACCGATGGTCAACCAGATTCTCGCGCATATCTCCAACACGCCCTTCGACTTGATTGACTACTGCAATAGCAAGGGAATCATAGTCGAGGCGTATTCTCCCGTTGCTTACGGCGCCGCGCTCGGAAATCCCGCTATCAAAGAGATTGCCGATAAATACGGTGTGTCCGTTCCGCAGCTTTGCATAAAATATGACTTGCAGCTCGATTTGGTTGTACTGCCCAAGACCGCGAATCCCGACCATATGAGAGCAAACGCTGACCTCGGTTTTACTATCTCGGACGAGGATATGGAAACACTGAAAGCGATTCAGCCGCTCGATTACGGCGAAGCGAGCTATTTCCCCGTATACGGCGGCAAGCTATGAGCATCACGCTGAATCTGTACTATACCGGCAAGGGTGATTCCTCGACAAGCTCAGACAATAATGGGGATACCGAGACGGTATCCCCTACGCGTTAACTGACAAAAAGGGCGACCGAAATTTTTCGGTCGCCCTAAATTGTTTGTACATATTCAACCTCCCTTTGCTAAAGGGATGTGGCGCGCGCTTGCGCGTGACGGTGGGATTGATTTTTAATCCCCCTGCTTCGCTTCCCCCTTAAACTAAGGGGGACTTTTTATTTAACTTTTACCTTAACGGTCACCGTCTTAGATTTTGCCTTATAAGCTGTGTTGCCCTTAGCGGTAACTTTGATTTTAATCTTATATGTTTTGCCTTTCTTTAGTCCTTTCTTGACTGTCAGCTTACCCGTCTTTTTATTGATACTTATTTTGGAATTGCCTGAAACCTTCTTGTAGGTAACGGTACCCTTTGCATTTTTAACCTTGAGGACTTTGGACTTTGAGAAGGTTGTTTTCTTCGCAGCCTTTGCTGTGACGGTCTTGCCCTTTACGGTAAGCGTGTTGACGCGCTTGACAACCTTAATCTTGACGGACGCGGACTTACCGTTGTTGGTCGCCGTGATTATTACGGAGCCCGCCTTCTTGCCGACAACCTTGCCTGAGGATGTAACTGTGGCAACCTTTGTGTTGCTTGACTTGAATGTTGTGCTGCCGACGCCGTTTGTCACCGAAGCGTAAACCTTAGTGGAAGCGTTTACATAGATTGTAGACTTTGTTGCCGCTGCGGCAATAGATGTCTGGTACTGCTGCTCGGTAGCCTGTGTTTCACCGGTTGATTGGGTATCTGTTTCAGGCTCGGTAGTCTGATTATCCGTAGTTGCCTGAGTGGCTTCGGTTGCCTCTGTATTCTCACCGGATTCAGTTGCCTGAGTTGCATCCGTCGTCTGAGTAGACTCAGTTGACTCAGTTGTTTCAGTGTTTCCTGTGGTTGCTTCAGTTGCCTCAGTTGCCTCAGTTGTCTGAGTTGCCTGAGTAGCTTCGGTGGTCTCGGTTGTTTCGGTTTTCTTTGTGATTACCGTTACGGAAACCTCGCCTTTAATCTTAGTCAGGCGATAAGTGTTTGCGAGAGTCGAGCTGAGATCCTTCAGATTCTTATAGTTAGTGTCCGGTGTCGCTGTAACGCTTTCCACCTCATAACCGTCAGCGGGAACTACGGTAAAATTGACCTGACCGTCGCCCGAGCTGTCGGGTTCGCCCGTATCGCTGTTTCTCGAAACCGCCGAAATTACGTTTGTCGCGGAAGCCACGGAATAATCCTGTGTATTATATGTGTTAATTGTCGCGTTGCCGTCTGTGATGAAGCTTACAGTGTAGCCCTCGTCGGCAGTTGTCGCGGAAGTCGCTTCTGTGCTATCAGTTGTCTGAGCGGCTTCTGTTGTGGCTTCTGTCGCGCTTGTTGTCGCTTCTTCCTCAACATACTCTGTAACCGTAGTGAGCGCGGGTATGGTCTTGTACTCAACCCGGCTTGAATCGGAGCAAGTGTACTTGAGCAAGCCTGTGCTTGATGTTGTCGCGGCGCTCACAACAGTACCGCTGTTCCAGCTGTGGGCCCAAGGGTTGCCCTTGGAGGTTGTAACGCTTGAAGCTGTGGAATATGAGGTGTTGGATGAGGTTGTGTTAGCGTCAGAGTAGAGAATATAGTTTACGTTTCTGAGGAGCTTTTCACTGCGAACCACACTGCCGCTTTGAGTTACGTTAATAACTGTGCCGGCTGAACGGCTTGTTGTTGAAACGTAATATTTCTGAGTGCCGGTCTGGGAGCTTGGGTTCTCGTTCATCGAATTTGTTCCCGCGGCGAAAACCGTGCCGCCTGTGATTGTAATCGTGCCGTCGCAGTCAAGGGGCGAGTTGTCGCCGCCTGTGGCTTGCGAAAGGACTGTCACATCGCCGCCTGAGATTTTGAGGTCGCCGTTTGAGTCGAGACCGTCGCCTGTACAGTTCACATAAACGTTGCCGCCATAGATGTTGATTGAGTAGTCGGATGAGCCCGAGCTCTGCTGGCCGCCCTGCTGACCGGGCTGATTTCCGCCCTGACCGGGACCGCCCTGGTTTCCGCCCTGACTGCCCTGACCGGGTCTGAACTGGTCGTTGCCGCCCTGTCCAGGGTCGGTGCCGTTGGAGCTGCCGCCTGCGGCGTTGATGCCATCGTCGGAAGCGTTGACATAAAACTTACCTGAGTAAATATTGACTACGGCTCCTTCTAAGCCCTCGTAGCTTGAATTGACTGTAATCTCGGGGTCGCGGTCATAGCCGTTCTCTGTGCCGAGTGTGAGAGTAGCGTCGGCGTGGACGCCGTCGTCGCCTGTGTAGATATCAAACGTACCGCCTGTGATTGTAATATAGCCGTTGGAGTGAACCGCGTCGTCGGCTGTGTTGAGGCTAAAGGTACCGCCCGAAATTGTCATAGTGTTTGTGGGGTTGTTCTCGTCAGTGACATTGTTGCTCGAAACCTTCAAGCCCTTACAGCTCATTGTATCCTTGTTAAAGGTTAAACTGCCGTATCCGTTTTCTGTTTTTACGGTATAATCACCGTTTGTAATGGTGAGGTTCTCAGCCGCGACAATACCGTCGCCCTGAGCGTTGATATTAAAAGTACCGCCGTTGATTGTAACAGTACCCGCGGAGTCTGTGTCCCCCTCGTCGGGCTGGGACTTGATTCCGTCGTTTCCGGCTGTCACGTTGAATGTGCCCGCGTTGATTACGACGCTGCCGTCAAAGGCTATGCCATTGTTGGCGGCTGTGGCGTTTATAATTCCGCCGTCAACGATTAACGAAGATGTTGTGCCGCCCTTGATTGCGTTCTTGGGTGTGCCGACAGCGTTGAGCGTGCCGTCGCCGAAAATCGTGAGCGTTGAGCCTGCCTTGACCTTAATCGCCGCTCCCTCAAAGTCCGAGTTGGTCTCGTCGAGAGTTTCGTTATCGGTGATTGTGCTTGTGCCCTCGAGCTTTAGAAGCACCGAACTCGACTTTTTCACAACTATCGGAGCTGTGCTTGCCGAGGTTAAATCGAGGTCATCGAGTATCAGCGTAACTCCGCTGAGACTGCCCTTAACGACAATCGCGCCCTCGGAGCAGCTGCCTGTCACACGATAGGTGCCCGCCTCGTTGATTGTGAGCGTTGCGCCGCTTATGGTATAGCCAGAGCCCGAAACGGTCTCGGTTATACCGCTGTCCGTGAATGTAAGCGTTGCCTGCTCAGCCGAGTACGCCGATGCCGTAAAAGGTATCATCGACAAAATCATAAGAGCCGCGAGTATTACGCTCAGAAGTCTGGTAGTTTTCATAGTGTTGTCCTCCAATCATTATGTTCAGGGAATTGCCTTTCCCTTAGTTTACATATTAAGCTTAAATAGTATATGTGATATGTTTTTGAACACAATCTGTTTTATTTTGAAAAGTTTTGCGAAATAATCATCTCTGTGTATAAATAATACAAAAGAAATCTTGAAGTTTTATTGCAAAAATCATAACCACCCGTCAAACGGGTGGTTATGATTTTTGCAATCAAATCCAAGCTATGATATCTATGAACTGATGAAGATAGGTAACCTGTCCCAAATTGAGTAATCCTCGCTGTCGTTCCTAGCTTGCCGAGGAGTCTCCTTCCTCTTATATCCGCGTAAGGGCGGGTGTCTCTTCCTAAAGCGGAGACGGACTTTGTTTATCCACGTCATACACTGTATTTCCAACTGAAATGTATTTCTCCACGGACATTTTCTCGTGATTGCAATAAAGGCGCGACATATTATAACACAGAGCCGACTATTGAGTCAGCTCTGTGTTTGTAAGCTTAAAATATTCACCTAATACAGCGTCGTCTATGCGAACAGAGTTGCTTTTCTCCACGCGCCGTAGTATGTTTTGCCGCCTATTTTCTTATAAGCTCTGATGCGAATGTAATAATAATAACCTGAAACCGTCTTAATCTTAGCGCTACTGGCATAACTTGCCAATTTTGCGGATGAAGTATACTTTGAGGCAAAATTCTTTTTAGTGGAAACCTGTAAATTATAACCCGTACAGTTAGCTTGCTTCTTGAACGAGATATTCAGGTATCCTTTTTTTACGGTTTTCTTAGTTATAGCAACCTGACCCGGCTTGACCAGTATGGTTACTTTCTTGGTTTTCGCCTTATACTTAGTGGTTTCCTTAGCTTTGATTGTTATTACTGCCTTACCGCAACCCTTAACAGTAACCTTGCCCGATGAAGAAACCGCAGCGACCTTCTTGTCGCTTGATTTGTATGTCATTTTGGTTTTTGCCTTAGCTCCGAGAGAGAACGGGGACGCGCCGTATTTTTTTGTAAAAGAGCTTTTACCCTTAATAGTCTGGTTACTCTGAACTGTTACGGTTACCTTAACACTGCCAATAATCGTTTCATCTCCCGTAATATTCTCATAAAGCTTAAAGTTAAGAGTTGTCTTTCCTCTTTTAACTCCCGTAAGGGTAAACACCGCGGTATCTTCTGCCCATTTTTTAAAATCAATTTTCACTAAACTGTTATTATTCCATGATACGCCAAAATACTTAGGATAGGTTCCGTCGGGATAAATCTTCAAGGTAGCAGTGTTTGTACCAGATAAATTTAATTTAAAATTCTTTTTGCTGGCAACAGTCTTAGTATTGCAAACCAAAACCCCTACTGTTGTGCTTGCAATGGTTGTTTCGTTCGGATCGTCAGAGTCGTAAATACTGAATTCAATTTCAACCGCATCAACAGCTTTGCCTGTTAAAGACAATACAGCGCTGTCACCTTCCCATCTCACAAAAGTGACATTTAGCGCGCTTTTATTGTTGTTTGACCAAGCAATAGTATAGTTATTGGGATAATAACCCCCGGGCGTAACTTTAATCTGAGCTGTTCTGGTACCGTTAAGATTCAGCACAACAATGCTCTTATCCACTGTAAGCTTGCTGTCTGCGCCGGTTGGTTCCTTCGCAATTGAGGAACTACTCTTTTTTGCAACCTCGACTTTACCGCTTTCTCCCGCCGATGAGGAAGATTTAAATGCCTCTTGCGCGGACACGCTGAAAGTTGAGAGCGTTATCAACAGCGCCAGTAAAACACTTGTAAGTATTTTTAGCTTTTTCATATAATTGCCTCCTAAAATATATTTATAAATAGTCATTCGACCGTTTATACTGCTTAGTATTCGATGGTAGGTTTAACGGGTTCGGGATTCTGCGACGGTGTCGCGCTTGACGAGCTGTTGCTCGGAACGTAGTTATAGGTCGAATCGTTAACCTCAGGGGTATAATCCGCCTGTGAAGATGAAGATTGCGGCTGTGGCTTTTTGCCCTTGCTTACAACGAGAGTGATGGTCGAATTGATTTTGACGCTTTCTCCCGCCTTGTTCTGACGTATAATCTTGTCCTTTGATACAGATGAACTGTACGCCCTCTTGACCTTATACTTAAGCTTTGCGTCAGAGAGCTTTTTCTTGGCGGCGGAAAGCGTTTGTCCCTTTACATCGGGGACTTGCACCATCCGGACTCCCTTGCTGATAACAACGGAAACCTTTTCGCCTTTTTCAGCCTTATCTCCTGCTTTTTTGTCCTGCCGGATGACGCAGCCCTTATCGACAGAATTGTTGTATTCTTCACTGCCGACAACAAGCTCCAATCCAAGATATTTCAGAGCCTCCTCGGCGTCAGCCCGGGTTTTACCAATCAAGTCGGGATACGTAATCTGCTTGCCGCTGCTCACTATCAGCGCCATTGTTTCGGATGATGATATCTCCGAGCCCGCGTCAAAGCTCTGATCGACCACAAGTCCCGCCTCAACAGTATCGGAAAAGGTTGTCTCCACGGAATAATTTACACCCGCGCTTTTAAGCGATTGCTCCGCTTCCTCTCTGGTCGCGCCTATGCACGAGGGAACCTTAACGGTTTTCTCTCCGCAAGACGCCATAACCCCTGTGAACAAAAGCGCCGCCATAATAAGCGGAAGTATTTTCCTGAATAATACGGGATACATGCTCTTTGTTTTCATAAACACCTCTTTAAAATCTTAATACAAAAGCAGAATTACCTGCCCTGATTTCATCGCCGCTTCTGAGCCGATTCCGTGAATAAATCTTCATCTCACCAATCGCGGTGTTCGAGCGTCCGCCCACGTCCTCTATATAAACTACACCTTCGCTTATAAACACGCGGGTATTTACGGACGACAGAGCCGCGTCGTCAAAGACAATGTCGCACGAACGCCTTCTTCCTATAAATAATTCATCCTTAAGGTATATGGTGTCGCCGCTGTTAAGGCAATTGCCGTTAATGACCTCAAGCTTTATTTCTATGGCGTCCCGGCTCTTTTTCGCGCCTCGTTTTCCTGTAAGCGCAAACACTGTCACCGCCGCGATTATCACAACCGCCGCGGCTGCCGCTAATATAATCCATAACGTAAAACCATTATTCCGAGCTGCGAGCTTGGTTTTATTTGACTCGCTGTTAACAGTTGAAGATGCAGGCTGAGTTGCTTTGCTTGCATGAGAAGCCGACGTTTCTGTTTTTGATTTTGTCGTTGACTTTGTTCCTGATTTTACTTTTGAGCACGCGTCAATATTGGCTATGCCTGAAACCGCAACAGCTTTATCGGCATTGTCCGCGTTGAAGGACGCGTCAAACCGCTTTGTTTCAGCGTCGATATCAATCGGGAAGCTGAGCATATATAGGTTTTGGACAAACTTCGCCAATTGCTTTCCCGCGGCGGCGCTTTCATAAACATCCGCCGCCGTAACATTGATTCCCGTACCCGATGACAGCGCTTCTATGGTAGGCTCGTGCCATGTGCCAAAGCCTACAGTATGAACCGCGACCTCGGGCGTAGCTTTGATTAGCTTCTTAACTTTTTTAGCAGAGTTTTCTATTTTTTCATATGGATTATCGTTGTTATCAAGATATGGAATACCGTCTGTAATTACAATAAGATTAGCAAGCTCCTCGTGACCTTTGATACTATGCGAAAGATACTTTACGGCGTTTGCTACGTTGCCCGAAATATCCGTCATTTCGCGGTCATATTTTATTTTGTTGATAGCCGACATAACCCTCGAGGGCTTTTTCAGCTTTTTCGCTATAATCTTAAGCTTGCTTCCGAAAACCGCGACAGTAACGCGCTTTGACTTGGATTTTTCCTCGTCAAGCAGAGTCTGGACGAAGGCTTTGATTCTGTCCTGATACTCCAGCATCGAGGAAGAAGCGTCAACCAGAAGCATATAGTCAATGGTCGCCGCGCTGTTGCCGGGAGTCCTGAATAACTCGTCCTTGACAACCTTTTTGCCGACAGTGACGGAAGCCTTGCCGCCAAACGACTTTTTCACGTTTTGGGGATTGACATAAGCCGAAATAATACCATCGTGATAATACGCGGAAACTACCGAAAAGACGGAATTTTGATAAGCGGCTTGCGCGGAAACACCCGCCGAAATAACTATGGCAAATATAATGAAAAACGCCGCTATTCTTTTTGGCATATAAAGCCCCCTTTAGAATTAAACAAAAACGGTAATCAACGAGAGATTGTCACAGTCCTCGGGCTGTCTCTCCATAACGCGCATAAGCATAAGCTCTCCCCACTGACGGGCGGAGTCTGATTTTAAAAAGTCAACAAGAATCTCTTCTTGGCGGATATATTCCCACATTCCGTCCGAGCAGAGCAAGAACCCGTCGCCGTTTTTTATCCCGCTGCTGTCCAGCGCAGGAGTATTGCGCTCGCTGCCGATAGCGCGCAAAAGTCGTGATTGATCCTCATCGAGAGCAATTTCGTCGTAGAAAATCTCACCCGCTTTGTACTTCTTATACGCGACGGAATGATCCTCGGTTATTCTTTTTATTTCACTGTTGCCTATATAGTACAACCTTGAATCTCCGATATGAGCCCAATACGCCTTATCGCCGTTTATTATCAGCGTAATAACTGTTGTGCGCATAGCGGCGTCTGTCTCCTCCTGAAGCGCGGTTACTTCGTCCTGCGCTTTTTTGAGAGTTTCCTCCAGCCAGTCAGAGATTTCCGTGTCGGGTTTTGGAGGAAAAGCATCGCAAAGAACCTTGACAACGCGATTTGAGGCAAGCTCGCCGTGCTGATGACCTCCGAGGCCATCAGCAACTACGAACAATGCTTGGTTTTCTGATTCTTTTATCTGCGCGCAATCTTCATTGTAAGGACGTCCGCCTGTATATGAAAATACGAAGCTGTCAGATTTCATATATTACTCCACTTCAAGAACAATCATATTGGCCTGTTCACCGAGGAAGAAACGGTCGCCCGCTCTCAGCTTATGCGAAATACCGGATGTCAGCTTTGTGCCGTTTTGAAGTACTGTTCCGTATGACGAGCCTAAATCAGTTACTGTAAACTCATTTGAATTCGGGTCATATGAAACAGAACAATGTCTTCCACTTACGCCCGGTGTACCTTCTTTATAAACAATAGCACAATCCGCCTTGCTTCTACCTATAATAATCTGGTTGTTAGGCTGAAGTTTAACTCTCATACCTCTGTGCTGCATAGCCAGCGAACGAACATATCCGCTCTTGGGCTTTGGAGCGTCCTGATGAAGGGTATTGGCGGGAGCTGCCGGCTTGGACTTTTTCTTAATAACAAGAATAATAATAACAACTGCCGCAGCGATTACAACTGCCGCCGCAACGCCGATAACAATGAATACCCATATGCTGTTGGATTCAGATTTCGGAGTGGGTGTTGGTTGTGGAGAAGTAGGCTTAGGCGAGGTTTCTCCCATAAACGCTACATTGTTATTCTTCAACATATCGATTGCTTCCGAAATATTAACACAATACTTGTTTGTTTCCTCGGGTACAAGAACGCCCTGACTATTAAACTTATATCTTTCTACTATCCGAGACGCAATACCTATAACGTTACCGTTTTCGTCCACTCCGGGACCGCCAGAATGTCCAGACTGAATATCACAGGTGGTTTCGATATGGTTTGTTCCTGAGCCGCTCTCCACAAAGAGCTTTCCGATAATTCCGTCCTTTACGCTTGCCGCGGATATATCACTTATTTTGGTGGGCGAAACGATACTGTTTGAGCTAATACCCGGGTATCCGAGAACATACATCTTATCGCCGACCATTTCGTCCTTGGGAGTGTGAAGCGGAATGGGTTTACGCTTATTTGTGGGTTCAGCAAGCTTAAGAATCGCGACATCTTTTTTTGCGTCTGAATCTACAACATAAAGCTCCTCGTAATCGTTGCTGTCGAATATACCGTAAATCTTAGCTCTGCCTTCATAGTACGCGTTTTTATCGACATCAAAAATTGTGGTTATTTCGCCCGCGCCGCATTCTGTATACAAATCAACAACGTGCTGGCAGGTTAATAAGTACTGTGGATTGGTAGTTTCATTTTCCGCCACAAAGAAGCCCGTACCCGAGCCTGCGGTATAGAGCATATTCCCCAATTCCTTGGGATTATCTAAGATAATATCAATACGGTCTTTGATTTTTTCCTGAGGAACACAGTTATAATGCTGTGTGCCGCCGTCAACATCCTCAAATATTACATAAACCATAATAAGGCTGTCTCTAGCCTCGTTTTGTGAGCTGGCAGCCATAGCGGGAACCGCTAAGGAAGCAAGCACAAAAATTGCTACAATAATAGAAATAATCCTTTTTGCCATTGTTTTTTCTCCTTATCAATATTCGCACTTTACAACAAGCGCGGTGTAATTATCCTGATATCTTTTGTTTGTAATTAAAATATTCTGTTCCAATTGCTCGCACATCTGCGCGGGAGCGGTATTATTGTTCAAACAGTCAAATATGCACTGCTCACTTAGAACTCCGCCGACTCCGTCGGAACATAGCAAGAACACATCTCCGTCCAAAACCGGAAGCGGACGTCTGGAAATGTCAAAATCCTCGAGCTCATCCATACCCAAAAACCTTGTCAGAGCGTGCTTTTCGGGGTCGCTTTCAGCGTCGGTTTTGTCAAGACTGCCCCTGCTGACAGCGTTTAGATACTCGTCGTACATAACATTGTGCTTTCGGTTAAGATGTATAAGATGACCGTTGCGCTTCAACATAAGGTAGCTGTCACCTACCGAAGCAAAATAAAGCTTTTCCTTATAAAACAAGCAGGCGATAAGCGTGCTCCCTCCGTCTCCGCCGAGAAGCCCGTATATTCTCTCGCTTGCCGAAAAAACGCTTTGTTCAAGCTGTTCGGCTAAATCCAGCGAATAATCAAAGGCTTCAAAGTCGTTTCGCAGGCTCGCGACAGCGGTGTCGCTGGCAAGCTTGCCGCCTTTCATTCCGCCCATTCCGTCGGTTACTATAGCCAAAAGACCCTTGTTCTTGATTTTTGTGACGTCCAGAACATTGGCGAAGCCAAAGGAATCCTCCTGGTTACTGCGTTTGCCGATGCCCTGAAGATTAGCCGCTTGATAGCTCAGGCAATCCGCCTTAAACGCCTTCACGGGTGTAACCGTCCGGGGTTCAGCCTGATGTTTTCTCCTTGAAAACAACCACATATTAACTCTCAGCTATTACGCCGTCCTCCCATGTAAAGCGGCTTGAGCACAAGGGAACAAAAACAGCCTTGCTCTTACCAAGCTCAACCGTATCATACGCGTTAAGCTTGACAGGAATATATACAGGTTCTTCGTTAACATAAATGTTGTTTGTGCTGTCGGCGGGAATGAGCTGGAAGTTGTTGTGCTTCGGGTCATACGCGAGTCTGGCGTGGTTTTCCTTGGATATAGTTTTATCCTTTTTGATGCAAACATCCATCTTCTCGCTTCTGCCGATAGTGTTAATCTTTGCCCAAAGCTTGTAATCCTTTCCTTTCTCGGGGCCGTCAATGCAAACCAGCCAGCCGACTACGGGGTCAAGATTATAGTCCTCCTTGAACACACCTACTGTTTTGTTTTCCTCATCGGAACGCTTGCGATAGCTTTCGGGAGCAACGGTTTTTTCGGGCTCATTGGAATTAACCGCGTAATTCACCGCCTCAGTATTGCCCATCGCGCCCATATAAGGCTCCTGCGGCAAACCCTGACCCGGAATAACGGTTTTTCCGATATCACCGTCGGCACCGTTATAATTAAAATCAATAATGTTTCTTCCACCGTTGCAGTACGGACAAGTCGCGTACTGGTCGGTATCATAAACATGCCCCTTTCCACATTCTGTAATAGCCATATTTTCCTCCTTGTAATATGAATATTTTAGCACTGCGGTAGTGCTTATTTATTAATATGTTGTGATTACCAAAGTACTGTCAAAGCTGTTTTCGGAATAAGAACAGTCCTCGGATATCTCGATGTTTTTCAGAGAATCGCACGCTAAAAACGCGTAGTACTCTATGCTGGTTACAGTATCGGGGATGGTGACACTGGCCAGATTTTTGCTGCCGTAAAACGCCCATTTGTCGATTGCCGTCACTCCCTCGCCGATGCTTATAGATGTGATATCCGACTCATAAAACGCCTTAGTGCCGATTTCGGTAACAGTCATACCATCGATGCTTTCAGGTACGACAACATCCTTTTCTTCGCCCGTGTAGCCCGTTATTGTTATTCCGTTATTATCGTTAACAGAATAGCTGAAGCTGTTATAGCTCGTGTTTTCTCCCTCTTGATTGCCCGACACTACAACAGCCACAGTAACACCCGCAGTCACTATAATAACAGCCGCGAGCGCTATTGCCGCAATCATCAACACCTTGGGGTTAATACGTTTTTTTGCCGTAGTGTTAGCGTCGGACTTTTGAAGCTCGTTTTTTCTTTGTTCCTTCTCGAGTTTCTTTCGTTCAGCTTCAAGCTGTTTTTTCTTTTCTTTTTCTTCCTTAGCGAGCCTTAAGCGTTCCTGCTCTTCCTTTTGTTTCTTCTCTCGCTCAATACGCTTTGCTTCCTGTTGTTTTTTCTTCTCCTGTTCTTTTCTTTCACGTTCCCTGCGTTCCTCTTCTTTGCGCTCTTGCTCTTTTCTTTCGCGTTCCTGTCTTTCATTTTCGGAGCGCTCCCGCTCGGCGCGCTCCTGCTCTAAGCGTTCTTTTTCAAGCCTTTCCTGTTCCTCTTCTTGCTGTGACTGTCTCAATTGCTCCTGCCTGTTTTGAGCCTGAACCGCAGAATTATAGTAACCGGCTCGAGGAGTATACTCGCTGATGGTCGGCATCACATTTGCCGATGTAAACGCGTTTTTAAACTCCAGCATATTTTGAAATCTGTCAGCAGGATATACGGATAACGCTTTAACCAGCGCGTCCTCGTCAGTTTTTGAAATACTGATTCCCAGATTACCGGGATAAATCAAGTCATCCTCGTCCATTCTTTCTACGGAATCAGGCGGTATCTTCCCCGTAATCGAACGGTAAAAGGTAGCCGACAGGGAATAAATATCCGTGTAGGGTCCCTGTCTGCCCCTGCGGGTATACTGCTCCTTGGGAGCGTATCCGTGCTTTAGAACCACATCGAGGCTTCGGCTTTTGTCGCCCAGGCTGTATCTTGCCGCGCCGAAATCAAGGAGCTTGATACTGCCATCCTCGGTGATATAGATATTATCGGGACTTATATCTCTGTGTATTATTCCCTTTGAGTGGACATCCGACATAGCGTCCATTATGGGAAACAGAATATTCTTTGCCGCCGCGACGCTTATTTTGCCGCCGTTGTTCTTCAGATAGGTTTGCAGACTAATACCCTTGATGTACTCCATAACAAAATACGCGGTATTATTCTCTTCAAAATAGCTGTATACCCTGACAATGTTGGGGTTACCTATAAACTCCGCAAGCGTTTTTGCTTCGTTGAGAAAACATTCTTTTCCGTAATTAAAGCTGTCGGCTCTGTCGTCGGAATATGTAGAAACGGTTCTCGACTCTATTCTGGTTGCCAGCGTTTCAGGGAAATACTCCTTTACAGCGCAGATCTCTTTGGTCTGATAGTTTTGGGCAACATAGGTTATTCCGAATCCGCCTTGTCCCAGCACCCGTCCTACAATGTATCTGCCCGCGAGTATAGTCCCCTTCGGCAGAGCGACGGGGTATTTACCCTTATCCTGAGACACATTATATCCGCAGCCGGGACATACGCTGCCCGAGTGCTCGTTAAAACAGTTGTAGCAAATATTCATTCCGCAATCTCCACTTCAAGATAATCCTATTATTGTCAGCTTCCGCGCCGTTATTTTTAGCACAAAAATTCATCGTTAATTACCGGGTTGTAATTAAGCATAATTTATTTATATTATAATAAATATTTCACAAGATTTCAATATGTTTTTATATTTTTTTAACATAAATAGTATTAATAAGTATTGGATAATATTGCCTCAAAGTTTTATGCTTTTATCATTAGAGGTGATATATGTGAACGAGCTTACTCAACTTGTCGCGAAAAGAATAAGAACGCTCAGAAAAGAAAAAGGATACACTCAGGAAAGTCTTGCGTTTGAGGCTAATATGCACCCGGCTCAAATCGGACACATAGAGCGGGGAATACAAAGTCCGACAATAGATACAATCGAGAAAATCATCAACGCGCTCAACATCAGCATACAGGATTTCTTTGATTTTGATGATATAAAAATAAGCGGCGAAAATACACTGAATCTGTTTTTAAACACATTATCCAAAGATGAAATCAATGATATCTCAACAATTTTAATAATTCTGAAAAAATGGAAAACAAAGGAATAAGAACTTAAACGGCGGTTCTAAACCAAGAGATTTTGAACCGGATTTTTGCGCAAAAAATACGGGAGGCTGTAAACCTCCCGCGGTCTGCGTATATATAACATAGAGCGGCAAATAGCAGAAAAGCTCTAAAAAAGGAGGGGTTGTCACGCGCTTAGCGCGACAGCTCCTCCTTTTGCTTTTTGATAACTTTCATTCTGGAGAATTCCTCTCTGTCCTTTTCGTCGAGAGCATCAGTGATGAATTTAACCGTCTCCTCAAATTTGGGTATCATAATATTTTTCAGAGCGTTGGCGCGCTTCTGAGTTTTCTTAATGGAATCAGCAAGACGATAAACACTGTTCTCAATCTCGGCGAGGTCGGCTGTGAGCACCTTAACCTCGGTGAACTTCTCGAAAGCGTTGTCCAGCGCGGTGGTGGTAGAGTTGAGTCCGAAATAGAGCCGGCTCCTGTCGGGCGCGTCCATCTTAACAATCGGGATTTCAACGCCCATTACCGAGCGGTAATCGAGCGACAGCGACTCCTCCACGGGAATACTCTTACTGATTTCGGAGCAATAGCCGTGGATTATGTTAGCCGTCTGAAGCGCCTGATAAGCCTCGGCGTAGGTACCGTCGATTTTGCTCTGAATCGCGTTAGCTTTATCTATGAGCATCATCATCTCTCGGATGAGAATATTGCGCTTTTTGTCCATAAGCTCATATCCCATCTTTGCGAGAGCTAATGATTTTTTTGTATTCATCAAATTGCCCTTGGTGGGCACAGCCTGAACAGCCATAAATACAAACCTCCAGCCTCTTTAACAGAGGTGTAATTTAGCCTTTGTAGTACTTGTCGAGCAGTTCGTCGTCAACACGGTCGAGCTCTGTTCTCGGCAGGGTTGAAAGCAGCTCCCACCCCAAGTCAAGACTCTCGGTAATGTCGCGGTCCTCGTTAAAGCCCTGGTTTACAAAGCGTGTCTCAAACAGTTTGCCGAACTGCATATATTTCTTGTCTATCGGTGAAAGCTCCTCCTCACCGATTACGGACGCGAGCGAACGCGCGTCAATAACCTTGGCGTACGAGGCGAAGAGCTGGTTAGCGAGAGCCTGGTGGTCGGCTCGTGTAAAGCCTTCGCCGATACCGTCCTTCATCAGTCGTGAAAGCGACGGAAGCACCGCAACAGGCGGATAGTAACCCTGTCCCTGCAAGGCTCGATCCAAGGTAATCTGTCCCTCGGTGATATAGCCTGTAAGGTCGGGAATCGGGTGGGTGATATCGTCGTTGGGCATTGTGAGAATCGGAATCTGAGTCACAGAGCCTTCGTGTCCCTTAATCATACCGGCTCTCTCATAGAGTGAGGCGAGGTCGGAATAAAGGTAACCGGGGTAGCCCTTACGTCCCGGGATTTCTCCCTTTGAGGACGAGAACTCACGCAGAGCCTCGGCGTATGAAGTCATATCTGTCATAATGACGAGCACGTGCATATCGAGGTCAAACGCGAGATACTCGGCGATTGTCAGCGCGCATCTGGGAGTCAGAGTACGCTCGATAATCGGGTCGCTCGACAGGTTAAGAAGCATTACAACGTGAGAAAGAACACCGCTCTCCTCAAAGCTCTTTCTGAAGTATTCGGCAACGTCCTTTTGGACGCCCATCGCCGCGAAAACTACACAGAAGTTGTCTTCCGTAGCGCCGCTGATTCTCGCCTGACGTACAATCTGTACGGCGAGGTCGTTGTGCTTCATACCTGAGCCCGAGAAAATCGGAAGCTTCTGTCCTCTGATAAGAGTCATAAGGGTATCGATTGTGGAGATACCCGTGTTTATATAGTTGGTCGGGTACACGCGGGATACGGGGTTGATGGGTGTACCGTTGATGTTGCGGCGCTTTTCGGGGAAAATATCTCCGAGTCCGTCGGCGGGACGTCCCGCGCCGTCGAGCACACGTCCGACAATCTCAGGCGAGAGCGCCTGCTCCATCGGGTGTCCCGAAAGTCTTACCTTGGCGTTTACCAGGCTGATGTTTCTTGTACCCTCAAACACCTGTACGACGATTCTTTCGCCCTCAATCTGCACAACTCTGCCCTGGCGGATTGTGCCGTCCTCAAGACGGATATCAACTATTTCCTCGTTGGAAACGCCTTTGACTCCGTCTATGACTATGAGCGAGCCGTTAATTTCCTTAACGCCTACGTAATCAATTAACACAGCGTTCCCTCCTTACGTCAATGAACGTTCTAATAACGCATCAATCTTTTCGTCGATTTCCTTTTTATAGTCATCGAACATCTCGAGTTTACTGTTCGGAATATCGTACTTTATCTTTGTGAGCTTATCGAAAACTCCGAGAGCGAGCAGCTTAGAAATCGGAATTTCCTTGGCGATAACCTCTTTAGACCTGTCATAGAGATACAGGATAACCTGCATCATTTTGAGCTGTTTCTCGAGCGGAACATAGGTATCCTCGGCATGGAAAGCGTTCTGCTGGAGGAAGCCTACTCTGATAACTTTGGCGGTTTCGATAACCAGCTTCTGGTCGTCGGGAAGCACGTCGGAGCCGATGAGCTTGACGATTTCCATAAGAGCGCTCTCCTCCTGCAAAAGAGCGGAAATTCTGTTTCTGCACTCGGTGAACTCGGGACCCAGGTGCTCGTTGAACCACGGGTCAAGGTCGTTGAAATACTCGCTGTATGAATCTATCCAGTTGATTGCGGGATAGTGTCTGGCGTAAGCCAGCGCCTTATCAAGCGCCCAGAACACGCGGGTGAAACGCTTGGTGTTCTGAGTTACGGGCTCGGAGAAGTCAGCGCCCTGAGGCGATACCGCGCCGATAATTGAAACCGAGCCGTTGTCGTGGGAAAGCGTCTGAACTCGTCCCGCTCTCTCATAGAACTCGGCGAGTCTTGACGGCAGATACGCGGGGAAGCCTTCCTCGGCGGGCATTTCCTCGAGACGTCCCGAGATTTCTCTGAGCGCCTCAGCCCAACGCGAGGTGGAATCCGCCATAATAGCTACGTCATAACCCATATCACGGTAATACTCGGCAAGAGTAATACCCGTATAAATTGAAGCCTCTCTGGCCGCAACGGGCATATTTGAGGTGTTAGCGATAAGTACCGTACGGTCGGTCATAGGTCTGCCCGACTTAGGGTCAACCAGTCCCGAGAATTCCTCAAGAACCTGAGACATCTCGTTGCCGCGCTCTCCGCAGCCTACATACACGATGATATCCGCGTCGCTCCACTTGGCGAGCTGGTGCTGGTTCATAGTTTTACCTGTACCGAAGCCGCCCGGGATAGCCGCAGTACCGCCCTTAGCAAGCGGGAACATTGTGTCCATAATACGCTGACCAGTAATGAGCGGAACGGTTGTTGGCAATCGCTTTTCAATAGGACGCGAGAAACGGATAGGCCACTTCTGGCATAGTGTCAGGTCGTGGATTTTGCCGTACTCGTCCTTAAGCTTTGCGACAGCATCAAAAAGCTTGTACTGTCCGTCGGGCATAACCTCGGTGATTTCGCCCGAAAGCTTGGGCGGTATCATAAGCCTGTGCTCGATAATATCGGTCTCGGGAATAGTGGCGTATATTTCGCCGCTGTTCAGCTTGTCGCCAACCTTAATCTTCATCGTAACGTCCCAGAGCTTATCGGGGTCGAGCGACTCAACCTTGGAACCTCGGCTGATGAACGCGCCCGCCTCTTTCTCGATAGCCTTAAGAGGACGTTCGATTCCGTCAAACATATTGTCAAGTATGCCCGGTCCGAGAAGAACATTCATCGGGCTGCCTGTGCCCGTAATAGGGTCGCCCGGGCGCAGTCCGGTTGTCTCCTCGTAAACCTGAACCGTTGTAAAATCGTCGGTAATGCCGATGATTTCACCTACAAGGTTCTCCTCACCGACATGTACCATTTCCATCATTTTAAATTCGGTGGGACCTTTTACCGTAATTACAGGTCCGTTAATACCGAAAATCACATTTTTATTCATAGTGTGTCATCTCACTTATCAGCTGATTTTCAAATCTATATTGTCAACAAACCACTGTCTTTTATTCTCGAGCTTGCTGTCCAGAGTGTCATCGGCTACAATGCGCAAAGCCTTGCAATATCCCCTGAGTCCGCCCAGGCGGATTTTTACGTCGCTCTGCACTTCAACGCTGCCCGAGAACGCGGACTTGATGTCGTCCGCGTATTTGAGGTCGTCCTCTTTAACATAGACGACACAGCTGTTATCTTTAAAAGAATCCGCAATCTCTTTAGCGAAAGCCAAAAGCTTATCCTTGTACTCTGAGGAAGCCGAAAACTCCCTGAGCTTGTCGGCGGAACGCTTGAACACCTCGTCAACCATCTCGTCGCGGGTTCTGAAAATCTCGCCCTGAGCGTCCAGAGTCTTTACAGCGTACTTCGCTGTAATCTCGGTTTTTTCGGCGGAAAGGTTCTTTTTGATGTACTTCTCCGCGTCCCGCTCGCCTTTTGCCTTCGCGTCTTTGACAGCTTTGGCGCGCTTCTGCTCCATCTCCGCGATTACCTTCGCTCTTTCTTCCTCGTTATACTTCTTTATGGCGTCTAAAAAATTGCCTGACTTATAATCTGCACTCATACTTACATCTCCTACAGCTTAACGCCGATAGCTTCCTGAACATACTTTGTAATACTGTCAGCCGTTCTTCCGTTTCCGTGGCGGTCGGGAATTTCGACTATCAAAGGACGCTGGCGGTTAAGCTTTAAGTCATAAACAAGGTCGGGGCATTTTGACACCAGAGTCTCCGTCATAAGAATAACCGCGATTTCGGGGTTGTTCATAGCCTTGAGGAGTTCTTCTCTGATGTGTTTCTCGGAGTGTACAACGACACCCTCTATACCCGCGATCCTCATACCCATCTGGGTATCAACATTATCACTGATCAGATAATACTTCATAATTAGCCGTTGAGAATAAGGATTGATATAAGCATTCCGTAAAGCGCGATACCTTCGCCGAGAGCAACGAAGATGATAGCCTTACCGAAGTTTTTGGGGTCCTCAGCCGCCGCGCCGATAGCCGCGGGAGCGCCGTGTCCAACCGCGATACCGCCACCGATACAGGCGATACCTGTTGAAAGAGCCGCGCCGAGGTACTGCATACCTTTTGCTGAAGCGTCAGCCATAGGAGCGGGGTCTCCGCTTGCGGCGCCTGCTGCGAGCGGGAATATAAGACATAACGATAATACCGCTCCGAAAGAAGCGAGCTGAAGAAGCAGGGAACGCTTGGCGTTGCCCTTTTTATTGAAATTATTAGTAGCGATAACTACGGATAAAACTAACAGTGCAACAGGCACAATCATAAATATAGCGTTTAATAACATTTTGAATTACCTCCAATTATTTATCAATACCCCTTTAAGGGTGCATATGGATTTTGATTAATTCTTTACCAGGCTGAGCTTAACAGGCTCATACGGTCTGCCCTCGCCCGAATAGAACCTTGAGAACATCTCGTAATACTCAAGTCTGAGCACCTGAATGGAAACGAGCAGCGCTTCCAGAGCGCACACCAGAAGATTTCCGAATACCAGAATCGGGTAGTACGCGAAGCCGCCGGCGGTTTCCGCGAGCGTAAACACAACCTGCATCATACCCGCGTGGACAAGCACGAACGCCGCCACTCTGAGGAAACTCATTGTGTTGGACACATAGCTGAGCAGTACCTCGATTGACTCAAAGAAGTTCTCAAGAATGAACGAGCCCCAGTTTTCGGGAGCCCAGTCCTCTTCCCTGTTGACCAGTTTCGAGAGCGGCTCTCGCAGGAATATCAGAATAAACATTATGGCGATTGTCAGGATATACGGCAGGCTTAAGAGGTTCACACCAAACACCATCAAGCCCACAAGTCCCGCGCAAATCATTCCGTAGAACAGAAGCCCGCACAGTCCGCTAGTATCGAAAATAGCTTTTCCTATGTTCCCTTGTCTGATTGACGTGTAGATATTCAGGCACATCGCCAGACACAACAGCGTCATTCCAATCCCAACCGCGAGGTATAGAATTGTGTTGGTAAAATGCGGCGACATTACTTCAATCGGCTTTTCTCTCATATGGAGTATACCTTTGTAGAACCAGTCCATACCGTTCTCAAAGCCGAACACGCTTCCATACAAGGCTCCGAAAATCATACCCGAGAATCCGCAGGGCATCAGAATTTTGCCGATTGCCATCTTCTGCGAGAACCACATAAACGCTCCCGCGAGGATTACGCAGAGTCCGTGTCCTACGTCGCCGAACATTATTCCGAACAACAAAAAATATGTAACAGCGATAAACGCCGTCGGGTCAATTTCTTTGTATTTCGGTACACCGTACATTTCCGTAAAGAACTGGAAAGGACGTGTAAAGAAA
The DNA here is from genome assembly GCA_017458845.1 of Ruminococcus sp. Lineage (GTDB taxonomy): Bacteria > Bacillota > Clostridia > Oscillospirales > Acutalibacteraceae > Ruminococcoides. The sequence continues at coordinate 67,814 of JAFSZY010000041.1, forward strand.
GTATTCTTAAGCTTGACGGGAGGATTGAGGTGCAGTTCATCCTTGGCGTTGCTCACGCTCACCTCGACGCTCTCGATTTTCTCAAGTTTTCTGCGGATTCCGTTCGCCTTTTTCTCTGATACCCAGCCTGTCAGACAGAAGCTCTCGCCTCTCTCCATAGCGTGGGTTCTGATGGTAAGGTCAAGATTATATTCCGACGCTTTTGTATAGTAGCCCAGAATCTCCTTTTCCTTTTCTGCCGAATAGTCCGCAATAGTCTGATTGATTTGATCGAGCTTGGATTTAAGCTTTTCAACATCCGCGTTTAAGCGCTTATAGCGCTTTTCGGGAGCTTCGTCCATATCTCCGAACGTACTTTTTTCAAAGTACAGACGCGAGAAAAGTCTTTCGGCTTGTTCGTACATTGTGTTGGGCACAAAGTACACAGCCCATACATACGAACGCTCCTCCATACAGGGGATAAACTCAATGCAGTCCATCTTAAAATTCTCTGTACCGAGCTTTTTGAGATTTTCCTTGGGCATTCGTCCGAACACAGCCTTGACGTAATTCATACTGAGGAGTTCCTCGATGTTTGTGTTAATCGACACGAAGTGGCTTGTTTCCTCCCTCGCGCGTTTACACTCGTTGTAATCCTCCAAAAGCTCCAGACGCTGTTCTTCCCATTTCCGGACCTGTTCCAGAACCTTTTTGGAATATATTTCAAGGTCGTCGAGAGTAGGCGAAAAGTTCTTTTCCGTATGAATACATCTGGGTTTAATGGACAGAATCTTCATAATATCGAAGAACCTCAGCACAATTTCGCTGAACGCGTTTTGCGCCGCGACTCTGTTGAAGCCCACCATATCCTTGTAAAAGTTACTGACCTCGTCAGGCTGAAAAGCCTTTGACTGCCCCAGCATAAGGCACACGTCGTCCAAAGCTTTTTTATGTCCTATAATACTGAAAGCCTTAATGTTTTCAACACTCAATTCAAATCACCTCCTTATTAATTCCAAACTAAAACTTAATATATTATTAAACTAATACACAAGAAGCGCTTCGATAACCTCCTTATCGACTCTGTATCGCGCTCCCTCTGTAATACAAACAAGGTTGTGCAGCTCAATATCACACAGCACGATAAATGAAATCATAACCGTTGAGGAGCTGTCAGAGTAGTACATATTATGCTTTGCCTTTTTGTATTTTACTTTTATCTCAAGCTCATCGACGTAATCATAGTCGACCTTATCAATGAGCTTACCTGTCTTTGTTTCCGCCATAATGTCATAAACCTCTTTTGGGGTTTCGGCGTTGCACATAGCGTCGATAACCTCGGGTTTTAAACTTCCGAACGGTATGATATGGCTTCTGATCACCTTATTGTCCGCTTTATAATGCTGCTTGATTCGAATTATGTTCAGGAAGTTCCTGAAGTCGATAATTGAGTCAAGAAATGCTTTGAGTGAGCTCCTCTCCTCCTCGCTCGTTTTTTCAATCATCTTGTAAAGCTCAACATAAAGCTGAGTGTACAGGTCGCTTTCGATTTCGGTTATCGGAATCTGCTTATTATCCTTTATGTCGTATTTCTTGAGAATCTTCTCGTAAGGTGTATTTTTAGCGGCTTCCACAAACTGTTCGAAAGTCTTAGTCTCTGCCAAAGCGTTCAAATCAATCGATGTCCTCTTGGCGATATGGGCGGGAACCGTGAAATTATACTCGCGTTTATCCTGAGAATTGAGCACTGTCAGAATTTTGATTATCTCGTCAATTTCGGTCTTGTGAGCCACGTACTTCGAGACATAGTCGCCGACGCTGAGTTCATATCGGCATATTGTGTCAATCTCATTGATATAATACTGCCTTAAAAGGCTCTCAAAAAGTCCGCGCCTCATTCCGCGCTCGTTAGCCTCGCCAAACGCGTCAATATACCTGGTATTCGATTTTAAATATGCCATTACGTCGGGTACGCTCTCGCAGTTGAGAAGAGCCTTGTAGTCCTTCTCTTTCAGGCGTTTCCCGTATTTGGCCTTAGCCCGCGTATACGCCGCATAACTCATTTTTTAATTTCTCCTCGTCTGACTCGTTCGTTCCTATCAAACAGACATATCCCCCTTACCTCACAGCCTCTGTGAAGTTTTGGATATGGAGGATATTGATACATCCATTCACTAAATACTGAATACTTAACTGACCACTGATCACTAACCACTGATCACTAACCACTGATCACTGCTTCGACTATCTGTTCGACCCACTTATCGGCATTCTCATCGAACTTCTGCTTCAGCGCCTGAACCTGCTCCTTGCGGTGCTCCTCGCTATTTTCAAACTTAGCGGCTCCATCGGCTTCGATTTTCTTTTTCTCTGTTTCGACCTCAGCCTTGGCGTCGGACATATATTTTTCGTAAATCTTCTCGGTTTCTTCCTTAATCTGAACCTCGAGCTTTTCTTTTTCCTTATTTGTTTCCTCGCTGAATTTTTTCGCCTGCTCGTCGATATCAACCAGTTTTTTAATTACATCCTGCATAACCTAAAGTCTCCTCAAAGTTAAATTACAATATCGCTTTCCTCAACGCGGTTGTTAAAGAATTCAATAACCTTAATGCACGGTTTTCTGAGCACTAAGCCCACAAAAAGAGCTCCCAGTGCAAACAGCATCAAATAACCGATATTCATCCAGAAGCTGCCCCAGTTCATTCCCGCGACAGTCTCTCTCATAGCGTTTATACCGTACTTAAACGGCAGGAAAGTTGACATAGCCTTGAACAGTCCCGGGAGAACCTCAATCGGGAATGTACCGCCCGAGCCCGCTACCTGGAGCACGAGGATAATTACCGCCAGCGCTTTACCAAGAACACTGAACGTGATTGTGAGCGAGTAGATAATGAGAGTATATACAAAGCTCGATATCATACTTGCCACAACGAACATCAATGGATTATCGCACTGGATTTTCAGGAAGAACAAATCTCCCAGAGAGATTACAAGCGCCTGAATCTGTCCCATAACAAAGAACATAAGATAGCGTCCGAAGAACAGCTGGTACTCCCTGGGCTTGGTCAGAGTTTTAAGCTGACGCTTGCTGAAGCCTACGCTGACAACCGCCACAAGCACAACTCCGCCGACCCACAAGCCGAGCGAAGTATAGAACGGCGTCATAGACGAACCGTAGTTTTTAACATGGAACAATCTGTGTTCCTCGGTTGTAACGGGGCTCGATACAAACTTACCGAGCTCAGCGGGGTTCTCGATAATCGGAGAAAGGAAGTTTTCGATTTTCTTGCTGTCTCTGATATCTTTAATCTTTGAGATTAATGTGTCAATCTTCTTGTTTGCGTTGTTTAGAAGGTCTCCGAGGTTTTTGAACGTAGACTTAAGAGTGTCTACCGTATCAACGCCCGAATCGAGCACCTTATCAATAGAATCCGTACCCGAACTTAATGTCGTGATAAAATCGGAAATATCGTCAAGTGACTTGTAAACATCATTGGTGGCGTTATCGATTTTCTTTTTAACGTCTATAAAGCCTGTTTTTGCCTTGCTTATTTCCGACTTAGCCTCTCCGATTAGAGACTTCAGCTCGTTCTGCACATCCTTGGGCAGCTTGCCTGTTTTGCGGATTGTATCAGCGGCGCTGTTAATCTTATCTATAATCGCGTTCTGTTTCTTATTTGCGGCGTTGAGACGGTTAATCAAATCGTCGCATTTGATGTTGGGGAATACCGACTTGATTTCATTAAGAACCGAGAGCACGGTATTGTTAGCGTTGATTATCTTGTTGTTAATCTGCGTTAACCTTTCCAGCTTATCCGCCGCCGCGGATGAATCGCTCTTCAGAGTGTCAAAAACATCGCTCAGCTCATCGTCCAAGTCCTTGGCGTAGCCGGAGCCCTGATTGATTATTTCGCTGATAGAGGCGGTAATCTGGGGCGAAGTTGCGCCGAAGCCCTTGATGGAATCCTTTATATTAGAGCCCATAGCTCCCGCCTTGGCAAGCGCGTTTTTTATTCCGGGGCCCAAATCCTTGTTAGCGTTTAAAAGCTTCTTTATGGAATCCAGAGTGGAAACAAACAAATCGTTTGTTTTATTAAACTCATTTAAATCCGTCTTGGCGTTTTTAAGAGTTTTTATAATCTTGTCGGCGACCTCAACCTTAGACTCTGAAACCTCTTTGTCCGTAAGGTTCAGGGCGGATGCGATTACCTCGGTAATCTTATCGACATAAGCCTCGTTTACCGAGTTTTCCATAGACCTGACGCCCGCGTCGGTAATCTTGGGGGCTATGGCGTTGCTCTTCTCGTTGACATAATACTGGAGCTTTGCCTGCTTAAATTTGCCCGTAGTAACGGAGAAAAGGTTTCTGCTGAAATTCTTAGGCACTACAACAGCGGCGTAATACTTTCCGTTTTTGACGCCGTCAACCGCCTGCTTTTCACTTACGAAATCCCAACCCATCTGGTTGTTTTTCTTAAGGTTGTCGATGATTGTGTCGCCCGCGTTTACCGTAAGAGATTTATACTCATATCCCTTGTCGAGTGAACAAACGGCAAAGGGCAAATCTCCCGTACTGGAGTAGGGGTCCCAGTTGGACGCGATGTTAAACCACGAATAAAGCGCGGGAAGAATACATATTCCTATTATTACTACAAAAACGATGATGTTTTTCGCGACATCTTTTACGTCATATTTGAAAATCGAAAAAATATTCTTCATTCCTCTTCCTCACTTTCGGGCTTTTGGCTGTATTCGTCCTCAATGCCGAGATAATCGGCAAATGTATGGTATCTGTAGTCGGCGTGTATCATAATTGCCGCGCAGGCAAAATCAGTTATTACCCACAAAATAAGAAAAGCGATTTTACTTTCTACGCTAAACATCAGGGTTAGAAAAACTATCCCTGATATCAATATATACAGAAAACCGAAGCGTTTGTATTTTATCCTTTTACGCTTGGCTTCCTCATATTCCGTTTTGATTTTTTCGTAGGTCAGGTGTTCTTGGTTTTTAATATCAAGCATAACTTTCACCCCATTTATTACAACTCCATATTATATCACAAAAATTCAGAAATGCAATAGACAAACAACCCTTTCTAACCAAATCATTTATAGAGTTTTATAGAGTCGTTCGGTTTCCTTAGAGCGAAAAAGGCAGCCTTTCGACTGCCTTTTAATGATTATATTATTCCTGACCGGGAACCTTGGGAAGCTTAGCGACGCTCTGAGCGATATCCTCGTCTGTGGGGATATAGTCGGACATTTCGCCGTTGTTGAACTTCTCGTAAGCAACAAGGTCAAAGTAACCTGTGCCTGTAAGACCGAAGAGGATTGTCTTTTCCTCGCCTGTCTCCTTGCACTTGAGAGCCTCGTCGATAGCGACGCGGATAGCGTGTGAGCTTTCGGGAGCGGGGAGGATACCCTCAACTCTCGCAAACTGCTCGGCAGCCTCGAATACGGAGGTCTGCTCAACAGAACGAGCTTCCATAAGACCGTCATCATAAAGCTGTGATAGCGTGGAGCTCATACCGTGGAATCTCAGACCACCCGCGTGGTTAGCTGAGGGGATGAAGCTGGAGCCGAGTGTGTACATCTTGGCGAGAGGACAAATCATACCTGTATCGCAGAAGTCATACGCGAATGTTCCGCGTGTGAAGCTCGGGCAGGAAGCGGGCTCTACAGCGATGATTCTGTAATCGTTTTCGCCTCTGAGCTTTTCGCCCATAAACGGCGCGATAAGTCCGCCGAGGTTTGAACCGCCGCCCGCGCAGCCGATGATGATGTCGGGTTTAACGTTGTACTTATCGAGAGCAGCCTTAGCCTCTAAACCGATAACGCTCTGGTGGAGAAGCACCTGGTTGAGAACCGAACCGAGCACATAACGGTAACCCGGGTTCTTAACGGCAACTTCAACAGCCTCGGAGATAGCGCAGCCGAGAGAGCCTGTTGTGTCGGGGAACTCGGCGAGAATCTTCTTGCCGACTTCTGTTGTCATTGAGGGCGAAGGTGTAACGTCCGCGCCGTAGGTACGCATAACCTCACGGCGGAAAGGCTTCTGCTCATAGCTGACTTTAACCATATATACCTTGCAGTCGAGTCCGAGGTAAGCGCAAGCCATCGAGAGAGCTGTACCCCACTGACCTGCTCCTGTCTCTGTAGTAACGCCCTTGAGACCCTGGTTCTTAGCGTAATAAGCCTGAGCGATAGCGGAATTGAGCTTATGGCTTCCGCTTGTGTTGTTGCCCTCAAACTTGTAGTAAATCTTTGCGGGTGTGCCGAGAGCTTTCTCAAGGCAATATGCTCTTACCAGCGGAGCGGGACGGTACATCTTGTAGAAATCCTGGATTTCCTGGGGGATGTCGATATACTGTGTATCGTTGTCGAGCTCCTGTTTAACGAGTTCTTCACAGAATATTCCGCTCATTTCCTCAGCTGTGAGGGGCTTGCCTGTGCCGGGGTTGAGAAGCGGAGCGGGCTTGTTCTTCATATCAGCCCTGAGGTTATACCATTTTGAAGGAATCTCGTTTTCGCTTAAATAAATTTTGTAAGGTATTTTGTTTTCTGACATTGTAATTACTCCTTTATATAAAATATTGTTCTATTAATTAATTCAGTCTGTCCATACACAGTAAAGTGAGGAACGGACTACTCGGCGCCCCCTTGGGGGCGCCGGCAGCGCTTGCGCTGACTGAGGGGGTTACGTATGTATTAAATGACGTTCTGTTAAAGAACCGCTATCGCTCTGTAATCCCCTCTGCCTCGCTTTGCTCGGCACCCTTTCCTTAGCAGGAACGGCAACCCTTTTGTCACTTCGTGACATTTCCCCTAATAGGGGAATATCCCAAGGGAGGGCTTATTATTTCACCATCGTTTAGTTAATACTATCATTCTTTCCTCCGAAAAATAAAAAATCCTGTCCCAGCATTTGCCGGGACAGGAATAATCCTGCGGTGCCACCTGGCTTGACGTGTTTAACGTCCACTCAACGCGTACTATCATACGCTGACCTTTGATTACGGAAAGTCTGTTCCGTCTCGCATACTCTGGGAATAACCCGCATTTCCGCTCGCCCTCGGGAGTCCATTCAACTCTGTGTTCTCTGCCGCGTTTCCACCGTCAGCGGCTCTCTGTAAGAGAAGTAGCAGAACCTACTCACTCTCCCTCATCGGTTTAAAAGCATTTTATTACAATCCTTCCCAAATGTCAATACCTTTTTAGAAATTTTTTATTATGTTAACAGGCTAAAGCACACATCGCCAAAATTCTTATTGAAAAAAATACACATTTATGATATTCTAATTATGTATATCCCAAGTTTTGAAAAGGTGATTATATGACAAAATTTTTCGTCAAAAAACCATACTTTATGATAGTCACAATCATCATAGTTCTGGTTGTAGGTTTCGTGAGCGTCACCTCGATGAAAACGGACCTTATGCCCAAGTTCGAGCTTCCGTACATAGCGGTCATCACCACCGAAGCGGGAGCCTCTCCCGACAAGGTCGAAAAGGACGTCGCCGAGGTTATGGAAAACGCGCTGGGCACACTCAACGGTGTCGAGAAGGTAACCTCCACATCCTCTAATAACTACGCGGCAGTTATTCTGAATTTTGCTGACGACACCGATATGGACTCCGCCCTCGTCAGGGTTTCCAAGGCGGTAAATGTTATGGAACTGCCCGAGGAATGCGGCACGCCCAACATACTCGAAATCAGTATGGATATGGTCGCGACCATGTACGCTAACATCAACTATAAAGGCAAGGATATCAAGGAGCTCTCAGACTTCAGCGAAAACGTCGTCAAGCCCTACCTTGAAAGGCAGGACGGCGTGGCGAGCGTAACAGCGAATGGCCTTATAAACGACAGCATTGAGATTAAGCTCAGCGAAAAGAAGATAGACAAAATCAACGCCAGAATCCTTTCCAAAACTAACGACAAACTTGCCGAGGCAAGCGGAAAGATTGAGGACTCCAAGAGCAAGCTCTCCGAAAGCAAAAGAGAAATAGAGTCAGGCAAAAGCAAGCTGGGCGATACTCAGAGTAAAACGACCGACAAGCTCAGCAAGGCTGCCACACAGCTATCCAAAGCTCAGGCGACAAAGGCGGCGTATGAATCAACACTGCTCAGCCTCAACGCGAGCAAAAGCGCGCTCGAAGCCGAGCTTAAGGCTTACAAGGACGCAAAGCTCGAGGACGCTTACACAGGGCTCGATAAGGCGCTGGCGGCGCTGAACCAGAACCTCTCACCCATAGCCCAAATGCAGGATATTACAATTCCCGCGTCCGTTGAGGAAGCTGTCAAAAACCCCGAAGAATACGAAAAATTCCTCAAGTGGATGAACGACGCGGGCTACGGCGACCAGGTCAAGAAATTGAGCCTCGACACCCTCAAACAGGTATACAACGCCGTCAAGGTGCGTATTCCTCAGATTGAAACGGAGCTTGCTAACCTGAACACAAAGATAAAAGTTCAGGAAACCATCGTCGAGCAGCTCAACAAAAAAGCAAGCAATCTCGACGAAAATCAAAGCGACATAAATTCGGCGGAACTCAACGCCGCGGTAGAGTTCGGCGCGGGCAAAGCACAGCTCAACTCAGCCGAAACACAGATAGAAAACGCTCAAAAGGAACTCGACGAAGCTCAAAAGAAACTCGAAAACTCTTTTAAGGCGGCAAGAGATAACTCCAACATTGACGCGCTGCTCACACTTGATACCCTCTCACAGCTTATATCGGCGCAGAATTTCTCGATGCCCGCGGGCTATGTTGAGGACAAGGACGAGAACCAGTGGCTCGTTGAAATTGACGAGAACTTCAAAAGCGCGAAGCAGCTGAAGAACTTAGTGCTGACAAAGGTTGACGGCATTGGTAAAATCAAGCTCAGCGACGTTGCAAATGTAGTCACCGTAGACAATGTCGGCGAAGCTTACTGCAAGGTCAATGGCGAGGACGCCGTAATGCTCTCCGTCTACAAGGCAAACACCGCCAATACAAGCGAGGTTTCTGACGGAATCAACAAAGCTTTCGACGAACTGGAATCCAAGTACAAGGGGCTCAGCTTTACCCAGATGATGAATCAGGGCGACTACATCACAAGAATTCTCAACAGCGTTCTCAGCAGTATTCTGCTGGGCGCGATACTCGCTATAGTGGTACTGGCGCTCTTCCTAAAGTCTGTCAAGCCCACGCTTGTTGTGGCGTTCAGCATACCGTTCTCGGTACTTTTCGCGCTGATAATAATGTACTTTACAGGCATAAACCTCAACGTAATGTCCCTTGCGGGCTTGTGTATAAGTATAGGTATGCTTGTGGACAACTCCGTCGTTGTAATGGAAAACATATTCAGAATGAGGCAAAAGGGCATTCCCGCCCCGAGAGCCGCGGTTCAGGGAACAAAACAGGTGGCGGCTCCGATTATCGCCTCCACCGCGACCACAATATGCGTATTCCTGCCTATGGTCTACACCACGGGAATTGTGGCACAGCTGATGATACCGTTCGCGTTTACGATTTCCTACGCGCTCATAGCCTCTTTGATTGTAGCGCTGACTGTCGTGCCGACAATAGGCTCGCTCATCCTCAAAAAGAACAAGGAGAGAAAGCAAAACTGGTACGACAAATTAAAGAACCTCTACGGCAAGGCTATCGCCTTCTGCCTGAGGTTCAAGTTCATTCCACTAGTTGTGTCGGTAGTTCTTTTGGCGCTTATGATTATACAGACCTTCGGCACGGGTATGACGACTCTCGACTCCACCGAGAGCAACCAGATTTCCGTAACTCTCACGCTTGAGGAAGGAATCAAAAAGGATAAAGCTTTCAAGACGGCCGACAAGGTTCTGGAGCGTATAATGAAAATCAAAGGCGTGAGCAAGGTAAGCGGTCTCGACGGCAACACGGGGCTTATCTCGACCTTCGCGGGCTCGGGCTTTTCAACAAATAACTACTCGACGTTTACGTTTGACGTGCTCACCGACGACGGCGTAACCACCACCGACGAATACAGAAGAATCCGCAATGAAATTGAAAAGCAGAAGAAATACATCGACTGCAAGGAGCTCTCGGCTTCATCCTCGGCTATGAGCAGTATGTCCTCCCTGACGGGCGGCGGCGTAAGCGTCAACATTTACGGCGACGACAAGGAACAGCTCATCAAAATCAGCGAGGACGTCATCAAAATGATGAACAGCGTCAAAGGAATTGAGAACGCAACGAACGGAATTACCGAATCGGACAAAACCCTCAAGCTCCACATCGACCGCAACAAGGCGGCTGAATACGGGCTGACGGTGGCTCAGATTTTCCAGCAGGTAGCCGCTAAAGCCGCAACGGAAAAGACCGCCGCAACCCTAAACATAAACGACAAGGACGTGGACGTGGAGATAGTCGATAAGACCGACAAAGTTACCTACGAAAACATCCTCAAAACCAAAATCACCGCAACCAAGAAGGACGCTGAGGGCAACGACGTCACCAAGACCTACAAGCTCTCAAAGTTCGCTTATGTCACCGACGGCTACACAATGAGCAACATCACCCGCGAGAACCAGCGTATGTACCTGCAGGTTGAGTCGGAAATCGGCGAGGGCGAGAACACCACTCTGCTCAGCCGTAAGGTCCAGGAAAAGCTCGACAATTACAAAGCCCCCGCGGGCTATGATATTGAGATTGCGGGCTCGGCAATACAGACCGAGGAAATGGTCAACCAGATGCTCAGAGCTATATTGCTAGGATTCATTCTCATCTACCTGATTATGGTGGCGCAGTTCCAGAGCTTCCTCTCGCCTTTCATCATCATCTTCACGGTACCTCTCGCCTTTACGGGCGGTATGATAGGACTGAGCCTGTTCGGAATGACAATCTCGGGAATGTCGCTGATGGGCTTTATGATACTGATGGGAACTGTCGTAAACAACGGCATTGTGTTCGTGGACTTCGCGAACAAGCTGAGAATTCAGGGGCTCGACAAACGCCGCGCGTTAATCGAAACAGGTAAAACAAGGATGAGACCTATCCTTATGACAGCTCTGACCACAATCCTCTCGATGAGCGTGATGGTATTCTCTCAGGACGCGGGCAACGCTATGCAGCGAAGTATGGCGGTTGTGGTTAGCGTGGGACTTCTGTACTCAACGCTTATGACGCTGTTCGTGGTGCCTGTAATGTACGACATATTCTACCGCAAACAGCCTAAGGTAATCGACGTGGGCGACGACCTTGACGATGAAGCTGACGAAACGGAAGAAATACTAAGTAATATGTAATAAGTAATAGATAATAGGTTAGTTGTTAACAAACAAAATCGGCAAAACATCTCCCAAAAGATGTTTTGCCGATACTTTTTCTGAAATATTACTTATTACCTGTTATTTATTACTTAACTATTGTACTTTGTATTTATCCAGAGTGTATTTGTGCAGAACTGAGGCTATCTCGCCCAGCCTCTTCAAGCCATCGTCGGGCATACGGTCGGTTGACACTCTTACTGTTTCGTTCTTATCGTTGAGGTATTTTACAACCGTAGCGCCTCCGTCAATAGCGGTGTCGCCGTACTTCTTGTTCCAAGTGTCGAACTTATTGCGCCTTATAACCTCTTTGCACTCACCCAGCGCCTTTATGGGAACAATATAGTCCGTGCGGGTTTCGCCCGAGTCCTCGTCCTTGTCAAACACGCTGAGCATTACATCGTCGTCAGAGTGGTAATACAGAACCATCTCATGGCTGTTGTCGCCGCCTACTGTGCCCGCTACAGCGGTATAGTAATCAACTAACATAGTCGCCTCATAGGGCGCGTCGGGGTTATCACTCGGGTCCTCTATCATAGAGTTCTTAGACGCGACCTTGACCGATACGTCGCGCTCGGGCATCGTGAATTTTATAACATAGCCTTTGCCATCCTCATAGAGCGCGTTGTATTGTTCTCCATCGACATAGAACATGTAGTTGGTGTCTGTCGCGATATAAGGAAAATACAGCTCGACCTTTTCGCCCGCTCTGTAGTTGTCTTTAGCATTCGAAAAAGAGGACTTCTGACCGTTATAATCGACCTTGTACTTTTTAGCGAAAAAGCAACCCGAAAACACAAGCATACCCCCTGTAACCGCCGCGATAAGCAAGACGGCTGTGACAATTTTATGTACGGGCGATGTATGTTTAGCCGCGGTACAAATAATTTTCACTTCTTAGCCCTGAGCCTTACCGCCGCAGAACTCACAGCAGCCGTTGAGGTCGGGAGTTGTTGTAGCGCCGCAGCACTGACATACAACCGGAATACGGGGAGTGTTAGCCGCTGCGACCTGCTCGCGGGCCTGCTTGCGCGCTGAGGTGAGAGCCGCCTTGATTTCGTTGCACATTTTCTCGTACTCGCAGTAATCCACGCTCTGGTGCGGGTCGGGCTTGTTGCCGAAGCTGTTGTTATTACTGCCCAGACTGAAGCCGCCTATGTTGATGTTGAAGCTCTGACCTGAGGAATAGGTGTTATAGTTGAGGTGAACTGTTGAATCGTTGAGACGGAATCTGATTGTGTCAAAATATGGATTGTTGACGCGGATAATCATATTGAAGTCATAGCTGTAGTTGTATCTGGGCGGGTTATAGCTTACGCTTCTGCCCTCGCTGTCCTGACGTGTGATTTCGTCCTCGTCCTCGTCGATATCAATTTCAACGCCTGTAACATCAGAGAATTTGATTACGTCGGGGTTCTCGCTCTTATAGTCGCGTGTGGCGGCTACCATAAACTTGCCGTTGTCCTCGTCGAGCATAACCTTGTATCTCTGACCGATTACGGAAGTAGCTCTGAAGCTGTCAACCTCAGCCTGGTTCTTCTCGCGATACTCGAGCTGAGCCTTGATTTCGTCAACTGTACTCTTGCGTCTGTCGCTGAACCACGGTGAAAGCTTTTTGGCGCAGGTCTTGCACATATTGCCGTCCTCCAGCTTACGGTTGCCGAGGAGCTTGATTTCTCCGCCGCATATTGAACAGATTTTCTTTTTACCAAATAATCCCATAATAATCCTCCTTAAGCTATTATAAAGTATTACATACTGTTGTGCTTATTTTAATATAAAAACAGCACATCAATATTCTTTAATAGAACAATTTTGATAAATTCAACAAAAGAGAAGCGGCCGCCCTGAAAATCGGGAGACCGCCTCTGTTACTACCCTCAAATATGGGAGGATTGGTGGGGTTGTGTGTCGAATAATCCCAAGCCCTCCCTTGGGGGAGGGTGGGCTTTTTGCCGTCTTGTCCGGCAAAAAGGTCGGGAGAGGAAACTCCTCCGCTGGAGGAGATGTCGCGAATGCGATATCTCCCTTAGTAAGGGAGTCTCCCTTTTGTCACTGCGTGACATTTCCCCTAAGAGGGGAATTTCCCAAGGGAAGCCTAATTATTTAACCTTAACCTTTAGCTTTAATACCACGCCGTTGACCTTGACCTTCAAAGTTGTTGTACCCTTTTTGAGTCCTTTGACAACAAGTGTAGTCGCGGTGTTCTTTGACGTAATCTTTGCAATCTTGGTATTGGTGTACACGTTCTTAACAGTAGGAGCCTTGCCCGTGATTTTGACCGTTGCGGTCTTGCATTTCTTGACTGTAACAGCGCTCTTGGAGAGCTTGGGCGAGGATGTTACCGTAACTTTACACGTAAGTGTTTTTCCCGAATAGGTTTTCGCCGTGATTGTGGCTGTACCCTTTTTGAGAGCCGTTACAACACCCTTGGAGGTTACTGTCGCGACGCTCTTGCTTGACGTTGTCCAGCTCTTCGCTGCGCCGTTGGTTATTTTGAGAGTAAATGTTTTGCCCGCGGCGAGACTAAGCGAGCTCTTATTGATTGAGGGCGCGCCGAAAGAGAAGATAAAGTTGTACTTCCTGTTCGACTTGGGGAGCACCAACATATAATCACCAATAATGTTGCAGGTCGCAATTCGCCTAAAGAAAGGTTTTTCCACCGCAAATAAATATTCTACGTCGCTGTTGCCGTCCTTGTCGAGGTCAAAGCCTGTTGAAGTTGACTCAATAAAACCGTTTATAATAGCGTGATTGATCGCGCTTGTAACTTCCGGTCTGGCTTCCACGGGAATATACGCTTTGTTCGAGCCTCTAAAATCCACAGTTAGATACTGCTGCGGCTCAAGAACAAAGTAAATATTTGCGACCGAGTTCGGCATAATAAAATAGCTCTGGTCAACATAATACTGGTCATTGACAGACATACCCGCGATATACGACCCCTCGGGCACTTCCGCGTCATAAAAAACATAAACCTCTTCGCCTGCGTCCGCGTAGGTGATAGTGTCGCCGTAGTAGTTCTCGGCGTGGCCGTTTTTTACGTCAATGCGGTAACGTCCCTGAGAGTCCTGGTCGGGTAAAGCCGAAACCGTACAGATTGAAAACACAGACAAAATCATAAGTACAGCGATTAATAAACTAACTGTTCTTTTCATAATAATTCTCCTGATGTTTGAAATTTATAAACACGGGCGCATTGTCCCCTTTCGGGATGCAGTGTGCGTAAATTATATTCTTATTTAACGACAATCTTAACCTTTACAGTCTTGGAAGCCGCCTTGTAGTTTTTGTTGCCCTTGGCGGTAACCTTAACCTTAACGGTATAGGTACCCTTCTTCAGACCTTTCTTTAAGGTGAGCTTGCCTGTCTTTGAGTTGATTTTAATCTTTTTATTACCCGAAGCTTTTTTGTAGGTCACTTTGCCTATAGACTTCTTTACGGTAATCGCCTTGACAGTAACGTTCTTTTTCTTCACCGCAGCGAGCTTCACAGTCTTTGCCGAAGCTTTAACTTTCATTGGGTTTTTAGCCTTAATGATTAAAAACTCCGCGTATTCTACTCCCTGATACTTGCCCTGTAAAACTACTTCTACAATGTACAAACCGACATTTACTGCTTTGGGATAGTTTAACATGTAATCTGCACCATTAACGAGCTTATTGCCCTTGCTGTCCGTTACGGTAACGGATGGCTTTATCTCCTTACCCGTGTAGGTGTATTTAGCCTTCGATGTTGACACTGTATACCAATCGGGCTCGGCAGACTCAAAGGTAATGCCGTTTTCGTTGGCATATGTTTCGGCAACCGACCCCTCATAACCGTATATTGTAAATCCGTCATAAATCAAATACTGACCATCCTTATAATAATATCCCAGAGCCTTACTGCGGATTTCGGTCACACTTTCGGGTATTGTAATATATTCAAGAGCGCCGCAGCCCAAAAAGGCGTATCCACCGATTTGATTAACGCCGTCACGCAAAATTACTTCTTCAAGCTTATCACAGCAATAGAACACACTGTCGCCCATCTCTGTAACAGTGGAGGGGATAGTCACGCTTGTGAGCGATTCGCAGTACTGGAACGCGTCAACGCCTATTATTTCAACTCCCTCGGGAATATGAACGCTCATTAGATTTGAGCAGTCACCGAAAGCCATCTCGTCAATTTCAATAACAGTGCTCGGAATAACGACGCTTGTAATCTCGTCTTTATCATAAAAAGCATTATAATCAATTTTATTGACTTTATATCCGTCAATTTCCGCGGGGATTTCTATGTCACCGCCAAATCCGCTGTAGCCTGTAATCGATGCGGTACCGTTGTTAACAGTATATAAGAACTCTGGATACTCGGACAGTGTAAAGCTTTTCATTACAACAAGATTTTTCTTGGCATCGTCTGTTACGTATAATGTATTCACATTAGCGCTCACACCGTTAACATAAGCGGTCATAGCACAGCTTTCGTCACTGTCAACTTTAAACTGATAGCCATCGTTTGCGGTAATGGAAACATAAACAGTGTATTCCTTTCCGGCCTGATATGTGGCGTATTGATTCATCCAGCTATTGTCGTATCTCCATTCAACACTTTTTATAGTGTAGCCTTCGTCAGATGTATTAGCGCTGAAAACAGCTTTCTCGCCGATCTTCGGCTCAACCACGCCGGTGATGTTCGCTTCTTCTATAACTTTATCAAGCTGATGAGGATTATCACCGCCTGAACCGTCCGCTTTGAATTCGTGGAAAATCTGAACATACCCTGCGGGAGAGTAAGAGAAAACCTTATAGACATTAGCGGCTTTTCCGTTTACGGTAGCTGTAATCATCGGGGTGTTTCCGTTTGCCTTGAAGCTGTAGCCGCTGTTTGGTTTAATAAAGATACTCACATTGTAGTCCTTGCCGGCTTCAAAAATGTCGTCGGCAGTGAGCTCCTTACTGTCGGTAACGTTGTACCAGCCTACTCCTCCACCGATATAATATTCAGGTTCACACACCGCGTCCATCACGGGGTGCTCGCCGGCCTTTGGAGCTGTTACAGTGAGCGCAACGGATTCAATTTCGGTTTCCGCGCCCGCCGAGAGCGGCAGAGACGCAAATACCGACAGAACTATAAATAAAGATAATATAATACTTGTAAAACGAATAGATTTTTCACTCACAATAGTATCCTCCTCTGTAAAAATCTCACACATATATTTTATCATATTTCTGCTTGTAAAACTACCCAAAAAATTCTCCTGTCCTTTGTATAGTTTGCACAGAGAAACGGCATACGAAAGCCCATTCGTATGCCGTTTTTTGATAATTTTTTAACACAGTTTATTGCTGTAATATTTTAATATTCTCAGGCGGAACCATAAGCACTCTCGCGCCGTATTCGTTCGCCACTTTCAGCACACCTGTAATCTCAATCTGAGCGTCCTCGTGAGGGTAGTCGTCCGGGTATCTGCCGCCCTCGACCTCCCAGGAAACACCGAGTCGAAAACCGCCGCCGTCCGAAATCATCACGGCGCAGTTGGAAATGCGGGTAGAGTTTTTACCTTTAACCCGAATAATCTTGTCGTCATACTCGCCGCCCCAAAACTTCTCCAGAAAGCCTTTCATTGTTTCAAAATCCTCGATTATGAGGAAAATATCGCTGTAATTAACATTCATTCATTTACACCTTTTCCTTATTAATAATTAAAATTATACATTTTATATTGCGATATTTCAATGCAAAAGGTGATTTTTGAGCAAATTTAATCATCCGATTGTTTAATTGATAAAATTTAATCAAAAATATTTACAATTTTTGAATATTTTTGATTAAATTGTGTTGACATTGATTAAATTAGTGCTATAATATAGTCAAGGAGTGATTAACTTTGCTCAGCCAGGAAAGATATAACCTGATTCAAAACATTATAAATGAACGCAACACCGTAACAGTGGCGGAGCTTGCCGAGGAGCTGGAAACTTCGGAATCCACAATCAGGCGCGACCTTACCGCTCTCGACGAGCTTGGTAAGATTAAGAAATTTTTCGGCGGCGCCACAAAGGTAAAACACAACGAAGGCTTTTTCGAGGAAGGCGTCAGCGCCAAGGAAAACCTGATGAGCGCCGAGAAAACCGAGATCGCGAAATACAGCGCCACTCTCATCAATGACAACGACTTTGTATTCATCGACGCGGGAACGACGACATCTCGGCTGATTGATTTCATCGAAAACTACAAGGCGACCTACATAACCAACGGTATCACCCACGCGCGCAAGCTTATTCACAAGGGACTCAACGCCTATATCGTCGGCGGAAAGATAAAGTCACTGACAGAGGCTATCGTCGGCGCCGAGGGTATAGCTAACCTGAGAAATATGAACTTTTCTAAGGCGTTTATGGGAACCAACGGAATTGACGTCGAGGCGGGCTTCACCACCCCCGACATTGAGGAAGCTATGATTAAGGAGGCGGCTCTCCAACACAGCTACACGGCATTTGTCTTGGCTGACAGAACCAAGTTCAGAAAGGTCTTCCCCGTGACTTTTTCCCCCATTGACAAGTGCTGCATTATAACAGACATTCTGCCCGACAAGAGTCTTTATTCCGAAACGATTATCAAGGAGGTCAACAAATGATTTACACAATAACACTCAACCCCTCAATCGACTATATTGTAAGAATGAGCGACCTGAAACTCGGCATAACCAACCGCTCGGACAGCGAGGAATATTACTTCGGCGGCAAAGGGATAAACGTGTCCTGCGTGCTCGCCGAGCTTGATATCGACAGCACCGCGCTGGGGTTCACGGCGGGATTTACGGGCGAGGCGATTGAAAACGGCATAAAGAACGACCGCATCACCACCGACTTTATCAGGCTCGACAGCGGTCTCTCAAGAATTAATATCAAGATTAAATCGGGCGAGGAAACCGAAATCAACGGTCAGGGTCCAGACATAAGTAAGGAAAAGCTGGAAGCGCTGATGAACAAGCTCGACCACATTCAGGACGGCGACACGCTTATTCTCGCGGGCAGTATCCCCAAGACTATGCCCGACGACACTTACGAGAGAATGCTCGAAAAGCTTAAAGACAAAGAAGTCAGAATCGTAGTTGACGCGACCAAGAAGCTCCTCGTCAACTCGCTGAAATACAACCCGTTCCTTATTAAGCCCAACCGTCAGGAGCTCTCGGAAATCTTTGAGGTTGAGGTCAAGACGGAAGAGGACACAGTAAAATACGCCAAGGAGCTCCAGAAGCTCGGCGCCAGAAACGTGCTCATATCACTCGGCGGCGAGGGCGCTATGCTCATCGACGAAAACGGTGAAAAGCACAAGGCGGGCGTGTTAAAACAAAAGGTAATCAACACGGTAGGCTCGGGCGATTCCATGGTAGCGGGATTCGTAGCGGGCTATGAGAAAGAAAAAAGCTACCCCTACGCACTTAAACTAGGCAGTGTCTGCGGTAACGCCACGGCGTTCCTGCCGGGACTTGCCACAAAAGCAAAGATAGATGAACTGCTTAAACAATTTTAAAGGAGGTTAACCTATGCGTATCACTGATTTGCTTAAAAAACAAGGCATATCACTCGGCGTTGCCGCGAGCGACAAGAGTGACGCGATTGACAAGCTGGTTTCACTGCACGAAAAATGCGGAAACCTAAGCGACGCAAAAGCGTACAAGGAAGGTATTCTCAAACGTGAAGAGATGGGAACTACCGCAATAGGAATGGAGGTAGCTATCCCGCACGCCAAGAGCGAAGCGGTAAAAGCTCCCGCCCTTACGGCGATTACCGTTCCCGACGGAGTTGACTATGACTCCCCCGACGGCGCTCCCTGCAAGCTTATCTTTATGATAGCGGCTACACTTGACGGAGACGTTCACCTTGAGGTGCTCGCAAGGCTTATGCAGATGCTTATGCACGAGGACTTCACCGCTAAATTAAAGGCAGCCAAAACAGAGGAAGAATTCCT
The DNA here is from genome assembly GCA_017458845.1 of Ruminococcus sp. Taxonomy (GTDB): domain Bacteria; phylum Bacillota; class Clostridia; order Oscillospirales; family Acutalibacteraceae; genus Ruminococcoides. Next base: position 87,041 of record JAFSZY010000041.1, read on the forward strand.
CAAGGCTATAGACGACCAGGAAGCTAAACAGTTCCCCGAGGAAGCCGCCGCTCCCGCCGAGGACAAAAAGGACGGTTATCGTATCCTCGCGGTTACAGCCTGTCCCACAGGTATCGCTCACACCTATATGGCTGCTGAGGCTCTGGCTAAGGCGGGCGACGAAATGGGCGTAACAATCAAAGTTGAAACAAACGGCTCAGGCGGCGCGAAAAACGTTCTCACAGCCCAAGAAATCGCTAACTGCGACGGTATCATCATTGCGGCTGACAAGAGCGTTGAAACTGCCCGCTTCGATGGCAAACCCGTAATATCAACAAAGGTTGCCGACGGTATCCACAAACCCGAGGCGCTTATTAACAAAGTATTAAACGGCGAAGCTCCCATATTCCATTCAGATAAAAAGGCTGAGGCTGACACAGGCTCAGACGACGAAAGCTTCGGAAGAAAGCTTTATAAGCACCTGATGAACGGCGTATCGCATATGCTTCCGTTTGTTGTAGCAGGCGGCATCTTCATCGCTATCGCGTTCCTGATTGACGCGGCTTGCGGCGCTCCCCAGGACGGCAACTTCGGTTCAGCTACTCCCGTAGCGGCTTGGTTCAAGAGCATCGGCGGCGTGGCGTTCGGATTTATGCTTCCGATTCTCGCGGGATTTATCGCGATGTCAATTGCTGACCGTCCCGGCTTGCTCGTAGGTTTCGTTGGCGGCTCGCTCGCTTCCTTAGGCTCTACATTCGCTGCTCCCGGCGGCGATGATACATCTATCTCCGGCTTCTTAGGCGCTCTGCTCGCGGGCTTTATCGCAGGCTGGCTCCTCAAAATGCTCGAGAAAGCATGCGACCATCTTCCCCACGCTCTCGAAGGAATCAAACCCGTGCTTATCTATCCGCTCGCGGGCTTAGGTATAGTAGGCGTTATGATGTGCGCTGTAAACCCGATTATGGGTATTATCAACACTGGTATGACAAACGGCGTTACAGCTATGGCTGCTAACCCTGCTCTGATTGTTCCTCTCTGCGCTCTGCTCGCGGGTATGATGGCAATCGATATGGGCGGTCCCTTCAACAAAGCTGCTTACGTTACAGCCGCAGGCTTACTTGCTAACTCACCCAACAACGCTACATATATGATTATGGCTGCTGTTATGATTGGCGGTATGGTACCCCCGATTGCAATCGCTCTTTCCACAACATTCTTTAAGAGCAGATGGACTCCCGAGGAAAGAAAGAACGGTCCCGTCAACTACATTATGGGTCTCTCGTTCATCACTGAGGGCGCTATCCCCTACGCCGCGGGTCATCCGCTCCAGGTTATCCCGAGCTGTATCGTAGGCTCCGCTTGCGCGGGCGCTCTTTCCGCTTTGTTCGGATGTACTCTTATGGCTCCTCACGGCGGTATTTTCGTACTCCCGACAATCGGCAACCCGCTGATGTACTTCCTCGCTTTGGCAGTAGGCGCAGTATTAGGTATGTTAATGCTGGCTATCCTGATGAAGAAGAAAGCGTAAATTAGGCTTCCCTTGGGAAATTCCCCTCTTAGGGGAAATGTCACGCAGTGACAAAAGGGAGACTCCCTTACTAAGGGAGATGTCGCAAATGCGACAGAGGGTTTGCCGTCTCCGGCTTAGGAAGCCGTCTCCCGCTAGGGAAAAGCTGTCAGGCGTAGCCTGACTGAAGAGGGTCCACTTGTTAAATGGGCTAACTATCTAACGTTTAATATATCGAGCTTTTCTAAAGTTGACCCTCTCCCGACCTTTTTGCCGAACAAGACGGCAAAAAGCCCACCCTCCCCCAAGGGAGGGCTTGCACCCCTATTCAATATACAAAGGAGAGATAAATATGGTATCTAAAAAACTAACAATCGTTAACGCACAGGGCTTCCATATGCGCCCCGCTTCCACATTCGCTACGGCTATGGGTAAATACGGCTGTGACGTAGTGCTCAAACACAACGGCAAGGACGTAAACGCAAAGAGCCTTATGAACATCATCGCCGCATGTATAAAGTGCGGCAACGAAGTTGAAGTTGTAGCTACAGGTCCCGACGAGGAAGCGGCTCTGGCTGAAGCCGTTTCAATGATTGAAGCAGGATTCGGCGAATAATTCACCCAACCCAATTTAATTTTTCGAGGTGAAAACTATGTTAAAAGGTATAGCCGCTTCCGAAGGTATCGGAATAGGTAAAGTTATGATAGTAGCGGAGCAAAAGCTCGAGTATGTTCCCAAAGAAGTCACCGATGTTGACGCCGAACTGAAGCGTTACAGCGACGCGGTAGACGCTTTCTGTGAGGAAACTATGGAACAGGCTGACGCTATCCGCAAATCCACAGGCAACAAGGAAGCCGAAATCCTTGAGGGACATATCGCGATTATCCGCGATCCCTTTATGAACGGCGAAATTGAAAATCTGATTAAATCCGAACAGTGCGCCGAAAAAGCCGTTGAGCAGGTTTGTCAGATGTTCATCGATATGTTCTCGGCTACAGGCGATGAGTTGACAATGCAGAGAGCCACGGATGTTAAGGATATCCGCGACAGTCTGCTCGCAATCCTGCTCGGTATTCATCAGGTTAAAATCAGCGACGCTCCCGCAAACACCGTTCTGGTTGTAAAGGAGCTCACGCCCTCGATGACAGCGGGCATCAAGAAGGAGAACATCGTCGGTATCATAACCGAAACAGGCAGCCAGACTTCCCACTCGGCGATTCTAGCCAGAGCGCTGGAAATCCCCGCGGTGCTCAGCGTTGAGGGAGCTACAACCAAGCTCTCCACAGATGAGCAAATAATTGTTGACGGCAGCAACGGCGAAGTTGTAACCGCCCCGAGCATAACCGAAATCGCAGACTACACAGACAAGCGCGAGAGCTTCCTGCGCGACAAGCGCGAGCTCGAAAACTACCGCGGTAAAAAGACCGTCTCAGCAAGCGGTACGGAATACGAGCTTTTCTGCAACATCGGCACACCCAAGGACGCCACCAAGGCTATGGCGGCTGACGGCGAGGGCGTAGGACTGTTCAGGACAGAATTCCTGTTTATGGACCGCAACGCTCTGCCCACCGAGGATGAGCAGTTTGAGGCGTACAAACAGGCGTCAATCATAATGAAAGGCGCTCCCATAATCATCAGAACTCTCGACATCGGCGGCGACAAGGAAATCCCCTATCTCGGACTTGAGAAAGAAGAGAACCCGTTTATGGGATTCCGCGCAATCCGCTATTGCCTGAAGAACCGCGATATGTTCAAGTCGCAGATTAAGGCGATACTCAGAGCCTCTGCGTTCGGCGACATCCGCATTATGTTCCCGCTGATTACGGCGGTTGAGGAGCTCAGAGCGGGCAAGGAACTCGTTGAGGAGGCGAAGTCCGACCTCAGAGCCTCGAACATTGACTTTGACGAAAACATTCAGGTCGGCGTTATGACCGAGACGGCGGCGTCTGGCGTAATAGCTCATCTGCTCGCTAAGGAAGCCGACTTCTTCAGCATAGGCACAAACGACCTCACAGGCTACACAATGGCGGCTGACAGAGGCAACGGCGACGTAGCTTACCTCTACTCCCCGTTCCAGCCCAGCGTGCTTATGATGATTAAACGCATTATAGAATGCGGAACAAAAGAAGGCATCTCGGTAGGAATGTGCGGCGAAGCGGCAGCCAACCCGATGATGATTCCGCTGCTTATCTCGTTCGGACTCACCGAGTTCAGCGTATCCGCTCCCTCCGTCCTGAAAGTTCGCAAGAACATCTCAAAATGGACGCAGGAGGAAGCCGACGCGGTAACCGAAAAGGTTATGTCTATGGCAACAGAGAAAGAGATTCTCGACTATCTCAAAACAGTTGTATAAAAGCATACATTAACTTACGGAGCCGTTTTCACGGCTCCGTTTTTTCTTGCACTTGACTAATATTTTCTGTCAATTATAATATAATATATAAAACACATTAGGGGCGGTACATTGACCTCATTACTTATTAAAATTTCCCAAAACCGATATAAGGACAACCCGCGCAAGGGTATCGGTATACTAAGCGGAGTTGTCGGAATAATCTGCAACATTCTGCTCAGCGCCGTAAAGCTCGTTATCGGCTTACTCTCGAACTGTATTTCAATCACGGCGGACAGCGTAAATAACCTCTCCGACGCCGCCGTAAACGTGGTAACAATCCTGGGTACAAAGCTCTCGAACAAGCCCGACGACAAGGAACACCCTTTCGGTCACGGCAGGATAGAATATATCTCCGCGCTTATAGTGGCTTTCTCAATCTTTTTTGTCAGCTATGAGCTGCTTCGGAGCTCGATCGATAAGATTATCACTCCCGAAAAGGTCGGTTACAGCGTGTGGTACATACTCATTCTCACGGCGGCGATTCTTGTCAAGCTGTGGATGGCAATATTCAATCACAGGCTATACAAGCTCACAGGCAATCTGAATCTCAAGGCGGTATGCCAGGACAGTTTAAACGACTGTATAGCCACCACCGCGACAGCTACCGCTCTGATTGCGTCAGGCATGTTCGGAATCAGCAGAGTTGACGGAATTATCGGAGTGTGTGTGGCTGTATTCATCTTTATATCGGGAATCCAAATTGTCAGGGAAATCCTCAACCCTCTCCTCGGGCAGGCTCCCTCACGTGAAATCACATGTAAAATTGAAGAACTGATTCTCAACGACGAGAACATACTCGGTGTCCACGACCTCATCGTGCACAGCTACGGCTCCAACAGAATTATCGCATCCGCTCACGCGGAAGTACCGTCGGACTTTGACCTCGTAACTATCCACAGTATTATTGATAATATCGAGAATGAAATCAAAGATAAGCTGGGCATAATAATGTGTATTCACATTGACCCTGTCGAAGGCGGCAGAGAGCGCGCCGAGTATTTTGCGGTAACAAAAGAGATACTGAAAAATGTAAACAGCGAGTATTCTTTCCACGATTTCAGATACGAAAAGAACGGCGATAACGTTGAACTCAGCTTTGATGTCGTTGTGCCGTTCGAAAAGAATTTTGACAGCGATATAATACTCAGCGAGCTGACAAACGCTTTCGCTGAAAAAGCCCCAAAAGTAAAACTCAAGGTAACAGTTGAACATCCGTATACATAGATAAAAGAAAGGAGGAATAACTATGGTTAAAATTACAATCGGCGTGGATGGAATGATGTGCAATATGTGCGAAGCTCATACAAACGACGCCGTCAAAAACAACTTCAAGGTTAAGAAAATAACCTCGTTCCACAAGGACAAAAAAACAGAAATCATCGCTCCCGAGGAAATTCCGAGGGAAGAACTGGAAAAGGTGATAGACGAAACAGGCTACAAGCTGACATCATATTCTGTTGAGCCTTACGAAAAGAAAGGTCTGTTCAAAAGATAAAACTATTCCAATGAAGAAGCCGTCGCTTAACGCGACGGCTATTCTTGTTCATTATGATATTTTAATGTGCGAATTACTCAGCGGCTTTAACCTTAAGAGAGCTGATAACCGCAGTTGTTGTATCGTCGTCAGAAGCAAATCCGAAGCTCTGAACAACAGCATAACGGCCGTCAAACTCAGCGTAAGCCTGGAACGCGGGAGAACCTGAATACTCGTAGGTTACGGCTGTCCACTTTTTGCCTGCCTCAAAGGTAGTTTCCTTGCTGTCCTTGTTGGCGTCCTTTGTCGAATCAAGACCGCTCTTCGCGCCGTCCTCAGTATCATTAATTGTGATGAGGAAGTAGTTTGTAGCGTTGTCCTTCTTGGAGATGTTGACAACATCGGGGTCCTTTTCGTCAAGAATGCTTCCGCCCTTGAGCGTCATTCCATCGGGAACGAGAACAGTGATGTTTCCCCATGTCTGAGTTTCGCCCGCTACAGAGTTTCCTGAGTCTGAACCACTGTCGCCGCCTTTTGAATCACCGCCGCAGGAAGCGAACGCTGCACAGCAGAGAAGAAGTGCCATAACAACAGCTGTAATTTTGATAAATGTTTTCATAATATTCCTCCTTAAATTTCATCTTCCCACATTATGGGAAAATTTCAAGTTTATTATAACACATATCTCCAAAAAAAATTGCACAAAATTTCAGTCTGGTCTTTGTACAATGTGCATATGGGGAAAAAGGAGAATTTCTGTTGCTATTCTCCCCGATACTATGGTACAATAGTAATAATAATGTACCCCTTTGAAAAGGGGTACCGCAAGGAGGATTTAATATGACAATTACAAACGACATCCGCTATGTCGGCGTTAACGACCACAAAGTTGACCTGTTTGAAGGTCAGTACATTGTACCCAACGGTATGGCTTACAACTCCTATGTAATAGTTGACAGCAAGATTGCCGTTATGGACACTGTGGACAAAAATTTCACCGACGAATGGCTCGGCAATATTGAGAAAGTTCTCGGCGATAAGTCTCCCGATTACCTTGTAGTTCAGCATATGGAACCCGACCACTCGGCTAACATCGTGAACTTTATGAACAAATATCCCACCGCGACAATTGTATCCAGCCTCAAGGCGTTCAATATGATGCAAAACTTCTTCAAGACGGACTTTGAGGACAGAAGAATTGTTGTAAAAGAAGGCGACACACTAGAGCTCGGAACCCACACGCTCAACTTTGTAGGCGCGCCTATGGTTCACTGGCCCGAGGTTCTTATGACATACGACAGCGCAGACAAGGTTTTGTTCTCCGCCGACGGCTTCGGCAAATTCGGCGCTCTCGACGTTGACGAGGACTGGGCTTGCGAGGCAAGAAGATATTACTTCGGCATTGTAGGCAAATACGGCGCTCAGGTTCAGGCTGTGCTCAAAAAGGCGGCAGGTCTCGAAATTCAGACAATCTGTCCCCTGCACGGTCCCATCCTCAAGGAAAACCTCGGCTACTATCTCGACCTTTACAACACCTGGTCATCCTACGGCGTTGAGACAGAGGGCATTATGATTGCGTACACCTCTGTTTACGGCAACACTAAGAAAGCAGCCGAAATGCTCAAGGATAAGCTCATCGAAAAGGGCTGCCCCAAGGTTGCTCTCAACGACCTTGCCCGCGAGGATATGGCGGAGTGCGTTGAGGACGCTTTCCGTTATGGACGAATCGTTCTCGCAACCACTACATACAATGCTGACATCTTTCCTTTTATGCGTGAGTTTATCGACCACCTCACCGAGCGCAACTTCCAGAACAAGACAGTAGCTCTCATCGAGAACGGCTCCTGGGCTCCTCAGGCTATCAAGACAATGAAGAAAATGCTTGAGGGCTGCAAGAACATCACATATACCGACACGAACATCACAATCAAGTCGGCTCTCAGCGACGAAAACATCGCAGACATCGAGAAGCTCGCCGATGAGCTCTGTATGGATTACCTCGCTCAGCATGAGGAGACAGCTGACAAGAATGACCTCACCGCTCTGTTCAACATTGGTTACGGTCTTTATGTGGTCACTTCCTATGACGGCAAAAAGCACAACGGCCTTATCGTAAACACAGTTACTCAGGTTACAAACACACCCAACCGCGTAGCGGTAACTATAAACAAGCAGAACTACTCTCACGACGTCATCAAGAACACAGGCAAAATGAACGTTAACTGTCTCAGCGTTGAGGCTCCGTTCAAGGTATTTGAGCACTTTGGTTTCCAGAGCGGCAAGGAAGTAGATAAATTCGCTACAGGCAATCCGCTGTATTCCGACAACGGCCTTGTATTCCTGCCCAAATACATCAACTCGTTTATGTCACTGTCTGTTGAGCAGTACATTGACCTAGGCACACACGGAATGTTCATCTGCGCCGTTACAGAGGCTCGTGTAACGAGCGACAAGGAGACTATGACTTACACCTACTACCAGAACAACGTCAAGCCCAAGCCCGAGGCTGAGGGCAAGAAAGGCTTTGTCTGCAAGGTTTGCGGATACATCTACGAGGGCGACGAGCTTCCCGAGGACTTCATCTGTCCGCTTTGCAAGCACGGCGTTGCCGACTTCGAGCCGCTGGAGTAAAAGTCTCCCCACTCAAAGTATAGAAAGAATCAAAACTACTTGTCTCCCCCTTGGGGGAGAAGCGAGCATAGCGAAGCAGAGGGGGTCACGTAAGTATTACCTGACGTCCATTTAACGTACCGCTATCGCTCTGTGACCCCTTTTGTCAGCTTGCAGCTGACATTTTCCCCAAGGGGACAACAAGAACACCGTTCCTCACTAAACGGTTAAGTTAGTACTCTCCCCAAAGGGAAGGCTAAATATGTATATATTTTATACCCGAAAGGAGTTTTAATTATGGGATTAATTAAAGCAGGCATAGGCGCTTTAGGCGGCACACTTGCCGATCAATGGAAGGAATACTTTTACTGTGAAAGTATCGACAAAAACACCCTTGTTGTAAAAGGTCAGAAGAGAGTTTCGGGCCGTTCCTCCAACACAAAGGGAAACGATAACATCATCTCCAACGGTTCCGTAATCGCGGTTGCCGACGGTCAGTGTATGATTATCGTTGAGCAGGGCAAGATTGTTGAGGTTTGCGCTGAACCGGGCGAATTTACATACGACACATCCACAGAGCCCAGCATCTTCGCTGGCAGCCTCGGCAACAGCATTAAGGAAACCTTCAAAACCATAGGCAAACGTTTCACATTCGGCGGAGACACAGCCAAGGACCAGAGAGTTTACTACTTTAACACAAAGGAAATCATCGACAATAAATTCGGCACACAAAACCCGATTATGTTCCGTGTAGTTGACAAGAATATCGGACTTGACGTTGACGTGAGTATCCGCTGCAGCGGCGTATACTCCTACAAGGTTACTAACCCTCTTCTGTTCTATACAAACGTATGCGGCAACGTTGAGGCTGACTACAAGCGCACCGAGCTTGACGGTCAGCTCAAGACAGAGTTCATCAGCGCTTTGCAGCCCGCTTTCGGCAAGCTCAGCGATATGGAACTCAGACCTAACCAGATTGTAAGCCACGCCTCTGACCTTGAGGCCGCTATGAACGAGGCTCTTACCGCCAAGTGGTCCGAGCTTCGAGGCTTAAGCGTTGTATCAATCGCGCTCAACCCCATCAACCTCCCCGAGGAAGACGCGCAGATGATTAAGGAAGCTCAGCGCACAGGTATGATGCGCGATCCTTCTATGGCGGGAGCTACACTCGTAGGCGCTCAGGCAGACGCTATGAAGGCGGCGGCAGCCAACGAAGGCGGAGCTATGAACGGCTTTATCGGTATGGGTATGGCTATGAACGCAGGCGGCGGAATGAACGCCCAGAACTTCTATAATATGGCTCAGCAGAACCAGCAGCAACAGCCCCAGCAGCAGGCTCCTCAGCAGCAGGCACCCGCTCAGGGCGGTTGGAAATGTCCCTCTTGCGGAGCGCAGGCTCAGGGCAAATTCTGTCCCGAATGCGGAACTAAAAAGCCCGCGGAGCAGAAGGGCTGGACATGCAGCTGCGGCGCTGTAAACCTTGGCAAATTCTGTCAGGAATGCGGCTCAAAGAAACCCGCGGACGCTCCTCTCTACAGGTGTGACAAGTGCGGCTGGGAACCCAAGGATCCCAAGAATCCGCCCAAGTTCTGCCCCGAATGCGGAGACCCGTTTGACGACAACGATATAGTATAATTCAGTTCTCAGTTGTACACGCAATAAAGATAGTAATAGTTTTAACAGGGACTTCTCCCGAAAGACGCTGCGTTAATATCTTATTCTTTTTTGTTAACGTGTAACTGACTGCTGACTACTAATAAAGGATTAAAATATGGCTGAAATTTTTGAATACAAATGCCCGTGCTGCGGCGGAGCGATAAGCTTTGACGCTGACGCGCAAAAAATGAAATGCCCCTACTGCGACAGCGAGTTTGACCCGCAGGCGTTCAAGACTCAGGATGAACGTCTCAAGGACCAGGCTCCCGACGAGTTCAACTGGGGCGGCGGCGCAGGACAGGAATGGGACGAAAACGAAACGGCAAATATGAATGTGTTTGTCTGCAAATCCTGCGCGGGCGAAATTGTAGCCGACGAGAACACCGCGGCTACCGAATGTCCCTACTGCGGAAATCCCGTAGTGCTCAGCGGAAGACTCTCGGGTATGCTCAAACCCGACTTTGTCATTCCGTTTAGGCACGACAAAGAATCCGCGAAAGCAACTCTCAAACAGTATGTCAACTCCAAGAAGTTTGCTCCCGGCGCTTTCAAAGCGGAGAACAAGCTCGAGGAAATCAAAGGTCTGTACGTTCCGTTCTGGCTGTTCGACTCGGACACGGACGCGGCTGTAAACTACACCGCCACAACCGTGCACACCTGGTCTGACTCGGAGTACGACTACACCGAGACAAGCTTCTTCGACGTTTTCCGCGAGGGCTCAATGAGCTTCGAGAACATTCCCGTTGACGGCTCAACACAGATGCCCGACGACCTTATGGAGAGCATTGAACCGTTTAACTTTGGTGAAGCGGTTGACTTCAACACGGCGTACCTCGCGGGTTATCTCGCCGACAAGTACGATGTGAGTATGGAGGACAGCATTGACCGCGCCAACAACAGAGTAAAAAGGAGCGCCGAGGACGTGCTCAGGGGAACCATCGACTTCCCCTACGCCACTGTCACTCCGAAGTCAAGCTCAATCCAGGTTCAGAACGGCAAGGCGAAATACGCCCTCTACCCTGTCTGGTTACTCAACACCGATTATCGCGGTGAAAAATACCTGTTCGCTATGAACGGTCAGACAGGCAAATTCGTAGGAAACCTCCCCGTCAGCGGCGCAAAGCTAGCCGCGCTTTTCGGCGGGCTCGCGGTCGGAATCGGCGTGATTGTCTATTTATTAGGCACTCTGCTCGGGTTTCTTTAAGGGGGTGTCGTTATGAAAAAAGTATTATCTATAGCTTGTATAGCTTTACTTCTGACGGCGCTGTTTATGCCCGCTGTACTCGCGGAAGAGGAAACCAACTACATCTACGACAACGCTTCCCTTTTAAATGACAGCGAGTACAGTGAAGTTCAGAGCGCGCTCAAAACAGTGTCTAAGGCGCACGGTATCGACGTTATTGCGCTCACTGTTGATGATTATCAGGAGTTCTTCTCAAAGCAATACAACAAAGACTTCAACACTATCGATGACGCGTCAGAATATGTTTGCAAAAATGTGCTGTATAACAAGAACAATGTCCTCTTAATGATAAGTATGTCCGAAAGAGACTGGTGCATAGCCTCCAACGAAAAGGGGCACGACGCTTTCACCGCCTACGGCAGAGAGTACATCGGCGACGCAATCAACGAAGACCTCCACGACGGCGACTACAAGGACGCGTTTACTGATTTTGCCGACCTTGCCGATGAGTTCCTCGTTGAATACGAGAAAGGCACTCCCTACGACACTAATCATAAGAAGATGACGATGACCGATTATCTGTTCAGATTCGGTATTCCTGCAGCTGCGGGGCTCATCATTGGTTTGATTGCTGTATTCAGCGTCAAGAAAAAATATAAGCCCGTTCAGCTCAAGGCTGAGGCGAACGACTATCTCATTCAAGGCAGCCTTCAGGTTCACAACGCTTACGACCACTTCATTTACACTCACGTAAGCCGTACAAGAAAGGCAAAGCAAAGCTCCTCAAGCCACGACAGCGGCTCCTTCGGCAGCACCAGCGGAAAGTTTTAGTCGGGAGCCCCGACAGCCAAATCCGCCTTTTTAAACGCTGTATTATATTACAAAACTTGATAAACGGCGGTATTGATAGTCTGCATTTTACTTAGTGCAGCACCTTCAACTTGCTTTCCGCAGTCTCTCAAGGTAAACAGCGGCTCTATAATGAAAGTTGGGGTAACAAATAGAGCCTACAAAAAATAATTATAAAAAAATGTAAAAAAGTAGAGCATATTTGCTACAAATCCGTTAAAATGGAATTGACGAGAAACCACGAAACGGAGGAAGCAATATGC
>JAFSZY010000042.1 GCA_017458845.1 Ruminococcus sp.
CGACCACGACATTCCCACACAGAATCGAAAGGAGAATACACATGAGAGTATGGTTATACTACCGGTTGTCACGCGACGATGACGTCGAGCAAAACTCGCTGACCAACCAGAAAAACATTTTAGTCGAATACGCAAAGGCGCATAATCACGAAATCATCGGAGAATCGTTTGACGATAACGTCAGCGGAATGACATTTGAGCGCGAAGGCATTGAAAAAATCTATGAGCAGTTCGATAAGAAATCCATCGACGCGGTGGTTGTCAAAGACCTGTCACGGCTCGGCAGACACCGCACACAGACGATGGTGTTCATGGACGAGCTTCGCAAACACAATATCCGTGTGCTGTCGGTCACGGAAAACATCGACTCCTTCAACGAAGCGGATGACCTGACAATCGGTTTCAAAGGTATCATTAACGATATGTATTGCAAAGATACCTCGAGGAGAATTTCGGCAGGCTATCTGCAAAAGCAGCGAGAGGGAATTATTATTGTCCCTCCGCTTGGATATTTCAAGGACAGAAATACCGACGAGGTTGTCATCATAGAGGAAGAAGCGGAGATTGTGAGAAGGATTTACGACCTCTATCTGCAAGGCTATGGGCTGAAAAATATCGCGCATCAGCTCAATGCCGAGGGAGTGAAATCGCCGCTTTACTATCAGAACAAGAAGATGAAGAAGAAAACCATGAGCAACGCGCCGAAAATTACGAGCCGGTTTCTGTGGACGAGTACGACCGTCAAACGGATTTTGACAAATGAATTCTACAAAGGCACGCTGGTCTGCCACAAAACGCATACCAATAAAATCTATCAAATCCGCGAGGTGCTTCCGGTTGAGGAAAACTTCGTGCATGAAAACTTTGTACCTGCTATCATTTCAAAGGAGAAATGGGAGCAGGTACAATCTATTTTCGGGCAGAAAAGGAATAAGGACGTCAGGGCAAGCTCGGGTAAACCCTGTCACAGATACACCGGATTACTGAGGTGTGAGGAATGCGGCTGCACCTTTGTGTGCAAAATCCGTCGTTGGACAGGGCTGCCCGACAGATATGAGTACAACTGCAACGGCTATCACCGCTATGGAAAAGAGTATTGCACGGCTCATAGAATTGACGAAGCGATGCTTGACGAGCTGATTTACAGCGAGTTACTCAGCATTAAAGAAAGAGCGATAGCGAATTATCGATTCATAGAATCAGATGTTAAGCGGTGGGTGAAGCAGAAAAGCAACGTCAGCAACAAGCTTGCAGAGCTGAACAAAACGCTCCGTCAACGTATGAGCGACCAAGAAGAAATCCTGCTCGAGCGTATCCGCGACAAGGAGCACTCCGCGATATACACACGGATGTTAAAGGTCTGCGAGGACGATATAAATCGGCTCAAAAAGGAAATCGCTGCCATCACCGACTACAGCGCGACTATCAAAAAGCGCAAAGCGGAAATGAAGGAAAGCGTTGATTTAATCGAGCAAATCATTCAGGAGGGTGCCATCAGCGACGCCAACCTCCGGCTGCTGGTGGACAGCATTGTTATCTCGGAGAAAAACAAAAAGCTCCACATCAAAATCAACCTTAACGCCAAGTTTGAACGGCATAAGGATTGCTATGATGAGGAGGGAAATCTGACGGAAAAAATATTTATCGCGTAGTGAAAATGTCACACACGTATATTAGTCTACGTGTGTAACATTTGATTATTGATTAAGCACTTTGTTTAGTGTATTAACAACACTTTGAACAGTATCAAATTCACTTTGATAAAAAACGAACTCTATACGGCATTTAAAATTAGATAATATTCTTTGCGATATTTGTTCTTTATCAGAATCATCGGGAACAATCATTAATATTTTATTATGTCTTGTTATTGATTTTGAAATTTCATAACTAACATAATTGCTATTAAATATTTTTTCATCATAAATTAATACTGTAGCAACTGTATCCTGAATTTTTCTGTTAATCCATTTTTGTATCTTATCTGTTTCTGTTCTGTCTTCAACTTTTTCTTCTTCTGTAGCTTCAAAAAAGTTGGTTTCATTTATTAACTTTCTTATTTTGCTAGCTAATATATGACTACTGTTATAGCAAAAGCTTAAGAAAATGCATCGCTTTTCACTGTAGTGTAGTAGTTTTTGCTCCAATTCAACTTGTGTAATGCTGTTTTTATATTCAAGGATTCTAAGAATAGCTTCAACAATTTCATCAGCGTATTGCAATTCCCATGATAGCTTTTTCCAGTACTGGTTAATGGATTCATCATAATAATTAGAATAATTATCATTTATTCTTTCCCATAAATATTTAGAAGTACGACCAGTGGCTCCCACTGGAATTAAAGTTATTCCTATACGTTCCGCAATACGAAATTCAATATTTACTCCATCAATCTTTAATTCTGAGACTAAATCTTTGCTCTTTTCATCTGTTTTTCCAAATAAGGTAATTATACTTCCACAGTCTGATATCAACTCTTCTCTCATTTGCTGTATATCGTGTTCTGCAGATACTAACGGATATGCCTCTATCGATGAATGAAGGTTGTTTTTTATTTGACTAATATTTTTGTTTAGGCAGGCACCAATAAAAAGATAGTTACCAATGTTTTGTCCAAACCCAGTAACAATCTTATATTTATGGTCTACAAGTTTTTGCGCCAATGTTTTTATAAAATACGCTTCTCTAGAGTCTTTCTGTACATCACCCAGTAATGAACCTGAAATAAAAACTCGATTTTGATCAAGTCTTGTTTTGATATAATCTATACAAATTGATATTTGAGAGAAATCATCAATAAGAATTGTCTGTATGCCATATGTTCTCATTTCTCTAATACGTAATCTTTGATAATTCTTATCTTGCTTAAATTGTTCTTTGTTGGGATTGGCAAGATAATCTTTTTCTTGAACTCGGCGCATAAAGCAATAATGATTTCTTGGATGACCCTCATCGTTATCAAATGTATGTTTGACAATGCTTAAAATTCTTTCGAGATTTGGATCAGAAAAGCTGAAGCCAATAAATAAAAATGTATTTGAGATTAATTCTGTAAATAATGCTTTAGAAAAAACATCTCTTTTTTTATCATAAGTTTCGTAATCATTTTTTGCAATAATAGCGTAATCCGGTTCTGTTTTATCCCCGTGCATTTTATAAACAGTAACATCAGTATCCGGAGTTTTATATTTGAACTGATTCTTTTCTCTTACAACATGTACTTTTTTTGATATTGGGCTACTCGATAATGTATCTTCAATTAAAGAATCATAATTTGTAGTCCAATAAGACTTGATAGGCAGTTTTCCGAGTTTTTTTATTATTTCATTACTCTTATGTATTTTATTGAATTCGTTGTAAATTAACTCATTAATATCGTGTCGTCCGTACTCATTTTTATAAAACTGAGCAACTAATGATAAATCAATATTTGGATTAACTCCTAATTGTTCAATGATTGGTTTCATTAATCCTTTCCAATCAACAAATCCAGAATCTATGGACACACCTGCTCCTGCAAATACCGATAAATTTTCTGACTGCAAATATCGTACCATAGCATTAAGATAGTTAATCTGTTCCTGTCTTAATAGACGATTAAATTTATTCATTTTATTACTCCCAATTTAGTATTAAAGAATCAAACAATATCCCGAATACTAATCATTATTCATTGTATTCGGGATATATTCTGAAATGGTGCGGGTAACAGGACTTGAACCTGCACGGAGTCTTCCGCAAGAACCTAAATCTTGTGCGTCTGCCAGTTCCGCCATACCCGCAAATCTATAAAATCAGGTCGCAAAACCCGAAATTTATCTCATATTTAATTGTTACACCAAGGTGACGTTACCTAAATCTTGCGTGTCTGCCAATTCCACCACGCCCGCATATATAAATTTATAGTGAACATCAAATTGTAATTGCGTGTCTGCCCATGCCTCCCGTACAAAATATAGTCGTCTCACTTCGCCCTTGGAGCGGGCTTGTGACACTCCTTATTTTGCACAGCGCTTTTGCTCCCTTAATCCGCCACTGGCGGTGGTCGCAACGGGTTTCACCCCCGTACAAAATATAGTCGTCTCACTTCGCCCTTAGAGCGGGCTTGTGACACTCCTTATTTTGCACAGCGCTTTTGCTCCCTTAATCCGCCACTGGCGGCGGTCGCAACGCTACCACGCCCGCGCATAATTATTGCTCATTGATTATACTATATATTGTATCGAAAAACAAGTGGTTTCCAAAATTTTGTGGTTAAAATTCTTTCTAAGAAATAAAACGTTACTTTTTAGTAACATTACACAATAAATCTACTACACTTTTGTATATAAAAACAATAAACTGTTACTTGCAAAACACAATATCTTGTGCTAGAATAATAACACTCCACGAAATAGTGGGGTAGGGTATATGATTTATAATGTAAAAACGATGATTTTAATTCCGATTTAGAATTTTGAAAGGGAGGTACACAATGGAAATTAAAGTAATTGGCGGCACATTATCACAGAAGGAAATCGACACATACGTTACACAGATTAAAGAGGCTAACCCCGACAAGGAGTTCAAGACATTTGAGTTTACGGTAGACGGCGAGTACGTTGACGTTAACTACACTTATGATATGGTTCCTTTTGAAAGAATCAGAAGAATCACAGGCTACCTCGTAGGTACACTCGACCGCTTTAACAACGCTAAGCGTTCTGAGGTTGAGGACAGAGTTAAGCACGGACTTTCCGAGTGCTCCTGCTCACTTGAGGATATTGCCTGAAATTATAATTGAAATCAAAGCGTTCCTGTTAAGGAGCGCTTTTTCTTTCCTTTTTGTCTATATTACAAATTTGTTATAGTATCTAAATAGTGTAGATTTATGTCGAATTATGTGTTATATTATTTTTATCAACTATCTTTGGAGGGTATGTATGGCAAGCAAACTGAAGCATAATGCTGCAACAGGGAAAAAGCCCGTTAACAAAAAACGTATTTTTATCATAGGCGGTTCAGTTTTGGCTGTTTGTATAGCGGTCGCGGTTGTATTGTTTATTTTTGTGTTCAACAATCCCGCTAACCTGCCCGGCGACAACCGTATCAAGGCTGATATGGAAGCCGACAAGTCCATTACTAACGTTGACGTAGGCAAAAAGTCTTTTGAGTTCAAAATTACAGACTTCGAAAAGATAAGCGACACGGCGACACCCGACAAGGAACATCCCGAAAAATACACGGCTCAGGTAACAATAACACGCGAGTCCGATGTTTACGGAATCAAGCCTTCAAATTACAAAGTTTCTTACGAAAAGAAAGGCTCCAAGCTGGAGTATAAGTCCTCGGAGCTTAAGTCAAAGGATTTAACTTTCACAGCTCTCAAGGGCGCGGACAAAGACGACGCCCTCAAAAGAGTTAAAAAGACCTTCAAGAAAGCAAAGTATAAAGAAAACAAAGACGACCTCAAAAAGGGCGACAGCAGAGTTATCTTTACTGTCACCGATAAGGAATATGAAGGCACCGCGGCGGCTGTTTATAAGTTTGACAGCAAAAAAGGCTGGCTCTTCAAAAAGATAGACGACAAAAACGTCAAGTTCAAAAAAGGCGTTACTCACAAGGAGGACGGTCTGTATACAAACTCCAACGTCAAGAACGTTCTCTTCCTCGGCGTTGACAGCAACGACGGCTCGGGCCGTTCCGACTGTATGATGCTCATTTCCATCGACAAGAACACCGGCACAATCAAACAGACCTCGTTTATGCGCGACAACTGGTTTGAAATCCCGGGGCAGGGCGAGAACAAGCTCAACTCCGCATACGCTTTCGGCGGGGCAGACCTCACAAAGAAAACTATCCAGAACACCTTCGGCATCAAGATAGACAACTACGTTGTGGTTGACTTCAGCACATTCAAGGACGTTATAAACACTCTCGGCGGTATTGATGTGGACATCACTTCCGACGAGGCGGGCTACGTCAACTGGCAGATAAACAAGAACGGACAGGCTGGCTCAGTCGGTACAATCAGCACCGCGGGCGGCGTTACTCACCTCAACGGTCAGCAGGCTCTCTGGCTTTGCCGTGACCGCGGAGGCGGCGGCTTCAGCGGAGACGACTTTATGCGTACAGCGCGCCAGAGAAGAGTAATTCAGTCTCTCGTAGATACCTACAAGACCTACGCTCCCGTCAAGGTTCTCGCTACTCTGAATGTTCTTAAGGATAAGGTTAAAACCGATTTGAAAGTTTCGGATTTCGAATGGTACGCCGACCGCAGTCCCAAATTCTTCAAGTTCAAGTTCAAGGAACGCTGCGTACCTCAGGAAGGCGAATGGCAATCCGGCACAGGTACAGGCGGCGCGTGGATAATCGAGCTTAACGATTTCGGTAAGCTCAAGTCCGACATCCAGCACTATATCTACGAAGACCTTAAATAATTCGCAATTCGCAATTCGAAATTCGCAATTAACGGCTCGGTTATCCGAGCCGTTTTGTTATGCACGCGGTTAACTTCAAACAAAAAGGGGCTGTCCTGTGACAGCCCTTTAATTGCGCATTGTGCATTAAGCATTGCGAATTGAATTAGTCCATTTCCCAGTTATGCCATACGTTCTGGATATCGTCGTTATCCTCAAACATATCGAGCATTTTCTGCATATTTGTCTTTGCGTCGTCATCGTCGAGCTTGGTGTAGGTGTTGGGAACCATCTCAACCTCAGCGGAAGCGAACTCATATCCCTTGGCGGCTATGTCGTCGCGTACAGCCGAAAAGTCCGAAGGCTCGGTGTAAATTGTAAATACATCCTCATCAGCCTCAAAGTCCGAAGCGCCCGCTTCAAGAGCGTCCTCCATAACCTTGTCCTCGTCAGCCTCGAGCTCCTCGCGTTCAATAACGAGCACGCCCTTTTTCTCAAACATAAATGTTACGCAGCCCTGTGTGCCCATATTTCCGCCGAACTTGTCAAAGTAATGTCTTACTTCGCCCGCTGTTCTGTTGCGGTTATCGGTAAGCGCCTCAACAATAACGGCGATACCGTTGGGACCGTAGCCCTCGTATGTAACCGCCTCATAGTTAGCCGAGCTCGAGTCGCCCGCGGCTTTCTTGATAATGCGGTCAATGTTGTCGTTGGGAACGTTTGACGCTTTAGCCTTTGCTATAACATCGCGAAGCTTAGAGTTTACGTTGGGGTCGGCGCTGCCGCCTTCCTTAACGGCTACTATAAGCTCTCTGCCGATTTTAGTAAAAATCTTGGCGCGCGCCGCGTCGTTCTTACCCTTTTTCTGCTTGATTGTACTCCATTTATTATGGCCTGACATAATATCATCCCTTTTCATATTTTTAACTTTTAGATTATATCACAACAAGTTTTGTTTTGCAAGTTAAAACAAAAGGTTACAAAATAGTTACAAAACTATTGTCTATATACATTATTAGTGCTATGATAATATCAGATAATAACTATAGAAAGGAATGATATACTTGATAAACTCAATGACAGGTTTTGGCAGATTTGAGGGAGAGGTAAACGGCAGAAACATCACCCTCGAAATCAAGAGCGTCAACCACCGCTACACCGAGTTCAATCTGCGCATTACCCGCGGCTACGGTTTTCTTGAGGAAAAACTCAAGTCCTACATAACATCCAAGATTGCCCGCGGTAAGATTGATATGTTTGTGTCTCTTACTGAACCCGAGGATACTCCCACCGAGGTTCAGGTCAACCACAATCTCGCTCAGGGGTATATTAATGCTTTTAAAGAATTAAGCGATAAGTATTCCGTCCGCAACAAGATAACCGTCAACGACCTCGCGCGTTATCCCGACGTGCTCAGCGTCCACAAAACTCCCGAGGACGAGGACAGGGTATACGCCGACGTTATAGTCGCGGTGGACTCCGCTTTGGAGAGCTTTTTGAATATGCGCAAAGCCGAGGGCGAAAGGCTCAAAGCCGACGTGCTCTCCCGCGCCGAGACGATTATGTCCTTGGTATCCGAGATTGAGGAGCGTTCTCCACAGACTCTCGAGGAGTACAAAGCCCGCTTAAAGGAAAAGATAGAGGAGCTTCTGGGCTCAACCGATTACGACGAACAGAGGATAATTACCGAGGTCGCCATCTACGCCGATAAAATTGCCGTGGATGAGGAGACAGTCCGTCTCAGAAGCCACTTTGAACAGCTCAACACCTATCTGAATTCCGACGAACCCGTGGGCAGAAGTATTGACTTCTTGATTCAGGAGATGAACCGAGAGGCTAACACAATCGGCTCCAAGGTCAAGGACGCTGAGATTGCCCAGAAGGTTGTCAAGATAAAGAACGAAATCGAAAAAATCCGCGAGCAGATTCAGAATATAGAATAGTAGTCAGTTGTTTTCAAAAGCAAGTTAGGAAACAATGGTATGGGGGATATCTGTTTTAGATAGGAACGCCATTGTTTGATGAGGAGAATAAAAAAATGAAACTTATTAACATTGGTTACGGTAATATGGTTTCCTCTGGCAAGATAGTCGCCGTGGTTTCGCCCGAGGCGGCTCCCGTAAAGCGTATTGTTCAGGAAGCCAAGTCCAAGGGTCTGGCGGTTGACGCCACCTGCGGGCGCAAGTGCAAGGCTGTTATAGTCACCGAGAGCGACCACGTGATTCTTTCGGCATTGTCGCCCGAAGTTATAGGCAACCGCAGCGAGGAGGACTGATATGAGCAGAGGAAAACTGGTAGTATATACAGGCTACTCGGGCGTCGGCAAAGGCACTATTATGAAACGCCTCAGAGAGCTCGACGACAGCGTCAAGCTGTCCGTGTCCTGCACAACCCGTCAGCCCCGAGAGGGCGAGACAAACGGCGTAGAGTATTATTTTGTGAGTAAAGATGTGTTTGAGGACCTAATTAAACAGGACGGTTTTCTGGAGTACGCGAGCTATTGCGACAACTATTACGGCACTCCTGAAAAAGCCGTAGACGAAATGCTCGCAAACGGCTACAACGTCTTTCTGGAAATTGAGGTTCAGGGCGGTATGCAGGTTATGAAAAAGCGTCCCGACTGTGTCAGTATTTTTATCGCTCCGCCGTCCTTTGAGGAGCTCGAACGCAGGCTCAGGGAACGCGGCACCGAGGACGAGGAAACAATCCAAAAGCGTCTTTCAGCCGCAGAAGAAGAAAGAAAGTACCAACAATATTACACACATACGGTGCTCAACGATGAAGTTGACCGCGCCGCTAATGAAATATTATCAATAATTCACAACAAATAAAAGGAGTTAATCAAAATGAAAAAAGTAAACGTAGACGATTTATTCGACAGAAAAGCAAGTCCTTACGCACTTGTAATCGGTGTAGCAAAGCGCGCGCGTCAGATTACGAAGGATTACGAGGACCAGGGCGAGGTTCGCGACGACAAAGCCGTACTCGAGGCTATCGGGGAAATCAAGGATCACAAAGTAAGCATTTACGAGCCCGATTATAATGACTGATTTTATCGCGGGAATCGCGGTAGAGAACACTACCCGCTCGTTTGATAAAATCTTTGATTATCGTGTGGACAGCGCTCTTGCCGATGAAGTTTGCGTCGGCAAGCGTGTTCTTGTACCTTTCGGCAGCGGCAACCGCAAGCGTCAGGGAGTAGTTTTTTATACAAAGAGGGAAGAGGCGGAAAAACTGAAATCAGTCGTTTCCGCGCTTGATAAAACTCCCGTGCTTACCGCGGAAATGCTCAGGCTCGCCTCGTTTATGAGGGAGCGTTACTTTTGCACATATTACGACGCGATAAAGACAATGCTCCCCGCGGGAATAAGCTACAATATTTCTACAACCTACACCGCCGTAAAGGGACTTGACACGGAAGAACTTGAACTCGATTTGCAGAGCGTCTATAACTATCTGCTCACTCAGAAAAAGCCTGTAAAACGTGAGTTTTTAACTCAGACTTTCGGGCTTAGCGGTTCGGTATTCGATAGCCTTTGTGAGCGCGGATACCTCAGAAAGAGTGACGAGGCCTTCCGCAAGGTCGGCGACGCTGTAATGAAAATGGTCGCGCTCAACGAGGACGCCGATTTCTCCGACGTCAAGCTCAGCCCCAAGCAAAGCTCCGTGCTGGAGATTTTACAGCTCGCGGGCGCCGCTTCGGTCAAGGAAATCTGCTACTACACGGGCGTGACAACTTCTGTAATTGACAATCTGGTCAAGAAAGACCTCGCTTATTATTACGAGGACGAGGTTTTCCGCACAGAGAAGAATAATTCTATTAAAGAAAATACAGAGATTCAATTATCCGATGAGCAGACTATTGCCTACGAAAACCTTTTGAAAGAATATAACGCGGACAAGCCCTCCGTCAGCCTGCTTTACGGCATTACGGGTTCGGGCAAAACCTCGGTGTTTCTCAAGCTTATCGAGAGTGTAATCGAGGACGATAAGGGCATTATAGTAATGGTGCCTGAAATAGCTCTGACGCCGCAGTTTCTCAGCATCTTCAAGTCGAAATTCGGAGACGACGTGGCTGTTTTCCACAGCGGTCTGTCGCTTGGAGAAAGGCTCGACGAATACAAGCGCGTTCTTAAAGGAAAGGCAAGAATCGCCATCGGCACGCGAAGCGCGGTTTTCGCTCCGTTTAAAAGAATCGGGCTGATAATTATGGACGAGGAGCAGGAGCATACCTATAAATCCGAAAGCTCGCCCCGTTATCACGCAAGGGAAGTCGCCAAATTCAGAGTGAACGAGCATAACGCTCTGTTGCTGCTTTCTTCAGCGACCCCCGATATCGAGAGCTTTTATCACGCCAAGACAGGACGATATTCGCTTAATAAGCTGACCAAACGCTTTGGCAACGCGATTTTGCCAAAGGTTGTTGTGGCTGATATGAATGAGGAGCTGTTAAACGGCAACAACACGGGCTTTTCCCACGAGCTTCTCTCCGCATTGGAGTACAATCTCGAAACGGGCAAGCAGTCCATTCTCCTGCTCAACCGCAGAGGACACAATACCTTTGTGATGTGTTCAAAATGCCGTGAGACAGTCACCTGTCCCAACTGCTCGATTTCGCTCAGATACCACAGCGCCAACAACAAGCTGATGTGTCATTACTGCGGTTATTCAATGCCGTATCTCAGCGAGTGTCCGACTTGTCACAACAAGTCGCTGCGCTTCGGCGGAACAGGCACTCAGAGGATTGAGAGCCAGCTTGCCGAATATCTTCCCGATGCGCGGGTGTTGCGGCTTGACGCCGACTCAACAATGCGTAAGTCCTCGCACGAAAGACTTCTCACAGCGTTTGCCGACGGCGACTATGACATTCTCATAGGCACTCAAATGGTGGCAAAGGGGCTGAATTTCCCCAATGTCACACTTGTCGGCGTGCTCAACCCCGACTCTATGCTTTATGCGGACGATTACCGCAGCTACGAGAGGACTTTTTCGCTTTTAACTCAGGTTGTAGGCAGGAGCGGACGCGGTGACGATAAAGGCGTGGCGGTCATTCAGACCAACACGCCCGAGAACAACGTAATCACAATGGCGGCGGCACAGGACTATGAGCGTTTTTACAACAGCGAAATTGTGCTGCGCAAGGCTATGCTCTATCCGCCCTTTGCCGATATTTGTATGGTGGGTTTCGTCTCCGAGAGCCACACAGCGGCGATTAAAGCCTCAGCTCGTTTTACCGACAGCTTTATCAAGACGGCGAGGGAGAGCTACCCCGATTTGCCTCTGAGGCTTTTGGGACCTTCCGCGTCGTCAATAGCCAAGGTGAGCAACAAATACCGCTATAAGCTGATTATAAAGTGCCGAAACGACAAGTGCTTCCGCGCGTTATTGAATAAGATATTAACGGAATTTAATTCCGAAAAAGAAAATAAAAACGTAACAGCGTATGTAGATATGAACGCGTTATCCTTTTAAGACTATGAATAAGCTTGGTACAAAAACTCTCGAAACCGAGAGATTGATTCTAAGAAAATTTAACATTGATGATGCTGAGCCTATGTTTAAAAACTGGGCTTCTAATCCCAATGTTACAAAGTTTTTGACATGGCAACCCTACGATAATGTTGAAGGTGTGCGCGGGTATATCGAGTTTGTAATTAATCGGTATGACGGTATGCATTTTGACTGGATGATTGAGCTAAAAGAGCTCGGCGAGCCGATAGGGACAATCGGAGTGGTTAAATATGACGAGAGTATAAATTCCGCTAATATTGGTTATTGTCTCAGCGAAGAATATTGGCGTCAGGGTATTATGACCGAGGCTTTTAATAAGGTAATTCAATTCCTTTTTGAAGAAGTCGGTGTAAACAGAATTGAGTCCACTCACGATGTCAACAACCCGAATTCGGGCAAGGTGATGAAAAAGTGCGGACTTCTGTATGAGGGCACTCACCGTCAGGCGGGACTTAACAATCAGGGTATTGTTGATACGGCATTCTACGCTATGCTGCAAGAAGATTATTTAAAGAGGAGATAAAAAATGGCTTTAAGAGAAATTGTTGTTGAGGGCGACAACGTGCTGAATAAAAAATGCCGAACAGTCGAAAAATTCGATGACCGACTGGCTACACTTATAGATGATATGACTGAAACCCTGCTCGATTCGGGCGGCGTTGGCTTAGCCGCGCCTC
This sequence comes from Ruminococcus sp., assembly GCA_017458845.1. GTDB lineage: Bacteria > Bacillota > Clostridia > Oscillospirales > Acutalibacteraceae > Ruminococcoides. The sequence goes on from JAFSZY010000042.1 coordinate 12,587, forward strand.
AGGTCGGCGTGCTAAGGCGGGTTGTTGTCATTCACGTTGACCCCGACAAGCCTCCTTTTGAGCTTGTCAATCCCGAGATTATCGCAACCAAGGGCGAGCAGAAGGGGCTAGAGGGCTGCCTGAGCTTACCGGGCAAGTGGGGCATAGCTACACGTCCCTACCACGTTGAAGTCAAAGCTCAGGACAGAAACGGCAAGGAGTTTACAGTCAGTGGCGACGCTCTTATGGCGAGGGCTTTTTGTCACGAGCTAGACCACCTCAACGGCGTACTCTATAACGAGGTTGTAGACCGTATGCTAACGCCTGTTGAGCTCGAAAAACTCAGTGAGGGAGAGCTCGATATCTCCGCTGAATGCTATATAAAGACCGGTGAGGAAGAATGAATATAGTATTTATGGGCACCCCCGACTTTGCCGTTCCCACGCTCGAGAGCTTGTGCAAGAGTGAGCATAATGTTCTCGCTGTTTTCACTCAGCCCGACAAGCCTGTGGGACGTAAGCAGATTATGACCCCGCCCGACGTAAAGGTGTGCGCTGAAAAATATGACTTGAAGGTTTTTCAACCAACTACACTAAAAGATGATAATTCTTACAAAGAATTAAAAGAACTCAACCCCGACGTTATTGTCGTTGTGGCTTACGGAAAAATACTTCCGAAAAATATACTTGATTTACCAAAGTATGGCTGTATCAACGTGCACGGCTCACTCCTGCCGAAATACCGCGGAGCCGCGCCGATTCAGCAGGCGGTACTCAACGGTGACAAGGTGACGGGCGTCACGACAATGTATATGGGCGAGGGGCTCGACACAGGCGATATCCTTTTGACAAAAGAGACCGAAATCGGTGAGAACGAAACATCCGCCGAGCTCTTTGACAGGCTCGCGGTTATGGGCGCTGATTTGCTTATCGAAACTCTCTCAAAGCTCGATAGTATAACTCCCCAAAAGCAGGACGAGAGCAAGGCGACCTATACCTCCAAAATCACAAAGGAGCTATGCCCGATTGATTGGAGTTTAAAAAACACCGAGATTCACAACAAGGTTAGAGGACTCCAGACATGGCCTGTCGCCGTATCAAAGCTGAACGGCAAGGATGTCAAAATCCATTCGACTATATTGTGCGATCAAAGAGGAGAAGCGGGCAGGATTATCTCAACCGACCCGCTTACAGTAGCTTGCGGCGAGGGCTCTCTCATAATAAAAGAGCTTCAGCTCAGCGGAAAAAAGCGTATGGATTCAAAGTCGTTCCTGCTAGGTCATCCGCTCAAAATCGGAGAAAAATTTAATTAGAGGTTAGTATGAATTTTAGTCATTTATATTATTACAACTGGAGCTATTTTCTCTTTATGCTGCCGTGCTTTATTCTCACACTGGTGGTTCAGATAAAGATGAAAAGCACTTTTAGCAAGTACGGCTCAATGGCAAACTCCCGAGGGCTTACAGGATATGAAGCGGCTCAGAAGGTGCTGTCGAATAACGGAGTTTCAGGAGTAAGGATAGAACAGATTAAGGGCAGTTATACCGACCATTTTGATCCCCGAACCAACGTTATACGCCTGTCGGAGAGCGTCTACAACGCCAATTCAATCGCCGCTGTGGGTGTAGCCTGTCACGAGGCGGGGCACGCTGTTCAGTACGCTCAGGGGTATCTTCCCAACAAAATCAGGAGCGCTATCCTGCCCGCGGCAAATATCGGCACAAAGGCGAGCTGGATTTTTATTATCCTCGGTCTCATCACCTCTGCGCTTCAGCCCTTGCTTTATGTAGGAATAATCCTCTTTTCCGCGTGCGTATTGTTTACCGTAGCGACATTGCCCGTTGAGTTCAACGCCTCATCACGCGCGTTAAAGTGCATCAAAGAAACAGGTATGCTAGGCGAAACCGAATATGTGGGAGCCAAGCGCACCTTGCAGGCAGCGGCTATGACTTACGTTGCCGCCGCGGCAACCTCAATAATGCAGCTCTTGCGTCTGGTTTTTATTGCCGCGGGAAGAAACAGAAGATAGTTTAATATGAATATCAGAAATATAGCGTTAATAATTCTTTTGAATATCGAGAGAGACGGAGCTTATTCCGCGCTTGCCTTGAATAATTCCATAAAAGAAAATAAATTAAATAAAACCGACTCATCCTTTCTTTCGGCTCTCGTATACGGAGTTCTGGAAAGGCAGATAACACTGGATTATATCATCAAGCAGTACTCAAAAATTCCTTTAAGGAAAATTGAGCTAAAAACAAAAGTGATTCTCAGGCTCGGCATTTTACAGCTTGTGTTTATGGACAAAGTCCCCGACAGCGCGGCTGTAAACGAAAGCGTAATACTTGCGAAAAAGCACAAGCTGATGAAATCCGCGGGTTTTATCAACGGTGTTTTGCGTTCGGTGACAAGAGCTGAAACAAAGTACACCTTGCCCGACAAGAGCAAGGACACGGAGTATTATTACAGCGTAAAATACTCCTGCCCGCGTGACTTGGTCTCTTTGTGGCTCAAAGCCTACGGCGAAGACGTTACAGTCGGTATCCTCGAGAATCTATCGGGCAGACCGCAGCTCACAGCACGTGTTAATACTCTGAAAACTACCTGCGAAAAGCTGATTGCCGAGCTTGAATCCGAAGGCGTAAAAGCCGAGAAAAGTGAACTCTGCGAAAACGCCCTGGTGCTTAAAAACACAGGCTCAATCGAGGGACTCAAAGCCTACAAAAACGGCGAGTTTTATATCCAGGATATAGCGTCACAGCTTTGCGTAAAAGCGCTCAACCCTCAGCCCAACGATGTCCTCATAGACGTTTGCGCGGCGCCCGGGGGAAAGTCCTTTACGGCTGCTCAGTATATGAAAAACCGTGGAAAAATCTTTTCCTTTGACATTTATGAGCATAAGCTTAAACTCATCAGCTCTACTGCAAAGCGTTTGGGCATAGATATCATCCGAACCGATATCCGAAACGCTGAGAAGGACACGCGCGAGCTCCCTCTAGCCGACAAGGTCCTCTGCGATGTTCCGTGTTCGGGCTTGGGTGTTCTCAGCCGTAAGCCCGAAATCCGCTATAAAAAAGATTTGCTCAGCGATGAGCTGCACGAGCTCCAGTATAGGATTCTTTTAAATTCCGCTGAGAATACCGCGTACGGCGGTACGCTGGTTTACTCAACCTGTACGCTCAATCCCGCCGAAAATATCGAGAATGTAAACCGGTTTTTAAATGAGAATCCCGATTTCAAACCCGAAAAACTTAACCTGAATATAAAGAGCGTTATCGATGAACCCGACAACGTTCTCACGCTCTTCCCGAACGGCAAAAACGACGGATTTTTCATAGCCAAATTCAAAAGAGAAAAACTATGATTGACATTAAATCTCTCTACTATAACGAACTCGAAAATTTCATAACAGACAACGGTTTTCCGAGATTCAGAGCCAGACAAATTTCCGATTGGCTCAGTAAAGGCGTGACGTCGTTTTCTCAAATGCGTAATATTCCCGCGAATATTATCGATTTTTTGTCGGGAAGTTGTTACATTTCTGTTGCAAATATTGAAAAAAAGCTTGTATCACGCTATGATAAAACAGTAAAATACTTATTCTGTCTAAATGACGGTGAATATATCGAAAGCGTAGTAATGAGCTATCATCACGGCTACTCGATTTGTGTGTCTACTCAGGTCGGCTGCAAGATGGGCTGTACCTTTTGCGCGACGGGCAAAAGCGGGTTTTCCCGAAGTCTCACAGCTTCCGAAATCTTAGCCCAGATTGAAGCCGCCCAAAAGGATTTAAACATCCGCATTTCAAACATAGTGCTGATGGGTATGGGTGAGCCGCTGGATAATTTCGATAATGTGATTCGCTTTTTAAAACTTGTAAGCTCCGAGGACGGTCTCAACATCGGTATGAGGCATATCACGCTCTCAACCTGCGGAATTGTTCCGAGGATATATGAACTCGCTGAATATAAATTCGCCTTAACTTTGTCGGTGTCGCTTCACGCTCCCGACAACGAGACCCGAAGCAGAACTATGCCCGTCAACAATCGTTACCCGATAGAACAGCTTATCAAGGCGTGCCGCGATTACTTTGACATCACGGGCAGGCGCGTCAGCTTTGAATACGCTATGATTGACGGCGAGAACGACAGCGGGGAATGCGCCCAAAAGCTCTCAAAGCTTTTGAAAGGTATGAACTGCCACGTCAACCTGATACCCGTAAACACTGTTGAGGGCACAGGCTATAAAAAGAGCAGAACCGAGCGTCAAAAAGCGTTTGTCGAAATTCTCTCAAAGCACGGCATAACCGCCACAATCAGGAGAACTCTCGGCAGCGACATCAACGCGTCCTGCGGACAACTCAGACGTAATTCGATATAAATATATTCTCCCGTGTCATTCTGAGCGTAAGCGAAGAATCTTAACACAAAGAGTATCTGAGGCATTTCTTCAGCGCCTTATTATATTTGATTTAGAAGGAGGTTAATAACTTTGGAAATTTTCAGTAAAAGTGATATAGGCTTAGTCAGAACCCAGAACCAGGACGACTGCCGTTTCGGAGTTATTTCCCCAAGCTGCGTATGGGCTGTTGTGTGTGACGGAATGGGAGGAGCCAACGGCGGCAATATCGCATCCGCATCCGCTGTGGAGTACATCAGTCAGGAAATCGAGAAGATGTATTCCGACGAGCTGTCAAAGCCCGAGCTTGCCACATTGATGACAGAGATTGTCTCTCAGGCAAACAAGGCGATTTACGATATGGCTCAAAAGGATGTTGAGCTCACGGGAATGGGCACAACCTGCGAGTTTGTGCTGATTAAGGATACAACCGTTCACGTAGTTCACGTCGGCGACAGCCGAACCTACGCGATACGCGGCGGCAAGATAAAACAGCTCACCGAGGACCATTCCGTAGTACAGGAGATGGTCCGCAGGGGCGAAATCACAGCCGAGCAGGCTCAGACGCATCCGAACAAGAATTTTATCACCCGCGCTTTGGGCATTAAATCCGATGTTCACCTGGATTATATCGAAACCAATTTTATATACGGCGATGTGCTGTTAGTTTGTACCGACGGTTTTTCAAACTGTGTTACAACAGGCGATATGGTTAAGCTTTGCCACGAAAACAGAGGCGAAGGTCTGACCGATATCTTAGTCGAAAAAGCCAAAGAAGGCGGCGGCACTGACAACATTACCGTAGCGGTTATTTATTAGGGGGTGAGTTTATGGATAAATACAGCGGCAAAAAGCTTGACGGACGTTATGAAATCCACGAGCTCATTGGTGTAGGAGGTATGGCGTACGTGTATCGCTGTACCGACACAATTGACGAGAGAGAAGTCGCCGTTAAGATTCTTAAGGATGAGTTTCTCAACAACGACGAGTTCATCAGACGCTTTAAAAACGAGAGTAAAGCTATCGCTATGCTCTCTCACCCGAATATTGTTAAGGTTTACGACGTAAGCTTTGGCGATATGATTCAGTATATTGTCATGGAGTATATCGACGGTATCACTCTCAAGGAGTATATCGGTCAACAGGGAGTTCTTGACTGGCGCGAGGCTCTGCACCTCACAACTCAGATTCTAAAGGCTCTCCAGCACGCTCACAACAAGGGCGTTGTTCACCGCGATATCAAACCCCATAACATTATGCTTTTACAGGACGGCACTATTAAAGTAACGGACTTTGGTATTGCCCGTCTTACAGATACCCAGACAAAGACAATGACCGAACAGGCTATAGGCTCTGTTCATTATATAGCTCCCGAGCAGGCACGAGGCAGCCAGACCGACGGAAGAACCGACATTTACTCCGTTGGCGTAATGCTTTACGAGATGATTACGGGCAAGCTTCCGTTTGACGCCGACAGCGCGGTTACCGTAGCTTTAATGCATCTTCAGTCTCAGCCTAGGATGCCAAGGGAGATTAACCCCGGTATACCTCTGGGACTTGAGCAGATTACTATGCACGCAATGCAGAAGAATCCCGCTCAGCGTTACCAGAACGCCCTCGATATGCTCGGCGATTTGGAGCGCTTCAGACTGAACCCGAATGTTCATTTCGATTATAAATATTTCGTTGACTCCGATCCGACGAAGTATGTAAAAAAAACCCATAAGCCCGAGCCTAAGTCCAAGGACGATGATGAGGCAGAGGAGATAGAGGAGAAGAAAGAACATAAGAATTCGTTCTATGCCGTAAAAACAGCAGTGGTAGTCGCTGTTATTATGATTGTCATTTTCCTTTCAGCGGCACTTATCAGGGGCTGCGTTTCCAACCAGAGTACCAACGTTCCCATCGACAATTTCGTAGGAATGACAATAGTTGAAGCCAACGAGAAAAACCCGAATAACTTCAAATTTGAGATTAAAAGCAGTCCCAAATTCGACAGCAAGAAAAAGACGGGCGAGATTGTAAAGCAGAGCCCCGAAGCTGGTTCAAAGCTCGTTAAGACAGGAGCCACAATTGAGCTTACCGTCAACAGTAAAGATGTAGAGGCAAGTGTTCCTTTCTGTAAGAATCTCAGCAAGAAAGAGGCAGCCGAGCTCATAAAGGAAAAGAGCCTTACTCCTAAATTTATTGATGTATACGATAACCTCGGCGCGACAAACGCTGTTGTTGATACATTCCCGCCCGCCGGTGTACACGCTACAGTCGGTTCTACCGTTTATCTTTATGTTGTACGCGGTTCAAAGGAAGAAAAAATCACCGTGCCCGAAGTAACCGACAAGACGTTATACGACGCTCAGTCCAAGCTTTCTGAGTGCAAGCTCGAGTGTAAATACACTTATGACGACGAAAGCCGAGCTCCCGAGGGAACTGTAATCGGACAGTCTCCGCTCCAGTACAGTAAGGTTGATGACGGAACTATTGTCAACTTGATTGTAAGCTCGGGTAAGGGCAGTCAGTCCACCGTAAACATCACAATCGATATGCCCAAGAACGTCGATTATGAGATCAAGATGACTGTTTCCGTTGACGGCGTTATCGATTCCAAGTACACCAAGAAAATCAATCCCAAGTACAACACAAGCTACGCAATGTCATTTACAGGCAGCGGAAAGTCCACTGTACTGATAATGCTTGACGGACAAAACTACAGGAAATATTCAATAGACTATTCTACTGTGAGTTATACAACCGAATCGTATGACTTTGTACCAACCGAACCCCAAACCACCAAAGCGCCGACTAAGCCGCCCGAGACGCAAGCTCCAACTGTGACAACTGCGCCAACCGAAGCGGCTGAAACCGAGGGTGAAAACTGATGGTTGAGTTAAAAGGAATCATTTTAAAAAGCACAGGCGGCTTCTATTATGTAGAAGCCGCCAATGGTGTATACGAGTGCAAAGCGAGGGGTATCTTCCGCAAAAAGAACAATTCTCCCAAAGTCGGTGACAGAGTAACGATTACCGTCCCGACTGACGGCTATTGCTCAATCGAGGAAATACACCCCCGAAAGAATACGCTCAAACGCCCGCCGCTTTCCAATATTGATATTTTGGTTATTGTCGTTTCAACAACAGAGCCCGCTCCCAATGCCCTCGTGATTGACAAAATGACTGCGGCAGCTGTGGATAACGACATTGAACCAGTAGTAGTTATTTCAAAGACTGACTTAAAGTCGGCTGAGGATTTGCTCTTAATATATAAAACAGCAGGAATAAAAGCATTTTCATATTCCTCCTCACAGCCCGCAAGCGCGGATGAAATAAAAGCTTATCTCAAAGGTAAAATTGCGGCTTTTACGGGAAACAGCGGCGTTGGAAAATCCACACTGCTCAACACCCTTTATCCCGATTTGGAGCTTCAAACAGGGGAGATAAGCGAAAAACTGGGACGCGGCAGACACACTACGCGTACCGTCGAGCTTTTCAAGACCGACGGGGGTTATGTAGCGGACACCCCGGGGTTTTCAACCGTAGACCTCGAACGTTACAATATGATTGACAAGGATAATATCAAATTCTGTTTCCCTGAGTTCAAGGATTATCTGACCGAGTGTCAGTTCACCTCCTGTTCCCACACTTGCGAAAAAGGCTGCGCTGTTTTGAAGGCTGTTGAGGAAGGCAAGATTTCCAAGTCCCGCCACGACAGCTATGTCGCTATGTATAACGAAGTTAAGGATATAAAAGAATGGCAGAAAAAGAACTGAAAAAGTGCGTAATCGTCTGCGCCTCGCCATGCGCCGATTCGAATTTTATCAAACAAAATATAACTATCGATGATTACGTCATCGCGGCGGATGGCGGTATGGCTGTGCTAAATAAAGCTGAGATTATTCCTGATTTGTTTGTGGGAGATTTCGATTCTTATCGCGGCAGCATACCTGACGGCGTAGAGATAATAAAACTCAAAACTCACAAGGACGATACCGACTCAATGCATTGCGCCGAGGTCGCCGTGGAACGCGGCTTTAACGAAGTCTGCCTTTTGGGAGCCGCTGGAGGAAGTCTGTCCCACACATTCTCAAATTACTGTGTGTTGAGCTTCCTTGAGGAAAAGGGAGTCGAAGCCGTTATGTCGGACAAGGACGTAGTTGTAAGGGTCTTAAGCGAGGGAGTATACAGCTTTGACAACCTGTACGGACACGAGTTTTCCGTATTTCCTTTCGGCTGTAAAGAAGTTTTGGTTTCCTATATAGGCGAGGTTGAGTATCCCGCTGATAACTTAATTCTTGCTCATAATTCCTCTTTGGGTAAGTCGAATTTGTTTAAATGTGACTACGTGAAAGTCGCTGTAAAACAGGGGAAAGCCATCATTTTTGTTTCCAATAAAGAAAATAATCAATAACAAAACTGTAATATAAAATACTACGTCATTTATTGCAATTGTATTATACGTTATGATATACTTATAATAAGTAATTTTGTGTACAATCAGGAGGTAACCGAATGTCTTTGTGTATGGGCTGTATGCGGGAAATCGGCGACAATGTTATTTGCCCCAGTTGTAAATTTGATAATTCTACGGAGCAGAACTCTCCGTTTTTACCATATAATACTCTTCTTCACGGACGTTATATCGTAGGCTCCGTGCTTGAAACCAACGGCGAAAGCTCTCGTTACATTTCGTTTGATAAGCAGACGGGCGATGTCGTAATCGTTTGCGAGTTTCTTCCTATGGGTCTTTTTGAACGTGAAAACGGCGAACTTAACCTCACGGTAAGATACGAGAACGAGGATGTATTCCGTAAGCTTATGACGGATTTCATTTCATATTTCCGTACAATTGCCGAGCTCAAGGATTTTTCCGCGCTGATTAGAATTCATAACATTTTCCAGGAGAATAACACAGCATATGTTATTGAGGAAAACCAAGACCTCATTCCTTTCAGGGAGTATGTTGAGCGCAGCAACGGACATCTCGAATGGGATATAGCCCGTCCGTTGTTTATGCCTGTTATTTCCGCTTTGGAGGCGCTTCATCGCCGCGGATTGGGACATTACGCTATTTCTCCCAAGAATATGTACGTTACCGCTTACGGTAAAATAAAAATTGCGGGTCTCGCCACATCTAACGAGCGCAAGCGCGGAACACCTCTAAAATCCCAGCTTTTCTCGGGTTGCGCGGCTCCCGAGCAGTACGAGAACAATTTCCCGCTTGACAGTATTACGGAGATTTACGGAATTTCGGCGACGTTGTTCTACGCGCTTACGGGTAATCTTCCCGCCAGCGCCAAGGACCGTTTTAAGGATTCGCGTTTGTTGATGAGCACAAGTACCGTCAAGAGGCTTCCGCCTCACGTTGTAACTGCCATCGCTAACGGCTTGCAGGTTAAGCGCGAAAACCGTATAACCGACTTTGACGATTTGCGCTCACAGCTTTCTGTGTCACATACAGCTCAGGCTATTCAGGAGGAAATCTCCCGAACAGCGAATATGAATGTTAAAAAATCAAATCTCAACGGCACCGGGAACCTTTCGCATAAGATGCCTGTTATTCTTACCGCTATAATAACAGTTCTTGTGTTAGGCGTTGCGGGTGTATTTCTGGTAATTCAGAATCCGTTCAAAGAACTTTTCCACCATCAGAACGAAATTGAAACCTCTGCCGCTACCGAAAAGTGGACAGGCGAAACAATTCCGAATTATGTAGGTAAGACTTACAAAGAGGCAAAGAATGACGCCGAAGAGAATGATGAGCTTTCAATTTATCTTGATACGTACGAGAGCTTCAGCGATGAATTCCCTGAAGGATATATAATAGAGCAAGCTCCCAAGGCGGGTTCGCCTCTTACGGCGTCGGGTGATTACTCAATCTCCGTAAAAGTCAGTAAAGGCTCCCAGATGCGCAAACTGCCGAGCGTTGAGAAAAAGAGCGTGAACAGAGTAGCCAAAGCTCTCGCTAAAAACAGCTTTGTTGTAAACGCTGAATATCAATACAGCAAGAAAGTTGACAAGGATACTGTAATCGGCTACAAGGACAACAAACCGGGTGATAAGCTCGAGTACGGTTCAACTGTTACGATTATAGTAAGTAAAGGCGAGGAGCCTACAACTCCTACAGCTCCGTCAACAAAAGCACAGTAATGAAAAAGCCGCCGCTTTTCGCGGCGGCTGCTTTATCAAGCCGTAAATTATTGCAATTTAATATTTTGATTAATCGCTGTTTCGGCGTTCTTAATCATCTCGTTCAGCGACGAAATGCTTTCGGGGAATTTATCGGCAAGGATATCAAAGGAAAGCTTTGGTCCGTCAATGTTCTCGGCTGCTGTTTTTATTCTGGCTTCCAGAATTCTCAGCCCCGCGTCGCAGAGTGTTTCGTAGTTTTGCGAGCGCAATTTGAAAATATCATTGGGATTATTTTCTTTTAAAGAATATAATTTCCTGAACATATTATAGTGCGCAATGCTGAGATAGTCGCTTATGTTTTTTTGCAGTTTTTTGTTATTGATATCGGACAGAATACTGTATATTATTGAAGCTGAGTTGTTTATAACCCTTCTGTTCAACAGGCAAAAGGTGTTGCTCTTTACAATTTGCACATCCGCGCTTTCCGTTGAGGCAGCATTTTCTTCGGCGTTAGCGGCAGGGGCTCTTCCCAGCAGATAATCGGTACTCACCTCATAGTATTCCGCTATTTTAACCAAGAACTCCAGCCCGCACTCTCGGATTCCTTTTTCATAGTGAGAGAGCAGGGACTGAGAAATTCCAAGCTCAGCGGCGGCGTCTTTCTGGCTCAGACCTCTTTTTTTTCTCAGATTTGATATCATTCTTCCGAATTCTTTTGTCATATTAACCACCTCATAGTTATTACTATCAGTATAATATATTAATTACAATTTGTAAAGCAGGTAGATTATGCAAAGTTATGTAATTCACTTTATCCGACACGGCGACATAGCCGACACGCTCAAGGGCAAATACATAGGTACAACTGATGTTTCCCTGAGCGAAGAGGGCAAGCAAAATCTTGTGTCGTATGACAGCAAGTATATTTATCCGGGTACGCAGGTTGTTTTCACCAGCCCTTTAAAGCGTTGTGTTGAAACGGCGCGGATTATTTACCCCGACATAAAACCCTTGGTTATAGATAAGCTTGCCGAGTGTAATTTCGGAGCTTGGGAGAACAAGTCGGCAGATGATTTAAAGTACGATAAGCTTTTTCAAAAATGGCTCGCGGGTGAAAACGGCGTTAAGCCTCCGAACGGAGAAAGTCCGACAGAGTTTACACAGCGTATCTGCGGTGTGTTTGAACAGATTGTCGAAGGATTGATGAAAACAGGCAACACCGAAGCCGTCGTTATAACCCACGGCGGCGTGATTATGACGTTGCTGTCAGTTTACGGAATTCCCCGCGCCAAACCCTTTGAGTGGGTGATGGACAACGGCTTCGGCTATTCGGCGCGTGTTAATCCTATGCTGTGGCAGCGCGACAGGGTGTTGGAGGTATATCGCAAGATACCCGTTATGCCCGAGGATAATACCTGAAGATTGTAGCTTGGTTTACAATCTTTAGCGTTTTATTGTGCGATAATTAATTCATAAAGTTTAAGGAGAAATCAAAATGAAAAACTACAAAATAACTTTACTCAAGGGCGACGGAATCGGCCCCGAAATTGTTGACGAGGCAGTGAAAGTCCTCAACAAAACCGCCGACAAATTCGGCTTCTCGGTAGAATATGACGAAGCTCTGATGGGAGGCTGCGCTATTGACGCCACAGGCGAGCCGCTTCCTCAGGAGACTATCGATAAATGTAAGGCGTCAGACAGCGTGCTTCTCGGCGCGGTAGGCGGTCCCAAGTGGGACAATCTCCCGGGCAACAAGCGCCCCGAGGCGGGACTTCTCGGCATCAGAGGAGCCCTCGGACTTTTCGCCAATCTTCGTCCCTCGGTTATTTTTGAACCGCTTCAGGGCGATTCTCCGATTAAAGACGAGATTATCGGCGGACAGCTCGACATCCTCATCGTGCGCGAGCTCACAGGCGGAATTTACTTCGGCAAGCGCGGCAGAACCACCACAGAGGACGGCGCTCCCGCCGCTTGGGATACCGAGATGTATTCCGTTCCCGAGATTGAGCGTATCGCCAGAGTAGCTTTTGAGATGGCTATGAAGCGTGATAAGAGGGTTACAAGCGTAGACAAGGCGAACGTGCTCGAAAGCTCCCGACTTTGGAGAGAGACAGTCATAAAAGTTGCCGAGGATTATCCCGAGGTTGAGCTCAACCACCTTTATGTTGACAATTGCGCTATGCAGCTTGTCCGCAACCCCCGTCAGTTTGACGTAATCGTCACGTCCAATATCTTCGGCGATATTCTCTCCGATGAGGCTTCAATGATAGCGGGCTCAATCGGTATGCTCGCCTCTGCTTCACTTGCCGAGGGCAAGTTCGGACTCTATGAGCCTATCCACGGCTCAGCTCCCGATATTGCGGGACAGGGTATCTCCAACCCGCTCGCTACAATTCTCTCCGTTGCTATGATGCTTCGCTATTCGCTCGATGAGGGAGAGGCGGCGAACGCCATTGAGAACGCCGTGAACGAGGCTCTCAAAAAGTACCGCACTCCCGATATTCTATCGGACGATACTATTAAAGTTTCCACCACCGAGATGGGCGACAAAGTCTGCGAGTATATCTAATTCGCAATTCGTAATGCGCAATGCGCAATTAAATTATTAATTTATAATGTTTAATGTTTAATGGTTTACTATGATATGCATTCCCATCTCCTTCCCGAGATGGACGACGGCTCCAAAAGCGTCGAAATGACCTTACAAATTATAGACAAGCTCCGCGCTCAGAACGTAAACAAGCTGTGTTTTACTCCTCATTTTTACACGAACGAGGAGAGCATAGCTCAGTTCAAGGCGCGCAGACTTGAGTCTATGAAAAAGCTTCTGCCCGAGCTTCCCCGTGATATTGAGGTCTGTATCGGCGCGGAGGTTTACGTCACACGCTACCTGTTCAATAATAAGGACTTGTCGGGAATCACTTACGGCGACTCCGACTATATACTTGTGGAGTTCCCCTTTGACAGTCATTTCACCGACCATACTATGGATTACATCTACCGCCTCAAGGGTAACTACGGGCTGAAACCTGTGCTTACCCACATCGAGCGTTATCATCATCTTATGATTGACGAGGGCTTGGTTGAGGATTTGCTCGATGAGGACGTCATAATCCAGACAAATGTCGGAGCTTTCAAGGGCTTCGCTCAAAAACGCCGCTTATTAAAATATATCAAACGCGGTTATATCGACATCGTGGGCACGGACTGCCACTCCTTAACAAGAGGCAATCCCGATGAATATACCCCGACAATGGAGCTGATAAGGGAAAAATGCGGCAGCGAATATGTTGACCACATCATAGAAACCAGCGAGAAAATATTTGAAAGCGGAAAGCTGAAAAGGTAAATTTATTATTCAGTATTCAGTTAACACGTAGGGGAGTCCGTCTCGGGCTCCCTAAATTATTTCATTAGGTATCTCGCTGTCATTCCGAGCCTGCCGAGGTTGTCCCGCATATAAATTCAACATTGTTGGTTGTCCCCTTAGGGGAATCTCCCCAAGGGGGAAGCCTTCGACTATTCGCTCCGCGAATTGCCCTGCGGGCACCGCTCAGAACGACTTTTTTATTATTCACCAAAAAGTACGTTTTTTTAGTGCTAATTAAACAAATATCCTTCTTTATATTCTACATTAAAGCTAATAGAAAATATAATGCAATAATGGTAGAATATAATTGACGAATGTGATGATTATCATAAAATAAATGATAACTGTCACAAAACTTAGTTTCACGAGGTTATATATATAGAATAACAAAAGGAGGTTGTTATTATGAAAAAACTATTAGCAATACTATTATCATTCATACTTGTTATCGGAACCGTAATCGGTGTAAACGCCGTTGTTTACTATTACGGAGCGGGTGGTCCCGATATGACGCTCAATTTCTATATTGACAGCTCCAAAACCGCAACCACAACATTTACAGAAATCGAAATGAAAATTTTTTCCAGCTTTAACACATACGCTGAACAAAGCATTAAGCTCGACGGAAAATGGGTTTCATTCGGTACTGTTAAGGTTGAAAGCAGTATTAAGGGAGCAGAGCTTTATACAGGCTACACGGAAAAACAGGGAGCTGTAACAATTTTCAAATTTAAATCCGAAGAGGGCTTTGAAATAGCCGATAATCAGCCGTTCCTGTCTATCACAAATGTAAACGCTACTTTGTATACCGGTAACGACTCTATAGATTATATTGTTGATAAGCTTGTCGGCTCAGACGGAACGGATTACGCTGACAAGGACGCGGTGACAACCGATTTAAAAATCCCCGAGGGTACTTACTATACACACCCGTGCGAAGGCGCTCTAAAAGTCAATAATCTTCGAGATACCGAAGCAACAGAGCCAACCGTAACAGAGCCAAGCTCTGAAACTCAGATGACCGAGCCCGTAACAGAGCCAAGTACGGCGACAGAACCGACAGAAGCTTCAACTTCCGCTCCCGCTGCGAATATTTCTAAAACTGAAGCAAGCGTAAAGGCGGGCGGAACGGTTACTCTGAAAGTCACCGACGGAAATGTAAAAACTTGGAGCACGTCAAATAAAGCTGTGGCGACAGTCAGCAAAGGCAAGGTAACAGGCTTGAAGAAAGGCTCGGCAACAATTACAGCGGCGCTCACCACAGGCAAAAAGCTGACCTGTAAGGTGACTGTTACAACCTCGCCGAAGCTCTCAAAGACCTGTGTAAGCGTCAAGAAAGGCAAGACTGTATCCATAAAAATTTCAGGCAAAGCTAGTACGGCTAAGAATGTTTACACCAACACAAAGATAGCAAAGGTGATTTCAAAGAACACCGCGACAACCATTAAGGTCAAGGGCTTAAAGAAAGGTAAGACAACCTTGAAGATAAAAGTCAACGGAGTTGTGCTGGAACTGAAAGTCAAAGTTAAATAATACGTCCCCCTTAGTTTAAGGGGGAAAGAAATCAGATTTACTGATTTCAAGGGGGATTAAAAAAATCAATCCCACCGTCACGCGCAAGCGCGCGCCACCTCCCTTTAACAAAGGGAGGCTGAATATGTACCAACAAATAAGGGCGACCGATTTTCGGTCGCCCTTTCCTCTTTATACCGTGAAGAAAAAAGGCTCCTTTGGCTAAAGGAGCTGTCACGGCTTGCCGTGACTGAGGATTGTACAAATGCGGCGCAGCCGCCACCTTGTTCTTATACTATATTGCTTTTCTGTCAATCCGAGCCTGACGAGGTTGTCCCCTGTGGGGAAAATGTCCGCTGCGGACAAAAGGGGGATAAACAGTTTAAAAATCCCCTTATCTCACGCTTATGCCTTTATCCCTTAGATACTTCTTCAATTCGGGTATCGGAATCTCGCCAAAGTGGAACAAGCTCGCCGCCAGCACTGCGTCAGCTTTGCCCTCGGTCAGAGCGTCATAAAAGTGTTCAAGCGCTCCCGCGCCGCCGCTCGCGATTACGGGAATGTTCACCCTTTCGGACACAGCCCTTGTCAACTCAAGGTCGTAGCCGTTTTTCTGACCGTCCTCGTCCATACTTGTGAGCAGGATTTCTCCCGCGCCGAGTTCTGCGCATTTAACAGCCCACTCAATAGCGTCCAGTCCCGTAGGTACTCTGCCGCCGTTGAGGTATACCTCCCAGCTGTTTCCTTTTCTTTTAGCGTCAATCGCGGCAACCACGCACTGACTGCCGAACTTCTGCGACGCTTCCCTGATAAGCTCGGGGCGCTTGATAGCCGCGCTGTTTACGCTCACCTTGTCCGCGCCCGCTCTGAGTATTTCGTTAAAGTCGTCAACGCTCCTGATTCCGCCGCCAACTGTAAACGGAATGAAAATACAATCGGCTACTCGCTTGACCATATCAGTTACAATATTTCTCGCGTCGCTTGACGCGGTGATGTCCAGGAACACGAGCTCGTCCGCGCCCTCTTTGTCGTATTGAATCGCGCACTCCACAGGGTCGCCCGCATCAACAAGGTTAACGAAGCTCATACCTTTTACAACCCTGCCGTTTTTGACATCAAGGCAGGGGATAATTCTTTTTGCGTACATTTATTTTACCTCACACATAGCAGCGAAGTTTCTCAGCATTTTAAGCCCTGTTTCTCCGCTCTTTTCGGGATGGAACTGAGTAGCCGTTACGTTGCCGCGGGTAACTGCCGCGTCAATTTTTACGCCGTACTCGGTCTGCGCGCTGACAATGCTTTTGTCCTCAGCGTCTAAGTAATAGGAATGAACAAAATAGACATAGGAGTTGTCCTCAATCCCTTTGAAAATACCCTCGTTATTAAGTGTTTTTATGCTGTTCCAGCCCATATGCGGAATTTTTAAGCCTTCGCCGTTCGGGATTTTTTTGATGATACCCTTAAAAACCCCCAATCCCGCGGTCTCGGGGTTTTCCTCGCTGCCCTCAAAAAGCAGCTGTAAGCCAACGCATATTCCAAGGAAAGGCTTTCCGCTGTTAATAAACTGAGTTACCGCTTCGTCAATGCCGTTTTTCCTCATTGATTCAACGCAGTCGCCAAACGAGCCCTGACCCGGTAAAATAGCTCCGTCAGCGTTTATTATTTCATCTTTATCGCAAGTGATTTTACACTCGCAGTCAATAAATTTCAGCGCCTTGTAAACACTTTGAATGTTACCGCCGCCGTAGTCGATTACAGCAATCATATTTTCACCGTCTTTTCCTCCTGCAATTTTACCATATTACCCTTTATAATGCAAGAATTTGATAGCTAAAATCCCTAAACTTGCAAAATTTATT
Organism: Ruminococcus sp.; assembly: GCA_017458845.1. Taxonomy (GTDB): domain Bacteria; phylum Bacillota; class Clostridia; order Oscillospirales; family Acutalibacteraceae; genus Ruminococcoides. The sequence continues at coordinate 29,826 of JAFSZY010000042.1, forward strand.
GTAAAATACTGCAAAACAGTTGAATTCTGCAAGTTTAAGTGCTAAAATGAATTGATGAATTTTGAAATTTTCTGATTATGTAGATGAATTTACTTTAGAGAAGGTATTATTATGGTAGAGCATTTACTTTCAAGAATAGAAATGAACAAGGATACGTTTTCCAAAGGGCAAAAGCGTATCGCTGATTTTATAGAAGAACACTACGACAGCGCCGCGTTTATGACAGCGTCAAAGCTCGGCAAGAAGGTAGGCGTGTCCGAAAGCACCGTAGTGCGTTTTGCGACTCAGCTCGGCTATTCCGGCTATCCCAAACTCCAGAAAGCTATGCAGGAGATGATAAGGGACAAGCTTACCTCGGTTCAGCGTATTGACGTAACAACCACCCGAATAGGAGACAACGACGTCCTTGACGCGATTATGAACCAGGATATTGACAAAATCCGCCGTACTCTGGATGAGATTTCCCGCGAGGATTTTGAGCGCGCGGTGCAGTCTATCGTCAAGGCGCGCAGAATTTACATCTTCGGCGTGCGTTCTACAGCCTCTCTTGCTGAGTTCCTCGGCTATTATTTCGGATTGATTTTCGACAACGTCCGTGTAATTACAAACACATCAAAGACTCACACCTACGAGCAGCTTTTCCGCATCAGCAAGGACGATGTTATGATTGGTATTTCCTTCCCGCGTTACAGCACAATGGCGGTGGACTCAATGACGCTCGCCGGGGAGAGAGGCGCCAATGTTATAGCAATCACCGACTCAATGGTCAGCCCGCTTGTAACGGCTGCTGACGAGGTTCTTATCGCCCGCAGCGATATGGCGTCTGTAGTAGACTCTCTGGTTGCTCCTTTGAGCCTTGTCAACGCTCTTATTGTCGCTACTGTTATCGAGAAGAAGGACGAAGTAACCGATACATTCAAGGAGCTCGAGCTCGTCTGGAACCATCAGGGTGTATACGAAAAGTCCTCAAGCAGGATAGAGTACAAACGAAATGGCTAAGACCGCGATTGTAGGAGGCGGAGCCGCGGGACTTATGGCGGCCGGATTTGCCTCTATGTATGGCGCGGAGGTTGTTGTTTTCGAGAAGATGCCGCGCGTCGGCAGAAAAATACTTATTTCGGGCAAGGGCAGGTGCAACATCACCAACGCCTGCGATATTGAGACTTTTATGTCCAACGTGCCCGTGAATAATAAATTCCTGTACAGCGCGATTAACAATTTCCCGCCTTTTGATATCATAGACTTTTTTGAAAACCTCGGACTTAAAACCAAGATTGAACGCGGCAACCGTGTGTTCCCCGAATCCGACAAAGCTATGGACGTGGTGGACACTATGCGCCGCTTTGCTACGGATAACGGCGCGCGGATAAAAACCGCCGAGGTTGAGGATATTATTATTGAAAATAACGCCGTAAAGTCTGTCAGGGCTGACGGTAAAATATACGATTTTGACAGCGTGATTCTCGCGACAGGAGGACTGAGCTATCCGCGTACAGGCTCCACGGGCGACGGTTTCAGATTTGCCGAAAAGCTCGGTCACACCGTTATTCCCGCAAAGCCCTCTCTTGTTCCTTTGGAGAGTCCCGACAAATCCTGCAAAGAAATGCAGGGCTTGTCCTTAAAAAACGTCGGGCTTAAAGTTACCGATAACAGCGGCAAGACAGTCTATACCGACTTCGGCGAAATGCTCTTTACTCATTTCGGACTGTCGGGACCGATGATTTTGTCGGCGAGCTGTAATATGCGCGATTACTCTTTAGAATACACGGCGCATATAGATTTAAAGCCCGCCCTCGACAGAGAACAGCTCGACAAGAGAATACTCCGCGACTTCAATGAAAATATAAACAAAGCGGTTTCAAACTCACTTTCGGCGCTTCTGCCGAAGAAGATGATTCCCGTTGTACTCGAACGCTGGAATATACAGCAGGATAAAAAATGCAACTCCGTTACCAGAGAAGAACGGTCTCGGTTGATAAGCTTATTAAAAGATTTTACTATATCAATATCGGGACCGCGTCCGATAGAAGAGGCTATAATCACCTCGGGCGGAGTCAAAGTCAGCGAAATCAACCCCAAAACTATGGAAAGCAAGCTGATAAAAGGCTTGTACTTTGCGGGCGAGCTGATTGACGTTGACGCCTATACGGGCGGCTTCAACCTCACAATTGCCTGGGCTACTGGCAAGCTCGCGGGAGAAAGCTCAATAATAAAATATTGAATTGATATTTATGGCTCCTTTGGCTAAAGGAGCTGTCAGCGCAGCTGACTGAGGATTGTATAAATTGGGTGTGGGCGCAGCCCGCCCTTCACTAATAACTGATCACTTTTTCGACTGAAAGGAGAAAACAATATGTCTATAGCAATAGCAATTGACGGACCTGCGGGAGCAGGCAAAAGCACAATTTCAAAGGCGGCCGCAAAAAGGCTCGGCTTTATTTATATTGATACGGGAGCTCTCTACCGCACAGTAGGTTTAGCGGCTACACGCGCGGGCGTTGAGCCTAAGGAGGGCAAAGATGTCGATGAGCTTCTTTCTAATATTTCCGTTGAGCTCACATTCAACGACAAAGGCGAGCAGGTAGTACTGCTCAACAAGGAGGACGTTTCGGGCTTGATTCGCACGCCCGAGGCTTCTATGATGGCGTCCGCTATCTCCGCGGTTCCGTCTGTAAGAGCTTTTCTGCTCGATTTACAGCGCGACATCGCCAAGACAAACAATGTTATAATGGACGGTCGCGATATCGGTACTGTAATTCTGCCCGACGCGAAGGTTAAAATTTTTCTTACCGCATCAGCCGAGGCTCGCGCCGAGCGCCGTTACAAGGAACTCGTCGAGAAAGGCATGGACGTAAAGTACGAGGATATCCTACAGGACGTTATTACACGCGACTATAACGATTCCCACCGTGAAATCGCTCCCTTAAAGCAAGCCGACGACGCTGTGCTCGCGGACACAACCGAGGTTGACCTCGACGGCAGCATCGAGCTTATCATCAACATTATCAAGGAGAAAACAAATGGGGCAGTCTAAGGTATTATACACTGTCGGCAGAGCGATTTGTATGCCGATTTTCAAGTTGATTTACCGCTATAAGGTTATTAACAAAAGCGCTATTCCCGATGATAACAAAGGCTATATTATAGCCTGCAATCATCTTTCATATTCCGACCCTGTTTTGCTCGGTTTGAGCCAGAAGCGCCGTATCAATTTTATGGCTAAGGATGAGCTGTTCAAAAACAAGTTTTTCGCGTGGCTTATCAGAAATCTCGGTGCTTTCCCCGTAAAAAGAGGCACGGGCGACGTCAAGGCGTTAAAGAACGGCGAGGATATTATCCGCGAGGGTAATCTTATGACCATCTTTATTGAGGTCGGCAGGAGCAAGACGGGCGAGCTTATGCGTCCGCGCAGCGGCTTTGCGGTTATTGCTCAGCAGACAGGCGTGCCTGTTGTCCCCGCTTGTATAACAAAGACCAAGGACACTACCTTTGCCCGCCGTATAATTCACTTTTCCGAACCTATCACAGCCGAGGAGCTTGGACTTATCGGCGAGGATATGGACCGCCGCGCTCTCAAAAACGCGGGCGCGACTGTTATGGGTAAAATCAAAGAAATGAGAGAGCAGGATCTTAAGGATTATGCAAAGTAAAATTAATGTTGCCAAAACCGCGGGCTTTTGCTTTGGCGTAAAGCGCGCGGTAGATATTGTATATGACTTAATAGACAGGGGCGGGAGCGTATGTACTCTCGGCCCGATTATTCATAATATGGAGATGGTTTCCGAGCTTGAGGCGAAGGGCTGCAAGGCTGTTGACAGGGTAGAGGATTGCCCCGAAGGCTCTACAATCGTCATCCGTTCCCACGGCGTAGCCCAGAACGTTTATGATAAAATCAGCGAACTGGGGCTCGAGTGCGTCGACGCCACCTGTCCGTTTGTCAAAAAAATCCATAAAATTGTCAAGCAGGCGGGTGACTCAAAAACCCCTGTTTTGATTGCGGGTAACAAGAATCATCCCGAAATTCAGGGCATTATCGGTCATTGTGAGGGGGAGTGCTACACCTTCAACAATGACGATGAACTCAATGAGCTTGTGAAAATAATTCCCATAGAGAATAATAAAGAGATTTTTGTAGTCGCTCAGACCACTTTTTCAAAAAAAGAATGGAAAAAATGTTTAAAAACCGTAAAAAAGGTCTATACAAAAGCGAAAATATTTGATACAATATGTAAGGCTACATCAGAACGACAGGAGGAAGCCGAAGAAATCTCCTCATGCTCTGACCTTATGATTGTAATAGGTGACAGGCACAGCTCTAACACAGCCAAGCTTTACGACATCTGTAAGGCAAAGTGCGACAACACCGTTTTAATCGAGACGGCTCCGGAGCTTGACAGAAGTCTCGTTAGTATTTCACGTTCAATCGGTGTAACCGCGGGTGCTTCAACGCCCGCGAGGATAATAAAGGAGGTACTGGATACAATGAGTGAAGAAGTTAAGTCCAGCGAAACAGTTGAAAATGAATCTTTTGAGGAGATGCTTGAGGAATCCCTCAAAAATTTAAATACTAATGAGAGGGTAAAAGGCGTAGTAGTAAGTATTGCTCCCAACGAAGTTATCGTTGACGTTGGCAGAAAACAGTCAGGCTATATTCCTGCCGATGAGCTCAGCAATGATCCTTCGGTCAAGCCTGAGGACGTTGTTAAGGTCGGCGACGAAGTTGAGCTTCTTATTATGAAGACTAACGATGCCGAGGGCACAATTATGCTCTCCAAGCGCAGAGTTGACGCTCAGAAGAGCTGGGACGAGCTCAAAGAGCTCGCCGAGAACAACACAGTTCTCACAGGTAAGGTTGCCAGCGTAGTCAAGGGCGGCGTTATCGTTATCTACAAGGATAACCGTGTATTTATTCCCGCTTCTCAGGCTACCGATTCCCGCGACGATAACCTTGAAGATTTAGTAGGTAAAGAAGTACAGTTTAAGCTTCTCGAAGCTTCCCAGAGAGGCAGAATGAGAAGGATTGTAGGTTCTATCCGCGCGTTATTACGCGAGAAGAGAGCGGCACAGAGAGCTGAGTTCTGGGAGACCTGCGAGGTTGGCAAGCATTACACAGGTATAGTTAAGTCTCTCACAAGCTACGGCGCTTTTGTAGACTTGGGCGGAGTATTCGGTATGATACATATCTCCGAGCTTAGCTGGACACATATCAAGAACCCCGCTGAGGTTGTCAGCGTAGGCGACAAGGTTGACGTTTATGTTAAGGACATCAACGAGGAAACCAAGAAGATTTCTCTCGGCTATAAGGATCCCGACGCTAATCCGTGGGAGATTCTCCGCCGTGATTTCCCGATAGACACAGTTGTAGACGCTACAATCGTAGGTCTTACAACCTTCGGCGCCTTCGCCAACGTTATCCCCGGTATTGACGGACTTATCCACATTTCTCAGATTGCCAACAAGCGCATCGAGAAACCCGAGGATGTTCTCAAAATCGGTGAAACAGTTAAGGCTAAGATTATTGCTATCGACTTTGACAAGAAGCGCGTAAGCCTTTCAATCCGCGCTCTCCTTCCTGTAGAGGAAGCTCCAGCCGAGACTGAAAAGGCAGAGGCTGAAGAAGTTGTAGCTTCTACAGAGGACGAGGTTGTAGCTTCAACCGAGACTCCCGTAGAGGAAGCTCCCGCGGCAGAGGAAAAGGCTGAAGAGCCTGCTCCCGAAGTTGAAGAGGTAAAAGAGGAAGCTCCCGCAGCAGAAGAAAAAGCTGAGGAAGCAAAGGAAGAGGCTCCCGTAGAGGAAGCCCCCGCAGCAGAGGAGAAGGCTGAAGAGCCCGCTCCCGAAGTTGAGGAAGCAAAAGAAGAAGCCCCCGCAGAGGAAGCCGAAGAGAAAGAATAATATTCCTTAAAAGAATAAAACGCTCACCGTTTGGTGAGCGTTTTTAATTGTTCGCTTTTCGTCATCCTGAGCGTTAGCAAAGGATCTTATTACCAACTTTCGCTAATATCTTCCCAATTTGGATTTGTTGTTTCTACAAGACGATTCTTTTTATTCAGAATGACGTGGGGAGGATATCCTCAAATTGATTTAATGTTGCCATTTATCAAAATATCCCTTTAATCTCGTTCAATCTCTCTACCGCATAGTCTAACTCCACCTTCTTCGGCAGCCTTGCCTTGTGTCGGTTATACCAGCAGGTCTTGAGCCCGTACTGAGCTCCGCCGACCATATCCGCAGTGATTGAGTCGCCGATTATCAAAGCCTCGTCGGGCTTTATTTTTTCGCACGTTTTGCTTTCCAAATCGTTAAATGCGTATTCAAAGAATTTTTCGCTCGGCTTTGACGCGCCCACATCCTCCGATACATAAACAGCTTCAAAATAATGGAGCATATTTCCGAGTTTAAGCCTGTTTACCTGCTGGCATGAAGGTCCGTTGCTCGCGGCGCAAAGCGTATACTTGCTGCTGAGATAATCGAGCATTTCATACGCGCCGTCAACAGGTATAGCGCTCTCGCGCAGACGCGCCCTGAAATAATCTTCAAACACCACGCCGTCAAAGTCAATGCCGAGCTTCTCAAAGACCATATTCCACCTGATTTGCCCGAGCTCCTCAAAGGTGATTTCCTTCTTCTCAATCGCGCGCCAGAGTTTCGCGTTAATTCCGAGGAACACGCCGAACATTTCGCCCCTGTATTCACCGAGCCCGAACTTCTCAAAGCCCTCGCGCATAGCCTGTTTTACATACTCGTCAAAGCTCAGCAGAGTGTTGTCAATGTCTATGAAAATAACCTTAATCATTATAGCTTAAAACCTGTTCCCGAGAACTGCGCAATTAGTCTGCCCGTGTCGTCGGTAACGTCCACGTTGCAAATTGTAGTAGTCCTGCCGCTTTTAACGCACTTCGCGCTCGCGAACAGCTTTGTACCCTTAACACCGCTTATGAAATTCACGCTTGTCTGTATGGCGACAGAGGGGAGATGAATATTATTGATTACGGCGGAAAAAGCCAAATCAGCTACAGTGAAAATCGCACCGCCCATAACGCCGCCTATTGCGTTAATATGGTTCTCGTTGATTTCCATACTGCACACACAGCTGTCCTCGCCGAGCTTTTCAACCAAAATTCCGCTGTTTGTGGCGAACTTGTCTTTTTTAAAATATTCTCTCGCTTCTTCAACATTCTTAAATGTACTCATTTTAATCACTCCAAAAATCTTTATATTATTTCTCTACTTTATCTTGTCAGCAAAACCACGCACTCTATATGCTCGGTGTGCGGGAACATATCCACAGGCTGAATCTTTCTGACTTTATATTTGTTTTTTGACAGGAACATCAAGTCCCTTGCCAGAGTTTCGGGGTTGCAGGATATGTACACGACCTTTTTCGGGCTGAGCTTTACGACTGATTTCAGGAATTTAACATCGCTTCCCGCTCTGGGCGGGTCCATTATAACCACGTCAGCTTTGAGCTTTTCCTCTGCGAGGTTCACCATATATCTGCCCGCGTCAGCGCAGACAAAGTCAATGTTTTCTATATTGTTGAGCTTTGCGTTTTTCCTCGCGTCATTAACCGCGTCGCGGTTCAGCTCAACGCCGTATACGTGCCCCGCGTATTTGCTCGCGATAATGCCGATTGTGCCCGTTCCGCAGTACGCGTCAATCACGATATCCGTCTTTTTAATGTCCGCGAATTCCATTGCTTTGCCGTATAGCGCCTCGGTCTGAACAGGGTTAATCTGGTAAAAAGCCTTGGGCGAAATTGTAAAAGTATAGCCGCAAAGCTGTTCTTTAATAACGCCGTCACCGTACAGAACCACGCTCTTTTCGCCGAGCACAAGACTTGTACGGCGGTTGTTGATGTTCTGAACGATTGTGGTAATCTCAGGGTGTCTCTCTAAAAGCGCGTTTATAAAGCTGCGCTTCGACTTGAATTCCTCAGTCCCTGTTACGAGCACCACCATAATCTCGCCGCTGGAAAATCCTCTCTTGACAAGAACGTGTCTGAGAAACCCGACCATCTTATTGTCATCAAAGGGCTTCAGCTTAAAGCTTTTGATGAGCTTGCGGATTGTTACGATGATTTCGTCAGCCTTTTCGTCCTCAATCAGACAGTTATCAACAGGCACAATCCTGTGTGTAGAGCTTTGGTATACGCCCGAGATGATTTGCCCCTTTTTATCGCGCCCGAAAGCCGCCTGAACCTTGTTGCGGTAGTGATAGGGGTTGTCCATCCCGATGATTTTATCCACATAATGGAACTTGCCTATCAGCTTAACTACCTTCTTCATCTTGAATTCAAGCTGCTTTTCATATGTTAAGTTTTGAATCTGACACCCGCCGCACTTTTTGTAGTGCGGACATTTCTGCTCGTTATTCATAACTCTTTCCTTTGCGCGCTAAGCCCTCCCTTGGGGGAGGGTGGGCTTTTTGCCGTCTTGTCCGGCAAAAAGGTCAGGAGAGGGTTCACTTGCTAATAGTTATTATAGATAACATTTGATAAATCGAGCATTTTATTATGGGCCCTCTTCAGTCTCGCTGTGCTCGACAGCTTTCCTAAACCGGAGACGGTAAACCCTCTGTCGCATTCGCGACATCTCCCTTAGAAATGGAGTCTCCCCGAGGGAAGCCTTATCTTTTTTATTATACCACAGATTTTTCTCTGCGTAAATAAAACTTGATTAATTTTCTAAAGTGTAATATAATAATCGGGTATATGAAAGGTAGATGAATATGTTAACACTTGACAAGATTTATCATGCGTCCAAGGTATTAAAGGATGTAATTCACCCCACAACAATCGTAAGGGCATCCGCGATAGACGCGGGCTGCGAGCTTTATCTCAAACCCGAGTGCCTTCAGCTAACAGGTTCGTTCAAGCTCAGAGGTTCGGGCTACAAGATTTCCCAGCTCTCAGACGAGGAGAAAAAGCGCGGCGTTATAGCCTGCTCGGCGGGCAACCACGCTCAGGGCGTTGCTCTCGCCGCTACAAAGTATGGGATTAAATCTCTGATTTGCTTGCCTGACGGCGCACCTATTTCCAAGGTAGAGGCGACAAAGGGCTTCGGCGCCGAGGTTTGTATGGTGCCGGGCGTGTATGACGACGCCTACAACGAGGCTTGCCGTCTGCGCGACGAGCATAACTATACATTTATTCATCCGTTTGACGATGAGAACGTAATCGCGGGTCAGGGTACAATCGGGCTCGAGATTATGAACGAGATGAACGATGTTGACGCGGTTATTTGTTCAATCGGCGGCGGCGGACTTATCTCGGGCGTTGCCTGCGCTATAAAGCACCTCAATCCCAACGTCAAGGTTTACGGCGTTCAGGCTGAGGGCGCGGCTTCTATGTACAACTCGCTCAAAGAGGATAAAATCATAACACTCGACAAGGCGGGCACAATTGCCGACGGTATCCAGGTTAAGGAACCCGGCAAGCTTACCTTTGAATATGTAAAGAAATACGTTGACGACGTTGTAACAGTCTCCGACGATGAAATAAGTACAGCCATCCTAACGCTTATCGAAAAGCAGAAGATGGTCGCCGAGGGCGCGGGCGCCGCTCCGCTCGCGGCTGTAATGTTCAACAAACTTCCCGTCAAGGGCAAAAAGGTAGTGTGCATTGTTTCGGGCGGTAATATCGACGTTACAATCCTAAACCGTGTAATCAAGCGCGGTCTCATTACCTCGGGCAGACAGCAGACGCTTGTTATTCAGCTCGACGACAAACCCGGTCAGCTCCTCGGTGTTTCCAAGATTATCGCCGAACACGGCGGCAACGTAATCAGCATCCACCACGAAAGAGCGAGCGAGGGAGAAATCACTGACTGTATCCTTCGAATTGTACTCGAGACCAAGAACTTTGACCACGTCAAGGAGATTTCAAAATCACTTAAAGACGCTGGCTTTAGGTTGGTATAAATAGTACCCCTTTTTAAAGGGGTCAAAATTGATACATGCACGCGTGTCAATTTTGGGGGATTATCTCACCTTAATATGAACGTTCTGCTAGAGGACCGCTTCGCTAGACAATCCCTCTAAATTGGCTCACTACGTTCGCAACAATTTAGGTCCCTTTAAAAAGGGACACAAGATAGGAGATTTATTTATGGAAAAAATATATACTAAAAACGCCCCCGACGCAATCGGCCCTTACAGCCAGGCTGTTAAGGCTAACGGTCTTGTGTTCACATCAGGTCAGATTGCGATTAACCCCGCCACAGGCGAGGTAGAGGCGACTACAATCGAAGCTCAGACCGAGCAGGTCTGCGCGAATTTAAAGAACGTTCTGGAAGCTTCGGGCTCATCGCTCGACAAGGCTGTCAAGACAGTTTGCTTCCTCGCCGATATGGGCGACTTCGCCGCCTTTAACGAGGTGTACGGCAAGTACTTTACAGGCAAGCCCGCGCGCTCCTGCGTAGCCGCCAAACAGCTCCCCAAGAACGTACTTGTAGAGGTAGAAGTTATAGCGGAAGCTTAATTTATAGAATAATGAAAGGAGAACTTTGCTATGAAATACGTATGCGACTTATGCGGTTGGGAATACGACGAGGAGCTCGGCGCTCCCGATCAGGGTATTGCCCCCGGCACAAAGTTTGAGGATTTACCCGATGATTTCGAGTGTCCTCTCTGCTCAGCAGGTAAAGACAGCTTCTCCGAAGCATAAGATGAAAAGCCGCCTTAGGGCGGCTTTTTATTATATGTTTATATCAGGAAATGATTTATATTTCCGATTTTTTCTTTCTATTTTCGCAAAATAATTATTGTGCTTTATTAAAAAGTGTGTTATTATAAATTTGTATAACTTTTGAAGTTAAAGAAAGGGTGTTGTTAAATGGTAGTAAAAGACATTATTGATATACTCGAGGGCGAAATAATCTGTGAGGGCGACCTCAATCAGGAAATTAAAACCGCCTGCGGCTCCGATATGATGAGCGATGTTCTCGCCTTTGTAAAGGACCAGTCCGTGCTCCTCACGGGGCTTGTCAATCCTCAGGTTGTCCGCACAGCCGAAATGATGGATATGGCGTGCATAGTATTTGTGCGCGGCAAGGACCCCGACGACAGTATCGTGAACCTCGCCGAAATGCGCGGAATCACTCTTATTAAAACAAAGTACAGGATGTTTACCGCCTGCGGACGTCTTTACGCCAACGGACTTTCGGGAGGTACAAAGATATGAGTAACGCCCTGCATCTTCATTATGAGGTTTCGGGCGAGGATTTTACACGCGCGGGTGAGGCGAGCGGCGCAGTCAAAAAGCGCCTTAAATCGCTCGGTTATGATTCCGACGCTATCCGCCGTGTGGCAATCGCAATGTACGAAGCCGAGATTAATATGGTAATTCACGCCGAGGGCGGTTTCTGTGATGTGGATATCTATCCCGACAAAGTTGAAATCCTCCTCGCAGATAAAGGACCGGGTATCCCCGACGTTGAAAAGGCAATGACCGAGGGCTTCTCGACCGCGCCCGACAACGTCCGTTCGCTTGGTTTCGGTGCAGGTATGGGCTTGCCCAACATCAAAAAATACAGCGACGAAATGCGTATCGAAACCACTATCGGGGTTGGTACAAACCTCTACTTGACTATAAACGTAAAACAGAATTAATAAGGAAATTATATGGCAAAATATTTTCATTCCGTGACGCTTGACGCCGAAAAGTGCTGCGGCTGTACTCACTGCCTTTCCAGGTGTCCCACCGAGGCAATAAGAGTGCACGACGGCAAAGCGCAGATACTCTCGGAGCGCTGTATTGACTGCGGCGAGTGTATCCGTGTGTGCCCGCACCACGCTAAACAGGCGGTAAGCTCCACTCTGGACGAAATTAAAAGTTTCAAGCTCAAAGTAGCCATACCCGCGCCCGCTCTTTTCGGGCAGTTCAACAATCTCGACAATATTGACTTTGTTCTGAATGGGTTGAAGGCTATCGGCTTTGACCGTGTGTTCGAGGTATCTCGCGCGGCTGAGCTGGTGTCCGAAGCTACAAGAGAGCTGATAAAAGAGAATAAACTCAAAAAGCCCATCATAAGCTCGGCTTGTCCCGCTATAGTAAGGCTGATTAAGATTCGTTTTCCCGAGCTCTGCGAAAACGTTATGCCGCTGTTGGCTCCTATCGAGGTCGCCGCGAGAATCGCCCGCAAAGAGGCTATTAATCAGAGCGGTCTGCCCTCAGAGGACATCGGCGTGTTCTTTATAACACCCTGCGCCGCAAAGGTTACGGAGGTTCATTCTCCGACTTATGTCAAAAAATCCGCCTGCGACGGAGCAATCGCTTTCTCAAAGATTTATCCCGAGCTTTCACAGGCTATGGACCATCTCGAGGAAATCGAGCCCATAGCTCAGTCGGGACTTATGGGAATTGGCTGGGCGAACTCAGGCGGCGAGAGCGCCGCTATGCTCGGCGATAAGTACCTTGCGGCTGACGGCATAGAGAACGTAATCCGCGTGCTTGAGGAGCTCGAGGACGAGCATATCCACAACGTTGATTTCGTTGAGCTCAACGCCTGTTCGGGCGGTTGTGTAGGCGGTGCGCTCACTGTTGAAAACCCGTATGTCGCTCAGGCTCGTATCCAGAACCTGCGCAAATATATGCCCGTATCGCTCAACCACCTTGAGGATAATTCCCTCGATTTAATGAAGTGGGAGAACGAGCTCAAATTTGACGCCGACATCTTCCGCCTTGACGAGGATATCTTCAAGGCTATGAGTATGATGGAACGTATGGAAACCATCATCCAAGACCTGCCGGGTATCGACTGCGGCTCCTGTGGAGCTCCCACCTGCCGCGCTATGGCTGAGGATATCGTCAGGGGCAGAGCCAAGGAAACCGACTGTATCTTTAAACTCAGAAAGAAAATCCAGAACGTCTATGACGAACTGAGTGGAATAAAGTAATATTATGAACACAAAACAACTAATTGAAAAACTTAATCTAAAAGTTCTCACCGAGGGCGACCTTGACCGCGAGGTTACCTGCTGTTATATCGGCGATTTGCTCAGCTGGGTTATGGGACGCGCGCCCGAGGACAGCGCCTGGCTGACCGTTATGGGCAACATCAACTCCATAGCTGTCGCCACTCTTGCCGACGTGAGCTGTATCGTTCTTGTGGAAAACGCCGCGCTCGACGACGAGGCTAAGGCGAAGGCTGAAATGCACGACGTTACCATTTTACAGACCGAGGAAAACAGCTATTCTCTGGCTGTTAAACTGCACGAATTAATCTGATGAAGTACTTTTACGACTTACATATTCATTCGTGTTTGTCACCGTGCGGCGATATGGATATGACACCCAACAACATTGTCAATATGGCTAAGCTGCTGGGGCTCGACGTAATCGCTCTCACCGACCACAACACCTCGCTCAACTGCGAGGCGGCTATGAAGGCGGGGGAGAGCGCGGGAATAGTTGTCATACCCGGGATGGAGCTGACAACAAGCGAGGATATCCATGCTGTCTGCTTATTCCCGACGCTCCAAAAGGCTCTTGCTTGGAACTCCTACGTTGACGAGCACAGGATAAAGATAAAGAATAAAACCGAAATCTACGGCAGACAGGTGATTATGAACGAAAACGACGAGGAAACAGGGGAGATAGAGCACCTGCTTCTGCCCGCCACCGACATCAGCATTATGTCCGCTCACAAGCTTGTCAGGGATTTTGGCGGGGTTTGTTATCCCGCGCACATCGACAGGGACAGCCTTTCGATTCTCTCTGTATTGGGCGAGATTGACGAGTACTGCGGCTTTACAACCGCCGAGCTTGCCGACAAAAGCAAGCTTCCCGAGCTCAAAGCTCAGCACCCTATTCTCAACAGCCTGAATATCGTTACAAACTCAGACGCTCATTATCTCGAGAATATGAGGGAGGCGGAAAACTTCCTGGAACTCCCTGAACTTTCAAGAGAAAACATAATAAAATATTTAGATAAACAAAAGGGTTGACGCTTATCGTCAACCCTTTATCTTTGCTTTAGATGAACACTATATCAATGCCGTCAAGATTCATTCTGATTGAATCTATCTTACCCTTCGTCTTAAGCTTTTCCGTTTTGTTTATTTTCTTCTCGTTATCGCCTGTATTCAAAACAGTTTTGGTAACGGTTATCTTGCCGTTAGAATCCACCGTATATGTTCCTTTACATCCTATAAAGCCCATAACGCATTTGAACGTACCATCGTTTTTGAATTGAAGATACGCGCCCGTCTCTTTTATAATAGAACCGTAATACATCTGAATGTCCTGTTCTTTTCCGTTATCATAGCATCTTTCAGCGTTCCATTTTTTGCTTGTGAGTAACTTTTGATAATCAACGGAAGCCTGAGCAGGGGCTTGAGTTTGAGCCTGAGAAACAGTTTCTTTACCGGTGCTTGATGATTTTTTGGTTTTCTCGGGTTTTGAGGAGGATTTTTTCGTTTCCTTTTTTGTTGCCTTTTCAGTGGTCTCCACAACGCTTGCCGATGTTGTCGCGGCAGCGGTTTCAGAGGAAGATTTTTTTACCGCTTTTTGCTCGCCGCAGCCGGTCAGCATAACGCTTATTGAGAGCAAAAGAGCTGTAGATAAAAATATAAGCTTTTTCATACTTGATTACTCCTACAATATAAATTAAGGTGATAGGCACGGCAGCCAGCCGTGTCTGTTTTCCTTTTCAATGCCGAAGCTGTTAGAATGAGAGAGAATGGTTTGACTTACATGACCATGAACTTGTACGTTCGTAAAGGAGTCAGTCAG
>JAFSZY010000043.1 GCA_017458845.1 Ruminococcus sp.
TCAATCGCTTAAATCAACTCAAAGCAATTTCGGGTTTCTTTACTTTCGTTGTTCTTTTTTCAAGGTTCGCGCCGCCGCACGCGTTTATGCGGCGAACATTAAGATTATATTGCAAACAACGTAAAATGTCAATACCTTTTTACAATATTTTTTAAAAATATTTTTGTAGTATTTACTTGACAAATTCTCACTCGCTTTATATAATGTATATTAACAACAAAATCCCTCTAAAAACTTTGAAGGGAATAAGATATAATCCGAAGCGCAAAGAGAGCCGATGGCTGGTGTGAATCGGCGGCAGAGATTATATGAATAGCTCATCCCGGAGTTTCCCCGCTGATATGTAGGCTGGGACGTATGGCAGCGTTAAAAGCCGAGACTTTGTTGGAAGTCTTTAAGGAGCGCGTTGTGAGGCGCGCTTGAAATTGGGTGGTACCGCGACTTTTAGTTCGTCCCTTGGTTTTGGGGGCGATTTTTTTGTGTAATAATCTATGGAGGTAATGACAATGTACGAAGGCTTCAAAAAGTACAAACCATTTGAGCAGATTAACCTGCCCGACAGAGAATGGCCTGACAAAACAATAACAAAAGCTCCTATATGGTGCAGCGTGGACTTACGCGACGGCAACCAGGCGCTTATCGACCCGATGAACCTCGAGGAAAAGCTTGAGTTCTTCCACGCTCTGGTGGATATGGGTATCAAAGAAATTGAAATCGGTTTCCCCTCTGCTTCCGACACGGAGTTCAAAATCTGTCGTGAGCTTATCGAGGGCGGACATATTCCTGATGACGTTACTATTCAGGTACTTGTTCAGGCAAGAGAGCACCTCATCAGAAGCACCTTTGAGGCAATCAGAGGCGCGAAGAACGTTATCGTTCATTTCTACAATTCCACCTCTACCCTGCAGCGCAAGGTAGTTTTCAAAACCGATATGCAGGGCGTTATTGATATCGCCGTGGACGGAGCTAAGCTCATTAAACAGCTCACTGACGAATTTGAGGGCGACACTAACATCCGCTTTGAGTATTCGCCGGAGAGCTTCAGCGGTACCGAGATGGACAACGCCGTTAAAATCTGTGAAGAGGTTATGGACGCTCTGGGTTCAACAAAGGAGAACCCCGTTATCCTCAACCTTCCCAATACTGTTGAAATGTGCACTCCCAACACTTACGCCGACCAGATTGAATACTTTATAAAACACCTCAAAAACCGCGAGGCGGCAATCATCAGCGTTCATCCGCACAACGACCGCGGCTGCGGCGTAGCGGCTACCGAGCTCGCATTATTGGCGGGAGCCGAGAGAGTTGAGGGCACATTGTTCGGCAACGGCGAACGCACAGGCAACCTTGATATGGTAACGGTCGGACTTAATATGTACACTCAGGGCGTAGACCCCGAGCTTGACTTCAGCGACCTTCCCAGGCTCAAGGAAATCTATGAGCGCTGCACAAATATGAAGATTGACCCGCGTCAGCCGTATATAGGCGAGTTGGTATTCACCGCGTTCTCGGGCTCACATCAGGACGCTATCAACAAGGGGCATCAATATATGAAAGAAAGCGGAACAAATTACTGGGAAATCCCCTATCTTCCGATTGACCCCGCCGATGTAGGCAGAGAGTACGAGCCGATTGTCCGCATTAACTCACAGAGCGGCAAGGGCGGCGCGGCATTTGTAATGCACAACAACTTCGGCTACGACTTGCCCAAGAAAATGCACCGCGAGTTCTATAACCTTGTTCAGTACGAGTGCGAGCAGCTCGGACGCGAGCTTATCCCGAAAGAAGTCTTGAGGGTGTTTGAGGACAACTACCTCAACATAAAGCAAAAGTATAAGCTCATCAGCCACAAGGTTTATGAGGAGAGCGAAAACGGCAAGGACTATGTTCACTTCAAGGGCAAAATGCAGATTGACGGTGACTCTGTTGTTAATCTCAACGGCGTGGGCAACGGTCCGATAAACGCGTTCTTCAAGGCTCTTAAGCCGATTAATATGGGTAAATACAAGTTTGTCAACTACAGCCAGCACGCCATATCCGAGGGCAGTGACAGTAAGGCGGTGTCTTACATTGAGCTCAAAACTCCCAACGGAAACAATATCTTCGGCGTTGGTATCGACTCAAACGTAAACTTCGCGTCAATCCTCGGCGTATTAAACGCAATCAACAGAGCGGAGTTGAAAAATAAATAATTACAAACGAAAGGGGCCGGCTCAAAAAGCCAGCCCCTCTGTCATTCATAGCGTTAGCGAAGAATCTTAAACCGCGTAAAAACAAAGATTCTTCGTCACGCTGTTCCTCAGAATGACACAAAGGGGTTGCTCAAACTTGCTTTTGAGTCAGCCCCTTTAATCTGTAATTTTTTAATGGAATACAAATGTATAAGCAATATAACCTAAATAAATTAACAACAGCACCACGCCCTGCCAGCGTGAGAACTTTCGTGTGAAAAAGCTCGGGACAAAGCACACCATCGAAAGCACGAACAATACAGGTAAATCCACATAAAGTGTCCCGCTTGATACGGGAATACTGCCGCCGTAAGCGAGCAAACACGGAGGCAACACAAACGTGAGGTCGATTATGTTTGAGCCGAGAATGTTGCCGACTGAGAGCGACGCCTGCTTTTTCTTTATCGCTGTAATTGTCGTAACCAGCTCGGGCAGAGATGTGCCGATAGCCACAGCCGAGATACTGATGATTCGGTCGGGAACCTGAAAAAACCTCGCTATCTCCGTACCGTTGTTTACAAGCAGCTCAGAGCCTCCCACAATACCCGCGCAGCCAAGTATAAAGAGAACGATGTTCTTTACTAATATACCCTTTGTGACGTCTTCCTTATTAAAAGTATCCTCTTCCGCGGAGAGCGCGCGGTTCTTTTTTGCCCCTTTGACATTCAGGAAAACATAGGCGGCGAATAAGATAATAAGAACTATTGCGGCAATTATTGTGATACTGCCCGAAAGTCCGAAAAGCCATATAGCCACAATAGTGACAGTGAGAAGAATTATCTGGGGAAAATATTCCCGCAAACTGATTACCATAGGCATAAACAACAGGCTCACGCCGAGAATCAATCCCGTGTTGGCTGTAACCGAGCCAATGGCGTTTCCTGTCGCCATTTCGACGTTTCCGTTTGCCGCCGCTATGATTGAAACCAGAACCTCGGGTAAAGAGGTCGCGAAGCCGACGATCGTAGCTCCGATTATGAAATGCGGAATACCCGACATCTCGGCAAACCAGACAGCCGCGTCAACAAAAAAGTCGCCGCCTTTAATTATCAATACAAGTCCTACCGCGAAGAGCAGGAAGTTTAACAATATTCCCATTTTATACTCCTTGCACCTCTTTTCTTGAAAACTGACAACCGCAATAATTCTGGCGATAGAGGTCATATTCCTTTGACAATTCTATTGAGCGCTTATAGCCGTTCTTCTTCTTGAAGTCTGATGGCAGATAATTTATACCGTATTCCCCGGCGACCTTCTCACCGATTGTATTAATCTTTTCAGCGTTTTTTAAGGGAGAAATGGTGAGCGTTGTGGCAAAGTAATCTGCTCCGAGCTTTTTGCAGTATTCAGCCGCTTCTCTTAGCCTGAGCTCAAAGCATACTGAACACCGCTCTCCCCCCTCAGGCTCGTCCTCCAGCCCTTTGACAGCTGAGAGGTATGTTTCGGGATTGTACTCTCCCTTTTGCAGAGTTATAGAATGCTTGTGCGGAATTTCGGATATCAGCCTGTCTACCTCGCGGAGCCTGTACCCGTATTCCTCGGGGAAAGTTATGTTGGGATTGTAGTACAAAACTATTATATTAAAATATTCGGACAAATATTCGAGCACATAGCTTGAGCACGGAGCGCAGCACGCGTGAAGAAGCAATGTGGGTACTTTACCCTCGGAAGTATTGCGCTCTATTAAAGCGTCCATATTCTTCTGATAATTATTCATTAATATACTCCAAAATCTCGGCGGCGGCGCTCACCACTTTTTCAGCTCCGGCGTTAAGAAGTTCTTCTTTGCCTCTGAAGCCCCACTCAACGCCAAGCATATCAACATTTGCGTTGCGGGCTGTATATACGTCCACGTCACTGTCCCCTATATAAAGGCAATCTTGGGGAGCTGCGCCGAGCTCATCAAGCAAAGCGTTGAAAGCGGAAGGATTGGGCTTGGTTGGGTACTGAGACCGTTTGCCCCACGCGGCGGTGAAGCTGTGTTCGGGATAAACATTAGACAGAATCTGAGCAACAAACTCGTCGGGCTTGTTTGAGAGCACGGCTGTCTTTATGCCTAAAGCGCTGAGCTTTGAGAGCATTTTGGCACAGCCTTCATACGCTCTGACGTTGTCGTTGCAATGCTCGGCATAGTAGCTGTCAAACGTATCGCGGACAATCTGAGCTTTTTCCTCATCGAAATACTCACCCATTGCTCTCTTCACGAGATTATCTCTGCCGCGTCCGACAAAGTATCTGTATTCATTTATATCGTGTGTCGGCAAACCCGCGAGCTTTAGCCCCACGTTGACAGCGTCTGCAAGGTCATAAAGCGTATCCACAAGCGTACCGTCGAGGTCAAAAATTACAGCTTTATACATCAAAAACCCTTCTCCTGTTCAAAAAGAATCGCCCGACACGGAGCAGCCTCAAGCCCGTCAAGCCGGATTGGAAAAGCAGACAGAGTATAGTCGTTGCCATCCTCGATTCCTGATAAATCAAGATTTTCAAGTATCGCTACGTCTCCCCTAGCCAGAGCAAGGTGGGTTCTCAAATTATCAAATTCAGCCCCTATAGACTGGCGGTCAATACCAATTAATACGAGGTCGCTGTCGGCGATAACATTAGCCGCGGAGCTCTCGATTCCGCCATCACCTTTGGTGCGGATTAAAAGACGTTTTCTGCATTTGGGCAGAATGTTTTCCATATCCTGACCCGTGAGAATTCTGTCTGTGGTAATTACACTGCACTTCCCGTAAAAAACGGCTGTGCGAATCTCGTTGATACGCTTTCCGTCAGGCCAGAAGTGATAAGGCGCGTCAATATGAGTACCCGTATGTGAGCTCATCGAGAACAAGCTGAGGTTATATTCATCACCTTTTTCGATACTTTTGACATATTCGGTGTAGGTTTCGGGGTCGCCCTCATAGGGCGGAGTGTCAAAAATATTCCTGCTTATGTCGTATATATACATAAATTCACCGCCTTTATATAACAGTATAGCACAGGCTGATTATTATTACAATTGAAAGTTGCAAAAGCATAAAAAAGAAAGGCTCGGACGAGCCGAGCCTTTCGAAAAATCATCAGGTCAGATTATTTTACTGTAATCTTAACTGTAACTGTCTTTGTTGAAGCATTGTACTTAGCGTTGCCCGCAGCCTTAACAGCTACCTTTACAGAATACTTACCCTTCTTTGTACCCTTCTTAACAGTAATCTTACCGTTTGACTTGTTAACAGCAAACTTGCCTGACTTCTTAGTGTAAGTAACCTTACCCTGAGCCTTGCTAACCTTGATAGCACTTACTGTCTGAGCCTTTTTCTTAACCTTAGAGAACTTAACTGTCTTTGCGCTTGCCTTAACAGTCATTGTATTAGCGAGCTTCTTAACAGTAACCTTAGCCTTAGCTGTAACTGTAGTAGAGCCTGCCTTAGCTGTGATTGTGATAGTAGCTGTACCGGCGGCAATACCCTTAACAACGCCCGCGTTTGTTACAGTAGCAATTTTTGTATTGCTGGACTTGTAAGAAACGCTTTCAGCGAACATAATGCTGGCGTTGAGCTTAACTGTCTTGCCAATGCTGACAGACTTGTTGGAAACTTCAACCATAGGATCGATGTACATATTTGTTACGGCAAGAGTTCTGCTGCCGAGCTCTTTGCCTTCGCTGTCTTTCTCGATGAACTTAACGTTTGTTTCGCCTTCTGCAAGACCTGTAACTGTTACCTTAGACTTATACATCGAGGCAACACCGTCAGCAGCTGTTACTGCCTCGGGAGCGGAAACTGTAGCGATGGACTCATCCTCGGAAGTAACTGTGAGATAAGTGGGATCTGCGGAGCAGAATACTTCATAGTAAGGTCCGTCGTTGAGGTAGTTAAAGATGTTTGTATCGGAAATCTGGAGAGAGGACTTAAAGTCGCCGTTAGCGTAAACTTCGTCGCCCTGCTCGGGAGTAACACCATATTTACCGTCGCCATAGTAATAGAACCAGTCACCGCCTGTTGTAGCTACGCCTGAATAATCGTTGATAGATGTGTTCTTGGGGTCAACTACAAAGATCATATCGTCAAATGTCATGGGGTTCTCGGGAGTGATCGGCTGACCGTCCTTTGTTGTTGTGTAGAAACGATACTCATCATCCTCGGGATCTGTGTAAGAGGTGGAAATGTTAACTGTCTGATAGTTAAAGCCGTAACCGGGGTTGTCAACAGGAGTTGTACCACCGTCTACGAGGTTATTGAAGATGATTGTTCCGCAATCTTCGGGAACTTCACATACAAAGATATGGGGATCGTCGGGATCCTGCTCGAGGACTCTGTATCCGGGCCAACCCTGAACGTTATCATACTCAGTTGTTCCGTCAGGATTTGCAATACCGTTCTTAAAGTCGTCGGAGTTGTAAGTAGTGCCCCACCAGTAGATACCGGCAGCGCAGGAATCCAAGCTTGTACCGTCATAGTTATCGTTACGATCGTTGCACCAAGCGTCGGGAAGATAGAAACGATACTTTCTTGTCTTAATGTCAGTACCGGTATCGGGATCCTTATTAACAACCTCTGTAATAACAGGTCTTGTGCCGTATTTCAAAGTTGTCTCAATTTCTACTTCTTTGCCTGTGCCGGGGTCAATTACAGGATTACCGTCGGCATCTCTCTGAATGTAAGTAATAGTACCTTCTCTGGGTGCCGCCTTACTTACTGCTGAAGCCATGATAGTAGCTAATGAAGCTAACATGAGTACAGCAAGTACTAAGCTTAAAGTGCGTTTGAAAAGTTTCATTTTTCAAAACCTCCTAAATTTAAATTTTTCCGCAATTGCGGAATTTAAGCTTAAACATATTATAGTTTATTTATTATAAATTTGCAAGTATTTAAAGGTAAAAATATTGTAATATCAACAAATTTAGAATGTTCCACAAATAAAGGGTATGTTTTTTATGCAGTTATACAATCGAATGTGAAATGGATGTGAAAACTTTGGCAGAAAATTCTTGACATTAGGGTGGAATTTTATTAGTATATTAAATAGTTTTGCGTCCCTTTTTAAGGGGTGCGTTTATGTATGGAGGTAATTTATGGATAACACCAAAAAAAGTATGGAAAGCTTAGTTGCTCTTTGCAAAGGCAGAGGCTTTGTATATCCCGGTTCCGAGATTTACGGCGGCCTTGCCAACACATGGGACTACGGTCCTTTGGGCACACTGCTTAAAAACAACATAAAAAACGCATGGCTCAAAAAATTTGTTCAGGAAAACAAGTATAACGTAGGACTAGACTCCGCGATTCTGATGAATCCTCAGACATGGATTGCTTCGGGACACCTCGGCGGTTTCTCCGACCCGCTTATGGACTGCCGCGAGTGCAAAACACGCCACAGAGCCGACAACCTTATCGAGGACTTTGACGGCACAAACGTAGCGGGCTGGTCAAACGAGCAGATGATGGATTATATTAAGGAAAAGAATATCCCCTGTCCCGAGTGCGGAAAGCACAATTTCACCGACATACGTCAGTTTAACCTTATGTTCAAGACATTCCAGGGCGTTACAGAGGGTACAAAAAACGAGCTTTATCTCCGTCCCGAGACCGCACAGGGTATTTTTGTAAA
>JAFSZY010000001.1 GCA_017458845.1 Ruminococcus sp.
AATAAACAGCCGCACGTGAGCGGCTGCTTGAAATTGTAATGCGTTGTCATTCATTCGATGCCCCCGGCTGCAGGGGGCACGCCTGCAATAGCCCCTTATAGGGGCTGGTCAAACCACCCGTTCAACGGGTGGTTTTGATTACTGACTACTGAACACTGACTGCTGTCTGCTGAATTTTACCACTCATAAACCCTTTTGCCGCTTTTTTGAATGCCGCTCAGCTTTCGGCAGGTGCTGTTGTGCAGGCTCCTGACCAGAAGATTGACAAGTATGCCCGCTATGAACATCACGGTCGAGCTCATATACCAGTACCCGCCGAGGTTGAAGAAATAAAAATCCTCCCAGCCGCCGTTGCGCTCGCCCACAAAAACAACCTGAGTGAGATATACCGCGCCGTAAATCAAAGTCGGCACAATCGCCCAGAGCACGTTTTTGAAGGATATCTCACAGTCTGATTCAAGCAGGGTGAAGGTATAGAACGCAAGCATAGGCGACAGCAAGTGTGTAAAAATACCCGTGTCGCCGAGAAATATATCGTATCCGAACGTCGGTCCCAGAAAGAACATCACGGTAAAAAACGTCAGCGTAACGGAAGCCGTACCGATGTATTTCAAAATGACCGCGAACCTCGGTATACTCTCCGCCTTTCCCCTCAGTATTCTGAGCTCAAACGGAATCATAATCATCGAGCCCAGCATACTGAGCACGTTTGAGTCGGTTGTAAAGAAGCGGAAGGACTGGGGTCCCGAGCGTATGAAAGCGTCCTTATTGCCCATAAAAAACGATAAAATTACCGCCATGGTGGCAAGTACAATTGCTGAGTTGAGTACGACCGCCACGGCGATTTTTCTTTTTATAATCATAATTATATTTTGAACCGAAAAGCTTTTTTTATTCAACCGAGCATAACGTCCAAAAGCATCATTATCGCGAACCCGCCGACAATTCCCATAGTCGCCAGATACGGGTTTTCACTTTGATTTTGCTGACACTCGGGGATCAGCTCGTGCACCGCTACGAGTATCATAGCGCCTGCCGCGAAAGCCAGCGCGTAGGGAAGGATAGCCTGAATATACACCACGAGCAGAGCTCCGATTATTCCCGCAATGGGTTCTACGAATCCCGAGGCGACCCCTACAAAAAAGCTCTTTCTTCGCGAAAAACCCTCGCGTCTCAGCGGCACCGACACAGCCGCGCCCTCGGGGAAGTTTTGCAGTCCGATTCCCACGGCGATAGTTATCGCGCCCATCAGAGCTTCGTTTGTGTACGAATTTCCCTGAAGCGCGCCGAACGCTACGCCTACGGCGAGCCCCTCGGGGATGTTGTGCAGGGTTATCGACAGCACAAGCATTATTATTCTGTTGAGTCTTTCACTGCGGTCTCCATCAAAGCTTTCCGCTCTTCCGCGGGCGAGTCCCACGGCTTTGTCTGACAGCCACATAAACACCGCGCCAAACAGGAACCCCAGTGTTGCCACAAGATATGCGGGGAGAGACGAATACTCCTCCGCGCGCTCGATGGACGGCTGCAGCAAAGACCAGAAGCTCGCCGCTATCATAACGCCCGAGGCGAACCCGAGCATAATATTCAGTATTTTCGCGTTAGGTTTTTTAAAAAAAGCGACAGTCGCGGCGCCCAGCATATTTACGAACCATGTGCCCAGAGTCGCGATAAGCGCCATAATTACAAGATTACTCATTTCATCACCTGTATTATTATATTTATCGGTGTTTTTTTGGTGACAAACGATAGCATAGTCCCGCTTATGGGACAGCAAATGGAATATAATATAAATGTAAAAAGTTTTACGGAGGTTCGCTATGTTAAACATTAAAGCATTTGAAGAGTTTGTATTAGACGGGAGAGTAAACAACTCCGATTTTTACCTGTCAAGAGAAGCGGAGGACTTTTCACGTACGGGAGCTTTCAATGTCGCGGAAATCAATCGCTACGCTCAAAACCGCGGGAAAGTTTTTGAATACGGTTTGATTGCGTAATTTGGGTCTTGACTGATAGACTGTGTAATGATAAAATATATATGTTTTTAGTCGATTATTCGACCTACACAGTTTACTAGGAGGACAACAATGAAAAAAATAATTAAATCTTTAGCAATAATTTCGGCAATAGTTTTGGCAGCATTAGCGTTTGCTTCTTGCGGCGAGGAAATCAAATCAAATTCCTCAGGCACAAGCTCAAACAATCAGGTAACGGCTACAAGTTACCATTCGGGCAAGGAGTATGCCTCGGCTGATTTCAAAAAGGCTGACAAAACGGTTGAATACGAGGACAACAAGGCAATGACTTCCCTGATGAAAGATATCTCCAAGGGTAAGTATGACAACAAAGTCGTTGAAATGGAAGGCACAAACACTACATACGGCAGCAGCTGCGGTATCCTCGAGAAGAACGACGACGGTACTCTTGTCGGCGCTATGTACTATCTTATCGACTCCGTATTCCCGACAGATTATCCCGCCAAGAACGCTCACATTAAGCTCAAAGGTCTCGTTGTTGTGGACGAAACAACAGGAGCCCGCCACCTTGAGGTTCCCAAGGATCAGCTTGAGATTCTCGGCTGATTTTACAGTTTGATATCTAACAAAAATAATTACAAACACCGCCTGCGGGCGGTGTTTTTGTTCTTGAACTTTAGCGCGGATTATGTTATAATATTTATTTGAAAATGTATACACAAACGGAGGTTGCTATGAGACTCGGCCTTGATATCGGTTCTACGACAATCAAATGCGTAGTACTGGACGACGAGAGCAATTTAATATACAAAACCTACCAGCGCCACTACTCCCAGATTACCGAGAAAATCGGCGAGATTCTTTCGCTTGTGCGCAAAGAAGTAAAAGGCGCTGAGAACGCGCTTGTCGCTCTGAGCGGAAGCGCGGGAATGGGCGTAGCCGAGGACTGCGGTATTGACTTTGTACAGGAGGTTTACGCCACAAGAGTAGCGGCTAATACGTATATCCCGGGTACGGACGTAGTAATTGAGCTCGGCGGCGAGGACGCAAAAATCCTGTTCCTTTCGGGCGGTCTTGAAGTCCGTATGAACGGTACCTGCGCGGGCGGCACGGGAGCTTTTATCGACCAGATGGCGACGCTCCTCAACGTTCCTCTCGAAAGTATGGACGAACTTGCCAAAGGTTACGAAAAGACCTATACCATCGCTTCACGCTGCGGCGTTTTTGCGAAAACCGATATCCAGCCTCTGCTCAACCAGGGCGCGAGAAAGGCGGATATAGCCGAGAGTATTTTCAGAGCGGTTGTGTCACAGACAGTCGCGGGACTTGCTCAGGGACGTGAAATTGAAGGTCAGATTGTGTACCTCGGAGGTCCTCTCACATTTATGTCAGAGCTTCGCAACTGTTTTGACAAAACTTTGAAAACCAAGGGTATCTGCCCCGAAAATTCACTGTACTATGTAGCGTGCGGCGCGGCTCTTTGCGCCTCAAATACAATAGATTTTGACGAAGTTGCCGAGAAGGTCAAGCACTATACAGGCTCGGGCAACTTCGCTTTCAACCCGCCCTTGTTCAAAAACGAGTACGAGTACGACGCCTTTGTGGCGCGCCACAACAAGGCTTTTGTAGCTACCAAGGACTTAAAGGGCTACAAGGGCAAGGCGTACATCGGTATGGACTCGGGCTCAACAACTGTCAAGGCAGTTGTGCTGTCCGAAAACTGCGACCTACTCTATTCGGAATATATGCCCTCAAAGGGCAACCCTGTAGTGCTCATCAAGCAGTTCTTAGAGAAAGTTTACGAGATTAATCCCGGCATACAAATAGCTTCATCAGCCGTTACGGGCTATGGTGAGGACATAGTCAAAAACGCCTTTTCGGTAGATTACGGCATTGTCGAAACGGTAGCGCACTTCACCGCCGCCAAGCATTTTATGCCCGACGTCGAGTTTATTATCGACATCGGCGGACAGGATATCAAGTGCTTCAAGATTCGTAACGGCGCGATTGACAACATCTTCCTCAACGAGGCTTGCTCCTCAGGCTGCGGAAGCTTTTTGCAGACCTTTGCCAACGCGCTCGGCTATTCAATCGAGGATTTTGCCGAGAAAGGCATTTACGCCAAGCGTCCCGTTGACCTCGGTTCACGCTGTACGGTGTTTATGAACTCGTCAGTAAAACAGGCGCAAAAGGACGGCGCGACCATCGAGGATATTTCCGCGGGCTTGTCGCTGTCGGTTGTCAAGAACGCGCTCTATAAGGTTATCCGCGCGGCTTCTCCCGACGAGCTCGGCAAGAGAATTGTCGTTCAGGGCGGCACCTTCCTCAACAACGCTGTTTTGCGCGCCTTTGAGCAGGAGATGGGCGTTAACGTAGTGCGCAGCAACATAGCGGGACTTATGGGCGCTTACGGCGCGGCGCTCTATTCTATGGCGAAATCTATAGGCAAGGGCGTTGACAAATCTACAATTGCCGACAAAGAGGCGCTTGATAATTTTGTACACGATATCAAGGTGGCGAATTGCGGACTTTGCAACAACAATTGCCGCCTTACAATAAACACATTCTCGGGCGGTAAAAAGTTTATCGCCGGCAACCGCTGTGAACGTCCGATTACCAAGAAGGAACCGTCGAGTGACCGCAATATTTTTGCCTACAAGCTCGATTTGCTCTCTGAATATATGCCCGTTGAGGGCAAGCGCGGCACCATAGGTCTGCCTATGGGGCTCAATATGTACGAGCTTTTGCCGTTCTGGTGGAGGTTCTTTACCGATTTAGGCTTCAAGGTGATTCACTCGCCCTACTCGAACCGCAAGATTTACCAGAAAGGTCAGCAGACTATCCCCAGCGACACAATCTGTTTCCCCGCCAAGCTTATGCACGGCCACGTTCAGTACCTCATCGACAAGGGTGTGGAGAATATCTTCTACCCCTGTATGTCCTATAACTTCGATGAGGGCAAGGGCGACAACCACTACAACTGCCCCGTTGTGGCTTACTATCCCGAGGTTATCAAGAACAATATGAAGGGCGTGCGCGACATCAACTTCATTATGCCCTACCTCGGTATTCACCGCCCCAAGGACTTCGCGAAAAAAGCTTTTGAAAAGCTCAAGCCTCACTTCAGCACACTTACTGCTGAGGAAGTCAAGGCGGCAGCCAAGGCGGCGTATAAGGAATACGACCTTTACTTTGAAAAGCTGAGAAAGCGCGGCAATGAAATCATAGCCGCCGCGGAGAACGCGGGCAGGGAAATCATCGTGCTTTCGGGTCGTCCCTACCACGTTGACCCCGAGATAAATCACGGAATCGATAAGTTGATTTCAGGCTTTGACGTAAGCCTCGTCAGCGAGGATATCGTAAGCGTAAGAGCCGAAAAATTCCACACAAACGTGCTCAACCAGTGGACCTACCACTCACGCCTTTATTCTGCGGCAAAATACATCAGCACCCGCGACGATATGCAGCTCGTTCAGCTTGTTTCGTTCGGCTGCGGAGTTGACGCTATCACAACCGACGAGGTGCGTGAAATCCTCGAGAAAAACAACAAGATTTATACACAGATTAAGATAGACGAAATCACAAACCTCGGCGCGGTTAAAATCCGTCTGAGGAGCTTGCTGTCGGCAATCGGCAGAGAATAGGGGGGAGAAATGGCTGAATTAAAATACAACGAAGAAGGCCGTCTCCTTTTCACCAAGGAGATGCGCGACGAGGGCTATACAATCCTCACTCCCCAGATGATGCCCATTCACTTTGAAATGCTCGAAAAGGTGTTCAGACACGCGGGCTACAAAGTGAAGATTATGGACAAGACAGGTCCCGAAATCGCACAGACAGGCTTAAAGTATGTCCATAACGACACGTGCTATCCCGCTCTGCTCGTAATCGGACAGTTTATTTATACGCTGCAGTCGGGCGAGTATGACGTTAACAAAACCGCTTTGATGATGACTCAGACAGGCGGCGGGTGCCGGGCGAGCAACTATATATTCCTGCTCAGGAAAGCGCTGAAAAAGGCGGGATTCGAAAATATCCCCGTAATCTCTCTTTCAATAGGAATGGAGAAAAACCCCGGCTTCAAGCTGACTGTTCCGCTTGTAAGACGAGGACTCGCCGCGTTTGTATACGGCGATTTGCTCACCCTTCTGAGCAACCAGACAAAGGCGTACGAGGTCAACAAAGGCGAGAGTATGGAGCTCGTCGAAAAGTGGGTTGAACGGCTTGTAAACGATTTTAACCATGGCGACAGCTACCGCTTCAAGGAAATCGAGCGGTATGCCGACCAGATTTGCAAGGAGTTTTCCGAAATTAAACTTGACAGCACTCCCAAGGTTAAAGTGGGCGTTGTAGGGGAAATTTACGTCAAGTATTCAAACCTTGCCAACAACGATTTGGTACAATTCCTAGAGGAACAGGACTGCGAGGTCAACGTCCCGGGTGTGCTTGGATTTGCTATGTTCAAGGTTGACAACCGTATCGAGGACATCAAGCTTTACGGCGGAAGCAGAGCTAAATTCAAGGTCTGCAACATATTGTTCAACTACCTCACAAAGCTTGAGGCAATTCTCATAAAATACACAACAAAATACGGGTTCACTCCCCCCGGGGAGTACGCCCATATCAAAAAGCTCGTCAAGCCCGTAATCGGTTATGGCTCAAAGATGGGCGAGGGCTGGCTGTTGACCGCAGAAATGCTCGAGCTTGCCGAGAGCGGCTACGAGAATATTGTGTGCACACAGCCGTTCGGATGCCTGCCGAACCATATCAACGGCAAGGGCGCAATCCGCAGAATAAAAGAGCTCAACCCTAACGCCAACATAGTTTCAATCGACTATGACCCGGGAGCTCCCAAGGTTAACCAGGAGAACCGAATCAAGCTGATGCTCGCCGTCGGCAAGGAAGAACTGGAGAAAAACAGTTGTCAGTGAGTAATGATCAGTGGTCAGTTATGGTCGGGTTTTTAAATCGGATTAATTCAATAATTGGTGCCCGATTGTATCAATATGTATAAATTAATTAAACCTAGGAGTTGTGTTAATCACTCCTAGGTTTATTCTTTATAGTATTAGATTTTATAAATAGTTCGGGAACTTAACTTTTGGATCAGTTGTAGTTTTGTTCTCGACATTCACTGACCACTAATCACTGATCACTGACTACTGACTACTAAACCGTCCATATCGTTTCATCCATGCCCGAGGCTATCTCAAAGTGACATTTTACTATGCCCAAATCAACCTTTGCGAACGGACCGATACCTGACGTGACTCGCACCTTTTCGTCGGAAGTGAGCTCAAAAATAAACTTCTGCTGATTTATGGCAGTCGGAGCGAGCAGCGCCGCCTCAACGCCCTTCACATACCATTCGGGCATCGCGCCGATGGTTTTGCTCACCTCGTTGAATTCCTTGCATTTGTGCTGAGCGCCGTCCTCGCCTGAATAACCTATGGCGATTACCGCCACGAGCTTTTCGCCCTTTTCAATTGACATAGCCTTTGGGATTTTGCGGTATGTTCCGCCTACCCAACAGGTTTTCAGCCCCAGAGCCTGAGCTTCCAGCACAAGTATTTCTCCAAAGTAACCGCACATTTCCTCAAGGTCGGCGCCCTTGCGGCCGATTAAGGCGATGTAGTTTTTTACACCCTTAAATTTTCCGTAACGCGCTTTGAGCCCCGAGAACGCCTTTGGCTCGTTCTGAATCAGCTGCATATGCAGACCGCTCTCAGCGTTATAAGTTGTGATTAATCTCTCCAGCGCCGCCGAGAGGACGTCGTCCAGAGGTTTGTTGTCAAAAGCCCGTACCGAGTGTCTCTCGTAAATTGCCTGCAGTAAATCCATAATCACAACTCCTTTTACTTAATTTACTTTATTATAACACAAAGTAAAAGCGGCTACAATATACATAACGACCAATATGTCTTATAATACAGGGCTTTATATGCAAAAACTGTCAAAAGCTAAAATAATTGTAAAAAATATATTATGTTTTGCTATTGGCTAAATTCGGGTTTTATAGTATAATTAAATATGTATGTATAACCGAAGGAAGGTTAAGTAATGAAACTCCACGGAATCAAAGTTCAACACAAAAAGAATACTGCCGACTTGGCTCCCGCGCGTCTGTCTGATGTGAGTGAGGTTTGTATTCCCATGTCGATGCACATAGGCAAACCCGCTAAAATTATCGTAAAACGAGGCGACAGCGTCAAGCTGGGTCAGGTCATAGGCGAGCGGGACGGATTTCTCAGCGTGCCTGTTCACGCCAGCGTTTCGGGCACAGTCAGCAAGGTCGAGGACATCACTATGTCCACAGGGCAGAGAGTGCCCGCTGTTTTCATAAAGTCCGACGGGCTTAATGAAGTGTACGAAGGTATCGCCCCGCCCGAAGTCAACGATTACCGGAGCTTTGTAGAGGCTATAGAGCAAAGCGGCGTCGTAGGTCTCGGCGGCGCGGGATTCCCCACATTCGTCAAAATCAACGTCAAAGACCTGGACAAGATTGAAGAGGTTGTAATCAACGCGGCGGAGTGCGAGCCATACATAACCTCCGATACCCGCACAATGATTGACAAGCCCGACTATGTGTTCAAAGCGATTGAGGCGGGCAAAAAGTATATGGGAGTCAAACGCTTCATTATCGGCATTGAGGACAATAAAAAAGAAGCGATAAAGATTATGAAAAAATACGCCGAAAAAACCGACGGGGTAGAGGTTAAGGTGCTCCCGTCAATCTACCCGCAGGGCGGCGAGAAAGTGCTGGTTTATAACACGACGGGCAAGGTTATTCCCAAGGGCGGGTTGCCCCTTGATGTCGGCGTTATAGTAGTCAACGTCACGACTCTGGCTTTTTGCGCCGAATATATGGAGACAGGTATGCCCCTCATCGAAAAGTGCGTGACTGTGGACGGCTCTGCGGTAAACGAACCCGCCAACGTTATTGCTCCCATAGGCGCTCCGATTGAGAACCTGTTTGAAGCCTGCGGCGGACTGAAACGCGAGCCAGCCAAAATCCTTTACGGCGGTCCTATGATGGGTATTGCAGTGCCTTCAACAGACACGCCTGTACTCAAAATGACTAACGCGGTTATCGCTATGGACGAAAAGGAAGCCGCCCCGCCCAAGACTACGCCGTGCATAAACTGCGGCAACTGCCTCAGGCACTGTCCGTTCAAGCTCGACCCCAAGGGTATTATGCACGCCTATAATATTGACGACGCTGAAGCGCTCGAGGCTCTGCATGTTGACCTTTGTATGGAGTGCGGCTGCTGTTCCTATGTTTGTCCCGCAAAGCGTCCGCTTGTCCAGACAAATAAACTCGCAAAAATCAAACTCAGAGAATATCTGAATTCCAAGAAAGAGGAGGGAACTAAATGAGAAAATTAATTTCATCCGTTTCTCCTCACGTCCACAGTCCTCTGACTACACAGAAGATTATGCTCGACGTTGTTATCGCGCTTTTGCCTGCGGGCATAGCGTCGGTAATCATCTTCGGATGGCGCGCCCTGCTCGTAATCGGCGTGTGCGTGGCGGTCTGTGTGTTCTCGGAATGGGGATTTGAAAAAATCTGTAAAAAAGAAAACACAATCACCGACCTTTCCGCCGTTGTAACGGGACTTCTGCTCGCGTACAACCTGCCCGTGGGTATTCCGCTGTGGCAGGCGGCTTTCGGAAGCTTGGTTGCGATTGTGGTTGTAAAGCAGCTGTTCGGAGGTATCGGTCAGAACTTCGCCAACCCCGCGATAACAGCCCGTATTGTAATGATGACGGCGTTCTCGGGAACGATGACCACGTGGGTGATTCCCGACGGAGTTTCCTCCGCTACGCCGTTGGCTATGATGGCAAAGGGCAATATGAGCTCAATGCCTACATATCTTCAGATGTTCTTAGGATACAGGGGCGGCTGTCTCGGCGAGACCTGTATTTTCGCGCTGCTGCTGGGCGGAGTATATTTGCTTGTAAAGCGTGTGATAAGCTGGCACACACCCGTCGCCTTTATCGGCACGGTCGCTTTGATGTCGCTGGTTTGCGGCAAGGACGTTCCCTATCAGCTTATGGCGGGAGGACTTGTTCTCGGCGCGTTCTTTATGGCGACAGACTACTCCTCCACACCCCCTACAAAATGGGGCAAGGTTATCTTCGGTATCGGCTGCGGACTTATCACCATTTTAATCCGCTTCTGGGGTAACTTCCCCGAGGGCGTCAGCTTCTCAATCCTGATTATGAACATCCTTACTCCCTACATCACCAAGCTTACGCGCTCCAAGCCTTTCGGAACAGGGGGTGCGAAGCGATGAATAACAGCACATTTAAGGATATTATAAAGCCGATTATCGTGCTCACCTGTATTTGCCTTGTTGTAACCGCTATGCTCGCCTACACTAACCTTATAACCTCGCCTGTAATCAAGGCGGCGGAGGAAAAGGCGGCGGAAGAAGCCAGAGCCGAGGTGCTCAGCGGGGCGGACAGCTTCACTCAGATTAAAATTAATAACCTGCCTGAAGAAATCACCGAGGTCGATAAAGCGGACAACGGCGCGGGCTTTGTGTTTATGGTGACAACCAAGGGCTACGGCGGAGATATATGGTTAATATGCGGTATCAAATCCGACGGCTCAATAGAAAAAACAAAGACGTTGTCCCACTTGGAAACTAGCGGTATCGGTTCGCGCGTTGTGGATAACGATTCAAGTTACAGAAAACAGTATGTCGGCAAGACAGCCGACTCACTTGACGAGGTGGACGCGGTATCAGGCGCGACAATTTCCTCGAAAGCGTACAAAAGCGCAATCGAAAATGTTTTCAAAGCGTATGACACAGTAAAGGAGGCGGGGCAATGAACAAGCTTCAAAACTTTTCCAAAGGAATCATAAGCGAAAATCCCGTGCTCGTACTGGTGCTGGGAACCTGTCCGACGCTCGCCACCTCTACAAATGTTGAGAGCGCTCTCGGTATGGGCGCGGCGGCGACAGTTGTTCTGCTTTGTTCCAATATAGTTATCTCGGCGCTGAGAAAGGTAATCCCCGACAAGGTCAGGATTCCCTGTTTTATCGTGCTTATAGCGGGCTTTGTAACAATGGTACAGATGCTAGTCAAGGCTTTCGCGCCTGCTCTGGACGCGTCGCTGGGAATTTATCTGCCGCTCATCGTCGTAAACTGCATCATTCTCGGCAGAGCCGAAATGTTCGCTCAGAAGAACACGGTTATCGACTCGGCTATCGATGCCCTCGGTATGGGCGCGGGCTTTACGCTCACGCTTGCGGCTATGGCGTCAATCCGTGAAATTTTCGGTAACGGCACATGGATGGGTATGCCGATTCCCGTGCTGTCCGACAATCATATTTCTATACTCACGATGGCTCCGGGCGGATTCTTCGTGTTCGGACTGCTCATAGCAATCGTCAACAAGTTCTTTAAGAACAAGCCCCGCAAAAAGGACTTCGGCTGCGCTGGATGTCCGTCGGCTGACGTTTGCTCGGGCGCTTGCGCGGTAAAGGAGGGCAGTGATGGCTAAGCTAATCATTATTCTGCTCTCGGCAGTCTTTATCAACAACTATGTGCTCAACAGATTTTTGGGAATCTGTCCGTTTTTAGGAGTTTCCAAAAAGCTCGATTCCGCCACGGGAATGAGCCTTGCGGTAATTTTCGTAATGCTCATCGCCACAGCGGTTACATACCCCATTCAGATGTATCTGCTCGTGCCGAACGACCTCGGATACTTGCAGACAATCGTCTTTATCCTCGTCATAGCGGCGCTTGTACAGCTGGTGGAAATCACGCTCAAAAGATATGTCCCGTCGCTTCACAAGTCGCTCGGAGTATATCTTCCTTTGATTACTACAAACTGCGCCGTGCTCGGAGTTACAATCCTCAACATCGACGAGGGCTACACCTTCCTAGAGGCTATGGTAAACTCGCTCGGCAGCGGCCTGGGATTCTTCCTTGCTATGGTTATGTTCTCGGGCGTGCGCTCCAAGCTCGAGGGCGCGGATATTCCCAAATCGTTCAAAGGCTTGCCGATTACTCTCATAGCGGCGTCGATTACCTCGCTGTCGTTTATGGGCTTCGGCGGCGTAATTGAAAACTTGTTTGCAAAGTAAGGGGGCTATGATATGAATGCTATTCTTATCGCGGTTATCCCCGTTGCGATAATCGGAATTTTGTGCGCGGTAATGCTCGTTGTCGCGTCAAAGGTTATGGCGGTTAAGGAGGACGAGCGCTTCCCCAAGGTAAGGGAATGTCTACCCGGAGCCAACTGCGGAGCCTGCGGGTTCGCGGGCTGTGACGGCTACGCCAAGGCGCTCTGCGAGGACGAAAAAACGCCATCCAACCTCTGTGTCCCGGGCGGAGCTGTCTGCGCAAAGGAAATCAGCGAAGTGCTCGGCGTGGAGTTCAAGGACGTTGAAGCTCAGGCTGCCGTGGTTCACTGTCTCGGCGACTGTAATGTCACTGAGGACAGGGTTGACTATCAGGGAATGGAAAGCTGCGCGGCGGCTAAGATGATTTTCGGCGGCAAGGGCAAGTGCGGCTGGGGATGTCTAGGTCTGGGCGACTGCGCCAAAGCCTGCCCCGAGGACGCAATCTGTATCAAAGACGGCGTAGCCCATGTAAAAACGTCATTGTGTATCGGCTGCGGAGTCTGCGTCAGGACATGTCCCAACAATCTTATTTCACTGCGCAAGGTTCAGTCCGCTACAGTTGTTGCCTGCAGCAATAAGGACAAGGGCGCGCTTACGCGCAAGGCTTGTTCAAGCGGCTGTATCGGCTGCAAAAAGTGCGAAAAAACCTGCGAGTATGACGCTATTAAGGTCATAAATAATCTTGCCGTAATCGACTACGAAAAATGCACAAGCTGCGGCGCGTGCGCCGAAGTCTGCACAACGAAGTGCATAAAAATTTTTAGTGGTCAGTGATTAGTGAATATGGGCTCTATGTCAATAGTTGGGGTAAACCCAATAAAATGAAATAATGTATTTAGGACAAGCGATGGCTAAGAAGCTGTCGCTTGTTTGATATTAAGTTGTTGTTTGTAAGCGAACATATGAAGAATACGATTGCGAAATCTA
>JAFSZY010000006.1 GCA_017458845.1 Ruminococcus sp.
AGCATATTGCTTCCTCCGTTTCGTGGTTTCTCGTCAATTCCATTTTAACGGATTTGTAGCAAATATGCTCTACTTTTTTACATTTTTTTATAATTATTTTTTGTAGGCTCTATTTGTTACCCCAACTTTTATTATAGAGCCTGAATATGTTAATGCGTAGGGGAGTCCGTCTCGGGCTCCCTTTTGTCATTCCGAGCTTGCTCGGTTGTCCCCATAGGGGAAAATGTCAGTCAGCCCACGCGTAGGGACAGCCGTAGGCTGACAAAAGGGGGATAACATAAGATAATAACTAACTATCCCCCTATCGACTTCGCTGCGCTCAGCCACTTCCCCCTTGGGGGGAAGCCTTTTAAACTCAGGATGACAGGAACAGAATAGGGAGCCCGAGACGGACTCCCCTACGAGGTTTAAATATTTTTTCATCCAATCGGGACACAAAGATTTTCAGGAGAGCAAATTTCCCCGACCATAACTGACTACTGACTACGGACTACTCTATTCACCACTAACTGCGCGCAAAGTCCCGTGAACGCGCCCGACAGACAACCAGAAACAACAAGGAACGGATAGTAAGCCAGTATAGCGGGAGTCTGCAAGAGCATCACCGCCGCGATAATCTGCCCCGTGTTGTGCAGCACCGCGCCGAAAATACTCGCGAGCCACAGGCGCTTTTCGTCAATGACCTTTTTGAGGAGCAGCATTCCCGCAATACACAGAAATCCGCCCGCCAGGCTGTAAATCAGCGCGTAAAAGCTCCCGCCGAAAATTGCCCCGAGCAATATTCGCGCCGAAAGCACTGCCGCCGCCTCATACGCGCGATAACGGTATACCGCGTAAACCGTGATGATGTTGGCAAGCCCCAGCTTTATCCCGGGGATAGGGAACGGATAAGGAATAAAAGATTCAATTATAAAGATTATCAGAGCCGCGGCAGTCAGTAAGCCGAGCTCAGCCAGTTGTTTTGCTTTCATATTATTTCGCCGCCGCGTCTATTTCGCTCTCGGACTCAAACTCAATTACAAGGTGGTTGGGCAGGCATACTATCGGCACAGCCGAAGAGCTGAGC
Organism: Ruminococcus sp.; assembly: GCA_017458845.1. Taxonomy (GTDB): domain Bacteria; phylum Bacillota; class Clostridia; order Oscillospirales; family Acutalibacteraceae; genus Ruminococcoides. The sequence goes on from JAFSZY010000006.1 coordinate 1,067, forward strand.
CAGCCTGTCTTTACACACACCTTGTCGGGACATTCGGCGTCCTTTACGCGGATTTTTCCGTCCTTGATTTCCACAGTGTTTTTGCTGTTCTTGTATTTGATGTCAAACACCTTATCCTGAGCGGATTTAAGGTCGATTGTGTATAATATTTTGTTGTCGCGTTTGATTACCACGGTGTCTTTTTCTGGGGCGTTTAGCACCAGTATACTGCCAACAATCCCCATTATAAAAATCGCCGCGGCAATTATTATAAGAATCTTGTTTTTCATAATGCCATTTTACCCTAATTTTTTGCCCTCGTCAAATTGACACTCATACGCATTTGTGATAGGCTTAATGCGAGATGATGATTATGAAAAAACTGCTCAGTATTATACTGTTCCTGACAATTATATATTCGCTGTGCGCCTGCACGCCTCAGGAGGCGCGCGAGTCAATGGAAGCTATGGACACATTTATGGACTTTACCGTTTACGGCGGTCAGCCGCAGTGGGTTATAGAGGACTTGGTTAAAGAGATTAAAGAGCTCGATTTTGCCCTGTCCACAACCGACAAAGGTGATATCGGACTGCTCAATAGAAACGGCGAAACTAAGCTAGGCGATACCGCGGGCGAAGCGCTAAGCCGCTCGCTCGATTTATGCGCGGAGCTCGACGGCTCGCTCGATATAACCGTGTATCCGTTAGTGGAGGAATGGGGCTTCATCAGCTCAGATTATAAGATTCCGTCCCAAAAGCGAATAAAAGAGCTTCTCAAATATGTGGATTACAAAAAGGTGAAAGTTGACGAAACAAGCGCGAGTCTGCCGAAAAACACTCAGGTTGACCTTGGCGCTGTAGCAAAGGGCTACGCCGCTGACAAGTGCCGTGAGCTGCTTAAAGAGGAAGGCTCAAAAGCCGCTATCCTCAACCTCGGCGGTACTATCGCGACCTACGGAACAAAGCCCGACGGAAGCTTGTGGAAGGTCGGCATAACCGACCCCGACGACACATCCAAATATTTCGGCTATCTCAGCTGCCGTGATACGGTTGTGGCTACCTCGGGGGGTTATGAGCGCTCCTTTAAGGGCAAGGATGGCAAGACATACATCCACATCATCGACCCCAAGACGGGTTATCCCGTCGACAACGGCACCAAGTCCGTCACCGTAATCAGTGAGGACGGTATCCGCGCCGACGCTCTGTCCACGGCCCTCTATGTTATGGGCGCCGACAAGGCGGTTGAGTACGCAAAATCCCAAAAGGGCTTTGACGTTATCATCCTGACCGACGACAACAAGCTCTATATTTCGAGCAAAATAGCCGACAGCTTTAATCTGAAAAACGACTATAAAGTAATCAAGGTATAAATTTACCCGCCGATATTTCGGCGGGTTACTCTCTGTCCAGCAGATAATCTGTCGTTACATTATACAAGTCGGCAAGTTTGATAAGGTGTTCAACGGGAATTGTCTGAAAACCCCGCTCATATCTGGAATAAACGGTTTGTTGTATTCCCAGATACTCGGCTACTTCCGTTTGTTTCAAATCCTTATCCTCGCGTAAATCCCTCAGTCGTCTGAAATACATATGCTCACTTCCGTAGTATCAATTGATACTATTGACTTTATCATAAATAAATGATATACTTTACAATATAGTACTTAAAAGTACTATATATATTTACTGTTTCCATTGAATTGTACATAAAGATATGTTATAATATTTTAACTATTTAATCAGGAGGTTATTATGAAAATTTCCAAGCGTTTATTATGCGCGCTCATAGCGGCGGTAATAGTAGCGACAGCGGCTGTTATTCCCGTATCGGCGGCGCAAAAGAAGCAAGTTAAAAAGACAGACTCTCCCAAGGCGAACTATGTCGAGGGCGAGGCAATCGTCGTGCTCAAGGACAGCGTTGATAAAAGCTACTCCGTAAAGTCCAAGGCAGCGGTATCCTACGGCGCGGGAATCTCGATGAAAGAATCTTTCACGATTGACGCTGACGGCGGCGACGGCGTAAAGATGGCTGTTCTCAAGTCCTCAAAGCTCAGTACAAAACAGCTCATCACCTCGCTCAAAAAGAACAGCGCCGTCAAGTACGCTTTCCCTAATCATATACGAAAAGTGTCAAGCATCACAAACGACCCGTACTCAAAGTACCAGTGGGCTCTTGAGAACACAGGTCAGAACGGCGGAATCGAGGGCAAGGATGTCAAAGCCTCAGCTCTGTGGGACAAAGCCGCGCAGTCCGACAAAGAAACCGTTGTAGCGGTAATAGACACAGGCTTTGATTTTAATCACGAGGATTTACAGGGCGTAGTCTGGACCAATCCTTACGGTTCGAAGCTTATCGGCAAAAACGGCTTTGACCTTACCTATACAGTAGCGGGCGGCAAGCCCCAGGACGACAACGGGCACGGAACCCATGTGTCGGGTATTATCGCGGGAGTTGCCGACAACGAAAAAGGAATCAGCGGAATCAACAAGAGCAACGTAAAGATTCTGCCGTTAAAAGTCTTTGACGCAAACGGCTACGGCTACGGGGACGCTGAGTTCCAAGCCTATGATTATATCGCGCGCGCTGTCAAGCTCGGAGCGAATATCAAGTCTGTCAACTGTTCATTCGGCGGAGACGGTACCAAGGACGAGAAGCTCGCGTATGATGAGATTTTCGACGAATTGGGCGCGAGCGGCGTTGTAACAGCGGTTGCCGCGGGCAACGAATTTCTTGATCTTGAAAACCCTTATCCCGACGAATACGAAGAGGACATATATATCCTTCCCGCGACTACCGACAGCAAGTATTGTATGACAGTTGCCGCGGGTGATGAAAACGACGGTCTCGCGGAGTTTTCAAATTATTCCGAAAAATATGTCGATGTAGCGGCTCCCGGTAACGACATCCTCTCAACTGTATCTTATAACTGCTACAACCCCTCAATCTATAACGAGGAGCAGCAGGCTGAACTCACAAGCGCGATTCAAAATTACGACTCGGGCATTTCAGCGGGCGACTTCGGTTATCCTGTTGTAAGCCCCGTTGATTCAACGGATTACCATGTGCTTCACGACGCAACTGTCTCTTCCTCGGACGTAAGCTTTGGCGAAAGCGGAAAATCCGCGGCGATAACTTTTAACGAAGAGACATCGGGCAACGATGATGTCTATGTTGTGGAGATTCCGTTCACAATCGACAACCCCGACGAACCATACAGAATAAGCTTTATGGCGTCCTGTAATGTCAAAATGATGAACGGCGTTGCCGTTGATGTACCGCAGAGTATGGCGTGCTATTATGACGGCAGTTACTATACCGAAGAAACTGACCTTTACCCAACCAGAGGTACATGGGACCATTATGAGATAACAATAAATCCCTCAAAGACAGAAAAATACTTAAAGTCTACCGAAAGAAAGCTCACGCTCGGTCTGGGCGCCAAAAAGGGAGACACCCTATATATTGACGACTTTGCCGTAAGCAAGCAGGGCGCGGACGCGGATAAGTTCGGCAAATATGACTTCTACAGCGGAACCTCTATGGCTACTCCTTACGTTGCCGGCGCGGCGGCTCTGGTCGCTAACTGCAATCCCGAGGCAAAGCCCATCGACGTTGTCAATATGATTTGCAACACAGGCAGAGTCAGCGACGCGCTCACAGGAAAGGTCGCGGGAGCTCGTTCGCTTTCGCTCGACAACACCGACAAGGTTCCTCCCGTCATCACCTCCGTAAACTATTCCGCGGACGGTAAAAACATTGAGATAAACGGCTCAACAAACAACGCCTCAACAGTAAAGGTGGACGGCGCAGAGGTTACACCCTCAAGTGTTGCCGCCGACAAGGTTGTCATTCCCGACAACAATTACAACACCAAGAAGATAACCGTATCCCTGACAAACGAATACGGCACAGATACACTCACCTCGTTCGTTTCTCATAAGCCCGTGTTCCCGACAACAACCAAGGTCATTGGCGCGCCCGAGAGCACTAACGAACTGATACCCGTAATGGCGGGGGACAAGGCGTATTTTGTCAACTCGTATTCAGGCGTTGTTGACAAGCTGTCCTATAAGATTTCTTCCGACAAATACAACTACGAGTTTGCGGGCTATATTAATCTTTCAGCTCTCAGCACCGAAAAATCAGACTATAATATTACATCAGCGGCATACAGCAATAACAAAATTTACTTCACAGCTGTGGATTCTGTTCGAAGCAGCTTCGGCGGAATAATCGGTTTCGAGAATATATTTGCTTGCTATGATATTTCCAAGAAGCAAACGACAGTGCTTTGTGAAATTCCTAATGTTCCGGTAAACGGCGCGGCTCTCGCGGCGTACAAGGGCGGACTCTACATAATCGGCGGTTATGATATTGTGGAAAAAACCTTCTGTGACACCGTATACAAGTACAACTCCGCGACAAGCTCATTTGAGGAAATGGCCGCAAAGCTCCCCGAGGGCAGAGGCTACGCCCAGTTTGTTGTCTGCGGCGATAAGCTTGTGGGAATGTACGGAGCCGACGCAAGCGGCAAAATGCCTTCCCCGTTAGTTTTCGACGGCAGCGCGTGGACAAAATCAGCGGTTGAGTTTAACAGCGACGACGGTTTGGCTTTTGACACTTCAACCGACGGCAAAGATTATTATTACTATGGCGGCAACGTAGGTCTGGGCGAGAACGGCGTGTTCTGCAACGGCTCCTATGTTTACGGTCTGGGAGACACATTCACCTACAACCCCTCAAACGACAGCGTTACGGCGTCGGCGTACTCAATGATGAACTCATTGTCTGACGGCAAAATCTTCGGCACCACAATCCCGGGCTGCTTCATCGGTTTCACCGCCGATAAAGCAATCATCGACTACGATGACGATGATGACGATGATGACGACCTTTACACAAAATCGGCTATGAGTTACGATGACGACGACGATGACGATTATCCCGAAAGCACCAAGACAGCGTATCTCCTGCCGCTCAACAATACAAACTCCGACCCCGCTAAGCAGACATATATCACGCTCAAAAAATCCTCCGCAAGTCTGTATGTAAAGGGTACTTACAAAATTAAAGCCACCGTACGCAACCCCAAGGGCAAAACTACTTATAAGAGCAGCAACGCCAAGGTTGCTAAAGTGAGCTCAAGCGGAAAGATAACAGCGCTTAAAAAGGGCACGGCGAAGATTACAGTTAAGAACAACGGCGTTAAAAAGACCTTTACCGTTACCGTAAAGAACCCCAAGCTCAACGCCTCATCAAAGACGCTCAAAAAGGGCAAGAGCTTTACATTAAAGATAACGGGCAAAATAGGCAAGGCTAAATTCACAACTTCCAATAAAAAGGTTGCCACTGTTACTTCAGGCGGCAAAGTAAAAGCTGTATCCAAGGGTAAAGCGGTGATTACCGTTACAACAAACGGCGTTAAGCTGAAGTGTAAGATAACGGTAAAATAATTCAAAATTCTTAATGCGCAATGCGCAATTAAGGGGCTGACAAAAATGTCAGCCCCTTTTGTGTTGCTTAAATTATTATTTTGTACCGAAAATACGGTCGCCCGCGTCGCCGAGACCGGGGCAGATATAAGCGTCATCGTTAAGACAGCGGTCCATACAGCCGATATATACATCGACGTCGGGGTGAACCTTTGAGAAAGCCTCAACACCCTCGGGAGCCGCGATAATGCACATACACTTGATGTCCTTACCGCCCTGTTTCTTGATTTCGCTTACAGCGTCAATCAGCGAGCCGCCTGTCGCGAGCATCGGGTCAACTACAACGATAAGTCTTCTGTCGATAATGGGAGGAAGCTTGCAGTAGTAGGAGTGGGGCATATGTGTTTCCTCGTCGCGGTACATACCGATGTGACCGACCTTAGCCAGAGGAACAAGCTCCAGCATTCCGTTGACCATTCCCAAGCCTGCCCTGAGGATAGGAACAATCGCCAGCTTTTTGCCGTCGATTACGGGCTGAACTGTGTCCTCGATAGGAGTCTTTATTTCCATGTCCGTAGTTTTCAAATCGCTGAGAGCCTCATAGCCCATAAGTATGGTTATTTCCTCAACCAAGCTTCTGAAATCGTTAGTAACGGTGGTGTCCATACGGAGCATAGTTATCTTGTGCTTGATAAGCGGGTGAGTCATAATATGTATTTTACTGTTGTCCATTTTATACATCCTCTCAAATTAATATTATAGTATAATATTACAAAAAAGAACACCAAAAGTCAACTGACAGACGGTAAAAAGCCGAAATATAACCAAATTACGCCAAAACTGTTGTAATATCGGCTTTTTTCCGATATAATGTCTAGTTGGTACGTTTAAACACAGAATTTTTTGAAGGGGGAAATTTGTTATGAAAATGATTTATGACGTAAAAGACAAACCTAAGTTCCCGTCAATCCTCGTATTCGCGTTCCAGCAGCTGCTCGCTATTATGGCGGCTACTATCGCGGTGCCTATGATTGTAAACGAGGCTGCGGGTTCTCAGATGAGCACCTCTGCCGCGCTCTTCGGCGCGGGCGTAGGTACACTGGTATACGTTGCTTTTACAAGAGCTAAAAGCCCTGTATTCCTCGGCTCGTCATTCGCGTTCCTTGGCTCAATGATGACTGCTTTCGCGGGTGCCGCGACAGCTGCTCTCGGCTATTTCGCGCTCATTATCGGCGCGTTTATGGCAGGCCTTGTTTATGTAGTAATTGCGATTATCGTTAAGTTTGTAGGCGTAAAATGGATCAGCAAGATTATGCCCGCTGTTGTAATCGGACCTACGGTTGCTATCATCGGACTTTCGCTTGCGGGCAACGCAATCGGCGACCTCGGAGCGACTGACGCTAATTTTGCGGACGGCGATCCCTTGAACGTTTACATCAAGATTATCTGCGGTATTGTCACTTTAGCGGTTACAATGCTCTGCTCCGTTTACGGCAAGAAGATGGGCAAGCTCATTCCGTTTATTATCGGTATCCTCGCGGGTTACGCGACAGCTTCTATTTTCTATGTTATCGGCAACGCCAGCGGAAACGACGCTTTAAAGGTTATCGACTACACAGCTCTCACAAGCCTTTTCCGGAATGTTAAGCTCGAAAGCTTCATCGCTCTTCCCGACTTTACTTTCCTTAAGGCGTTCGGCAGCTTTGATAAGTTTGACATTTCTTACCTCGGCACAATCGCCGTTGCGTATATTCCCGTTGCGTTCGTTGTATTTGCTGAGCATATCGCTGACCACAAGAACCTTAGTTCAATCATCGAGAAGGACCTCCTCGAGGATCCCGGTCTCTCCAACACGCTCCTCGGCGACGGCGTTGGTTCAATGGTAGGCGCTTTCTTCGGCGGCTGTCCCAACACTACATACGGCGAGTCCGTAGGCTGTGTAGCAATCACAAAGAACGCTTCCGTAAGAACTATCATCGTTACAGCTATCGAGGCTATGGTTATCTCGTTCATCGCTCCTTTCGTAGGCTTCCTTTCCACAATTCCCGCTTGCGTTATGGGCGGCGTATGCGTAGCTCTCTACGGCTTCATCGCTGTATCAGGTCTTAAAATGCTCCAGAAGGTTGACCTTGACGATAACCGCAACCTTTTCACCGCTTCCGTTATTCTTATTGCGGGAGTAGGCGGGATGGTTCTCAAGTTCGGCGACGTTACAATCACCGAAGTTGCCTGCGCGCTTATCCTCGGTATCCTTACTAACGTAATGTTAGGCAGAAAGAAAAAGGATAAATAAGACAAATAACTAAATGAAAAAAGAACCGCTGCGTTTTCGTAGCGGTTCTTTTACGTTTTGTGCATTGTATACAAATAACCGCCTTAATTTTTGTGCAACAATAAAGGTGTATTTTGTTGGCAAGAACGGGATAATATGGTAAAATAGCATTAATAATAGGAATATGTATTTTTATATTCTGTAAGGAGGAAAATTTATGAAAGCAATGAAAAAATCACTTAGTGTTGTTCTGGCGCTGATAATGGTTCTTTCTGTTATTGTTATAGTTCCGACTGTAGCTAACGCGGGCAGCTATGTTCAGATGTTTAATATTTACGGACATATTTCGGATTATAACAACTGCAGAGATACCGAGTTCAGCCTGAGCTCGAAAACTACCGTAAAGTTTACATTCAGCAGCGCATACGGTTATTGCAGCGGTTTCTACAGACTTGAGGTTGAAAGCGACAGCGGCAAGACTGTATTATCAGAAACAGGCTATCTTGACGGAGACGATGTATCATATTCGTTAACCCTCGCGGCGGGTACATATTACGTTTATGTCTATAATAATGACGATTCCGAAGAAGAGAGCGAGCTCTCCTATGACCTCTATGGTTATCGTTATTATAATCCGCCTAAAAACCCCACAAAACTCAAGCTCAACAAGAAAAGCATATCTATTTGCAAGGATGCGGAATATACGCTTAAAGCTACATACAGCCCCAGCGATGTAACCTCAAAGATTAAGTTTACATCTTCCAATAAGAGTGTTGCCTCTGTTTCCACAAGCGGACAGTACGGTTATGTCAAGGGTAAACGCTTAGGAGTTGCCACAATTACAGCTAAAATGGGCAACAAAAAGGCTAAATGTACCGTTGTTGTTAAGAGGACTTATGTTCAGATGAAGAGCGGCAAGTCAAAGAACCTTTTAAATTTGGTTAAAAAGGTTTCAGGCTATAAGAAAGCCAAATGGTCTTCAGGCAAAAAGTCGGTCGTTACTGTAGATAAAAAGGGCAAAATCAAAGCCAAAAAGCACGGTATTGCAAAGATTACGGCTAAAATTAAAGGCAGAAAGTATACTATCACTGTTTATTCCTACAGCCACGCAGGCGTTAAGAAGAGACTGATCACATATCTCAAGGACCATCTCATTGCTCCTCAGTCTTTGAAGGTAGGCAGAGTTACTTATCCCGCTTATAACAGCTGCAGAATCTGGTTCTCCGCGTATAACAGATACGGAGAGAGAGTTTATGATGACATCTACGGCGAAATGAAGCAGGATGTAATGTGGATCACTTGGTAAAACAAAAAGTTTACGGCTCGGTTTTCCGAGCCGTTTTCTTATTTAAAATATTTTGCCATAACCTTTATATCCCCGATTTCGCGTCCCGCTTCTTTGACCTTTGCGGTTGCGATTTTCGAGCACATATAGCACTCGGAGAACTCCTCCAACGCCGCTAATGTGAAAAGCGCCAGATTCTTTTCAATCAAAAGATAATACTTGTCTTTAAAGCAGAACACGCTGTTTTCGGGCAGCCTGTCTTTCAGAGCTATCGACGCGCTTATAAGCTTTTCCACATCATCAAAGATACAGCAAAGATATTTGTCGGGCTTTTTGATTCTGTAAGCCCGACGCTTTGTTTTCGGCTTTAATGTCAGCAGAATAAGGCACCCGCTCTTGTGAGGCAGCGCCTCCACCAGCATTTTTTTGTTGTCTATGCTCATTCCCGTCTTGCTGCACGCGAGCGTAAGCAAGCGCGAAAGTATCTTGCGCGAGTGCGGGTCGCTGAAGCTCAGGGTGTTGTATTCAAGCGAAAAATCCTTCATATCATTATTGCCCAGCACAATCATAACCTTGCTCGGGTCAATCTGTTCAATTGTCATTACTACCACCTATAAACATAGTATGAAAAATATACGGCTTTGGCAAGTAAATATTACTGGAAACTAAAATATGGCAAATTTTTTGAATGTGCTGTTGCATAATCATTCAGTAGTATGTTATGATTGAAACAGAAAACAAAACGGGAGGTAAAACTATGCCAAAATGGTTAAAAGACGCGATATTCTACGAGATTTATCCCCAGAGCTTTTATGACAGCAACGGCGACGGTATAGGCGACATAAACGGAATAATCGAGAAGCTCGACTATATAAAGCAGTTGGGCTGCAACGCAATCTGGCTCAATCCTGTTTACGACTCGCCCTTCAAGGACGCGGGCTACGACGTGCGCAACTACCGCAAAGTGGCTCCCCGCTACGGCACCAACGACGACCTTGTGCGCCTTATAAATACGGTACACAAAAAGCGTATGCATATCATCCTCGACCTTGTCCCCGGGCATACCAGCGACACCCATCCGTGGTTCAAGCAGGCTAAACAGGCTAAGAAGAATAATTTTTCAAACAGATATATTTTCACCGACAACGTCTGGAACGCTCCCGCGGAGTACAGGCTGATGTGCGGACTCTGCGAGCGTGACGGAAACTATATGGTAAACTATTTCAGCTCCCAGCCCGCTCTCAACTACGGTTTCGCCGAGGTTACCCACCCCGAGTGGCAGCTCCCGATGGACCACCCCGATTGTCAGGCGACCATAAAAGCCCTTAAGGAGATTATGCGTTTCTGGCTTGACCAGGGAGCCGACGGCTTCCGTGTGGATATGGCGGACTCTCTCGTAAAGAACGACGCCACCAAGGAGCCCACCGCCACAATCTGGGCAGGGATAAGGGAAATGATGGACGAGGAATACCCCGACGCGGCGCTTGTTTCCGAATGGTGCAATCCGTCCGTTGCCGTCAATAAGGCGGGCTTCCACAGCGACTTCTACCTTGACCACATCGGTAACGGCTACAATATGCTTATGCGCGGCGGAAGCTGGGGCGACAAGGCTTTCTTCAACAAGAACGGCGAGGGAAATATCAGGGCTTTTGTAGACGAATATCTTCCCGCTTATCTTGAAACCAAGGGCAAAGGATACATAAGCCTCATCACCTGCAACCACGACACTCCCCGCCCGACCGCCTACCTTGACGAGGAAGCTATCAAAATCGCCTACGCCACAATCTTCACACTCCCGGGCGTGCCGTTCCTCTATTACGGTGACGAAATCGGAATGAGGTACCTCCCCAATCTCACCAGCGTTGAGGGCGGTTACAGCCGAACAGGCTCGCGCTCGCCTATGCAATGGGGCAAGGGCAAGAACTTCGGATTCTCCGAGAATGACAAGACATACATTCCCGTTGACCCCGACAAAAACGCGCCCACTGTTGAGAAGCAGAGGCGCAAAAAGGGCAGTATCTATAAGGTTGTAAAGGATATTATAAAGCTCAGGAAGAAGCGCCCCGAGCTCGGCGCTGACGGAGACCTTGAGATTCTCTACGCCGAGGAAAACTCCTTCCCGTTCGTATACCGCAGGGACAAGTATGTGATTTTGGTAAATCCGCTCGATCACCTTACGGACGTCCGCTTCGACTTTGAAATTAAGCAGGATATCTACAAAATCGGCGAGTACGTCCAGTCCTGGGAAAAGATGACTCTCAGCCCCCAGAGCTTTGTGATAGTGGAGATTTAGTGGTCAGTGGTCAGCAGTCAGTGATCAGTTGTGGTCGGGGAGAAACCTTCCATCTTCCACAACATTTGTATCCCGATTGGATAAATATTGATATATACTATTTAAGCCCAAAGGTTTTTATCGCAAACCTTTGGGCTTTACTATATAGTATTAGATGTTTTATCAATAGTTCGGGAACAAAAAGTTTGTATTATTCAAGTTTTTGTTCTCGACATTACACTGACCACTAGCCACTGAATACTGACCACTGAAAAAGGAGCCAGTAAGGCTCCTTTTTTTACTGCACGAATCCAATTTTCTTCATTGCTTTTGACAGGGTTCTCTGGGAGATTCTCTGGGCGATTTCGTCGGCTTTTCTGTAACAGCTTTCAAGGTAAGCCTTGTCCGCTCGGAGCTTTTCATACTCCTCTTTAATCGGGCGCAGAGCTTCTACAACAGCTTCGCCAACGGCTGTCTTAAAGTCGCCGTAGCCTTTGCCGTCAAAGTCCTTTTCAATCTGCTCGCGTGTAAGTCCCGTAACGGCTCCGTAAATATCGATAAGGTTGTTGATTCCGTCCTTGCCCTCGCCGTAGCGTACAACAGCCTCGCTGTCGGTCACGGCTCTTTTGAATTTTTTCATAATAACCTCGGGCGGGTCAAGCAGATGAACACAGCCGTTCACGTTTTCGTCTGACTTGCTCATCTTGCGAGTCGGGTCCTGAAGGCTCATTACTCTCGCGCCTGTCTTGGGCACATAAGCTTCGGGAATCTTGAACACATTGGGATAAAGCCCGTTAAAGCGTGTCGCGATATCGCGGGTGAGCTCCAGGTGCTGAACCTGGTCGGCGCCTACGGGTACGAGGTCCGCCTGATAAAGCAGAATATCCGCCGCCATAAGAGCGGGGTATGTAAACAGACCCGCGTTTATGTTGTCCGCGTGCTTCTGGCTCTTGTCCTTGAACTGAGTCATTCTGGAGAGCTCGCCGAACTGCGTGTAACAGTTGAGAATCCACGCCATCTGAGCGTGGGTGGTGACGTGGCTCTGGATAAAGAACAGAGTCTTTTCGACGTCAATGCCGCACGCCATAATTGAAGCGTACGCGTCAAGAATGTTCTTGCGCATTTGGGCAGGCTCTTGTCTGACCGTAATTGTATGCAAATCCGCAAGCGCGAAAATACAGTTGAACTCCTCCTGCATAGCTACCCAGTTCCTGATGGCTCCGAGGTAGTTGCCGAGTGTAATTGTTCCGCTTGGCTGAATAAGGCTCAGCGCCGTTTTTTTCTTTTCAGTTTCCATTTTATTTTCCTCATTTATAAAGTTACGTTACTGTCATTCTGAGGAGCAATGCGACGAAGAATCTTTTAAGATCCTTCGCTTGCGCTCAGGATGACAGGAAAAATTATACCAATTCTTTTATCAGCTGTCCGAGCGCCTTGATGCCTTTTTCGAGCTGTTCGTCTGTCGGAGTGGAGAAGTTGATTCTGAACCCGTTTGAGCTCTCGCTCTCGTCGGTTAAGAAAGCGTTGCCGGGAACTACGCACACCTTGCGCTCGATTGCCTTGCGGACGTAGTCGGGCATATCCACGCCCTCGGGGAGCTTGCACCAGATGAACAGTCCGCCGTCGATTTTGTCGTAGGTGATTTCGGGAGCGCAGTACTCATCGAGCAAATCCATACAGAATTTCGCCTTTTCGCGGTAAATACTCCTGAGCTTTTCAAGGTGCGCCTCAAAATCATATTTTGTGAGGAACTCATAGCATACCATCTGCGACCAGATGTTTGTGTGGACGTCGCTGCCCTGCTTGCAGACGGTCATCTTCTGGATGATTTCCTGCGGAGCGATTGTGTACGCCACACGCATACCCGGGGAGATAACCTTGCTGAACGAGCCGGCGTAAATCACGATACCCTCGGTGTCGAAGCTCTTGATAGCGGGCAGAAACTCTCCGCTGTAGCGCAAGTCGCCGTAGGGGTTGTCCTCGAGAATGAGCACGCCGTACTTTTTGGCGAGCTCATACACCTTTCTGCGCTTTTCGAGGCTCATTGTTACGCCTGACGGGTTCTGAAAGTTCGGAATCGTATAGATAAACTTGGTGTTCGGGTTGGCTTTGAGCGCTTCCTCAAGCTTGTCGGTATTCATACCGTCACTCTCGACCTCAACGCCTACGAGCTTCGCGTTATACGCTCTGAAAGAGTTGAGCGAGCCGATAAAACTCGGAGCCTCGGTTATGATGACCTCGCCCTCGTTTACGAGCGACTTTGTCGCGAAGTCCATAATCTGCTGAGCGCCCGTTGTGATGATGATGTCGTCGCCCTCTGAGCCGATGTCGTACTTCTCTTTCATATATTTTCTGAGATATTCCCTGAGCTTTGGGTAACCCTCGGTAACGCTGTATTGCAAGAGAGCTATCGGGTTCTCCTTGAAAAGTCTCGCCGAAATCTCTTCAAGCTCCTTTACGGGGAAAGCGTCGGGCGAGGGGTTGCCCGCGGACAGGGACACAACCGTCGGGTCAGCCGCGTACTTAAAAATCTCTCTGATGGCGCTGGGCTTAAGGTTGTTTGTCCTGTCGGAAAAACTGTATGTCATATCAATTACCTCGCTTTATAATCTGCGTTATATTTTATCACAATATGATTATTCTTTCAAGTGCGAAAAAAATTAACAATAAAACGGAAAAAACCGTTGTAAAACAAGCGCTTTTAGTGTATAATGTATTTTATATTAAACTATAATAGGGGGAGTAGTTGTGGCATACGGCTACAATAACGATTACCGACGCGCGGGAGGTTACCGACCGTCCTCGCGGTATAGAGTAAAAAGAAGAAATTATAAAAGGATACGAAACCGTATAATTATTGTTCTTTCGGGCTTAATAGTTTGTTGCGTAGCGGTTGCGATAATTGTCGGAATGGTAAGGCTCGTATCGGGTATAGCTTCATCCTGCGCGCCGTCGGCTACCGTACCCACAGCGACAACGGCGCCAGCGAGCAAGACTAAAAACACATCAAACGCCAAGAAAGCGACTGAAGCAAAGAAGACAAACCTGACGTTCACCACGCCTAAAATCAAGGACGACGGCGATTCCACAGGCGTTTACGATAAGGAAAACGGTCTGTACATCTGGAATAAAGCCGCGTTTGAGCTTTTCTACGGTTCCGAGGCAAAGGCTAAGGAGTACGCCGAGGTTGTCAGCAAAGCCAAGACAAAGCTCGGCAAGGACGTTAACGTCTATTCTCTGCTCATTCCCAACCACACCGAGATGGGGCTGCCCTCAAGGCTGAAGAACACCGACGACGGAGTTCAGACCGACTCGCAGGCGAACTACATAAAGAAGTCTTACGAGGCGATGAACGGCGTGGAGTATATCAACGCGTATAACAACCTCGCTGATCACTGTAACGATTATATCTACTTCAGCTCCGACCACCATTGGACGGGATTAGGCGCGTACTACGCGTACGAGGCGTTCGCGAAGCAGACCAAGCAGACTCCGATTGAGCTTTCCGCCATGAAGGAAAACAAGATTGAAGGGTTCACGGGCAGCTTCTATGGGCTCAGCAATGAGGATTTGAACAAAGATACTGTCAACTTCTGGTCAATGCCTTTCGACGTTCATAACACCGTAACCCAGGAAAGCGGCGAAAAGCTCGAGACCGATACAATGTACTACTGGTATGAGCAGCCGGGCGACAACACCTACGGCGTGTTCCTGTTCGGCGACAATCCGCTTGAGGTCATCAAGAGCGAGAGTGAAACGGCGAGCAAGGAGAAAATAGCCATAATCCACGAGAGCTACGGCAACGCTCTGGTTCCGTATTTCACAGCGAATTACAGCGAGGTTCATTCAATCGATTTCCGTTCGTTTAAGGGCGACCTCAAGTCCTATTGTGAGGAGAACGGAATCAAAAACGTACTGTTCGCCAACGGCGTAATGAGTTCGGCTACCGAAGTCCAGCTCGAAAGTATGAGAGGAATAATAGGCTGATAAAGCTTTGATAAGGGGGGATAAGAATGTTAGCAAACAGAGTTACTGTAAATATTTTCGGTAAACTGAGTAAGGATATTTACTCGGGCTATACCACTGTGGAAAAAACCACAACCAAAAAAGTCTACGTTCTTTCCGATACCCCTGCCAACGAGACGTTCAAGGGCATAGTTATCGCTATTGCGTGCTTTAACGACAACGAGGAAAAGCTCATTGTCGCGCCCGAGCGCGCAATCTACTATGAGCCCGACATCCGCGTCAGCTTTTCACACCTGCGCAACGCGGAGCTAACCTCGATAAAATGCCTGTACGAGAAGTCATGCGGCGGAATTATCTTCTATAAAAACAAGACAAGTACACGAATTCTGCTCGTCAAAAACAATAACGGACGGTACTGGAGCTTCCCCAAAGGTCATATCGAAATCGGCGAGACCGAGGAAGAAACCGCAATCCGTGAGATAAAAGAGGAAACCTCCCTCGACGTTGAAATCAAGGATGGTTTCCGCGAGGTCAGCGACTACTGTCCATTCGGCAAGATTCACAAGAGAGTCGTGTTCTTTCTGGCTCAGGCGTTTACCGATAACGTGAGTGTCCAGGAGGAAGAAATCGCCGAGTACATTTGGGTTGATTTGCAACAGGCGAGAAAGCTCTGTACCTATGACAACGATCTGAGAATCATCAACAAGGCTGAAACGGCAATAAAGTTAATTAAGTAGGCAGTAGTCAGCAGTCAGTGGTCAGTGAATGTCGAGAACATAAATAGTAATATCGGAAATGTTTAGTGCCCGAACTATTGATAAAACATCTAATACTTTTTCGTAGGGGATACCGTCTCGGTATCCCTAAAGTTTTATCATAACGAAAGTAAGGGAGCCCGAGACGGACTCCCCTACGAGTTTAAAACAGTTTATATCAATATTTATCCAATCGGGAAACGAAGTTTTCGGGAGAGCAAAGGTTTCTCCCCGACCATAACTGACCACTGACCACTGACTACTGACCGCTGAAAAGGCTTCGCCTTTTCTCAGCTCAGCCACACCAAATCGGTGTCGGTGGCAAAGTTATCTATTCCGAAAATCACGAGCACCTCATCGTACTTTCCTTTTTTGAAAAGCTCTGACACGCTCTTCTTGTAGTACCTGAGGTCAACAAGCGTGACGGTGTTGTAATTCTCCGCCAAGAACGGCGCCATACAGTGCGCAAAGCTGTCCTTGATTACGAGCACCTTGCCCGACTTGACCTTCTTGTTTGTAAAGGTTTCAAGCGCGTGGTTGCCGTCGATAAATACAGGGTACTTGTCGTCCTCTTTGAGGTGGTCGGTAAAGTACATTGTGTTGTAGCTCTTTGTTTCTTCGCCCTCGGTAATGTCGAGGGTGATGTTTTTCTCGGCTTTCGGATTTCTCCACAGCTCAATGTTGTCGCCCATATTAAACCAGAACCCGCTGGTGGAGTAGGTTGTGCCGTAAAAGTCGGGGTAGGACTTGATATTGAACGAGGATTTTTTCGCGGGCGTCCGTCCCAGCTCGGTCATAAGCTGCTCATACGCCGTGTACGCCCCGAGTGTTGTCCAGTGGTGGTCGGTTCGGTAGTAGAGCTGTCTGCCGTTCTGTGCGTCGCTCTTGAATCGTGAGCGCACATCCACAAAGTTAATCTTGTGTTCGCCAAGCGCGGTTTTGATATTATTAAAATATTCATCGTCTCTGTATTCGTTGTGAACCGCGGGCAGCTCGTCCTTCATTATGTAACCCGTGCTCGGCACAATGAGGCAGGTCATCTTCGCCTTGGTGCTGTCCTTGAAGTCAGTCAGCGCGCCGAGGTTGGTATCAATGCGGTTGTCGTCGCTTACGGGCTCGTTTATGAGATAGCCGTTGTCGCAGTTATATACGCCGTTCGCGCCGTTGTTGCCGACAAGGAAGTTAGCGTAGGCGTTAACCCCTACCCACATATTACGGATGGGGAAGTGGTCGGCAAAGTAAGTCTCAAAGCCCTCTTCAAATTCACCGTTCGCTATGGCTTCGAGATTGGCTTCGGGGAAGTCCTCAAGATAACGCTTTTCAAGTGAGCTGTAATCGCTTTTGGGCGTAACGATGAACATAACCGCCATTATAAAAATGAACAGCAGAAATACAAACATCGGCAAAAGCAGACGTTTCTTTTTCATAATTACAGCTCCTTTCATAATTTAGTGGTCAGTATTCAGTGGTCAGCAGTCAGTTGTCGGGGGGGCTCTGCCCGCGCCCGATTTATAAAGCTGCTATACCGCTCATAATACTTAGAATCTGAAGTAGAGGAACGGGTTATAGCTCTGGGTAACGATTGACGCTGTGGAGAGCGCGAGCACAACCGCGCAGAACACTGTCTCCAACGCGAATGCAAACCGCTTGTCCTTGATTTTTGTGTAGATATTCTTAGCGAGCGGTGTGGAGGCGATAATCGCCGCCGCGAAAATCACCGCGTAGTGACACAGGATAACAAGCGCCTGCTGCCCGATAATTCCGTTCGCGGGGTTGAACAGGTCTGAGATAAACTCGCCCAAAAGCGCCATATCGTCAAAGAAGAAAATCGCCCAGCCGAACAGGAATATGATGATGGTGTAAATGTGCTTTAACACGCTCGGCAGTTTTTCGAGGAATTTTCCTATTACAAACTTCTCGATTATGAGGATTACACCGTAGTAAAGTCCCCACAAAATGAAGTTGTACGCCGCGCCGTGCCACAGTCCCGTGAGGAACCATACAACCAGCAGGTTGAAAATCTGTCTGGGAACCTTGCGCCTGTTTCCACCCAGCGGTATGTATACATATTCCCTGAACCAGGTCGAGAGCGAGATATGCCATCTGCGCCAGAACTCGGTCACGGATTTTGAAATGTAGGGGTAGTTGAAGTTGGGCAAAAACTCAAATCCGAGCATATTGCCCAGTCCGCGAGCCATATCGCTGTAGCCCGAAAAGTCAAAGTAAATCTGCATAGCGTAGGCGGCTATGCCTATCCAGCTTCCGAGCACGCCGTTTTGGTCGGTGGTGGCGCGGATTGCGTCCCACATCGCGCCCATCTGGTTCGCGATTAACACCTTTTTGCCCAGTCCAACCATAAACAGCTTTACGCCGTTGTTGAACTGTTCGAGGGTTTCCTTGCGGTGCTTGAGCTGATAAGCCACGTCCTTGTAGCGCACAATCGGGCCAGCTATGAGCTGCGGGAACAGCGCAACATAGGTACCGAAGTTAATCAGGCTCTTTGACACGGGAGCGTCGTCGCGGTATACGTCGATGACGTAGCTCATTGTCTGGAACGTATAAAAGCTTATGCCTATCGGCAGGGAAACTTCCAGCGTTTTGATATGCAAAAACGGCAGGAGGTTTACGGTTTCGGTAATCATTCCGCCGTACTTGAAGAACGCCAGTATTCCCACGTCAACTATTACGGTGACAATCAGCGGGATTTTGGCTTTCTTTTTGTCGGGCTTGCACTTTTCGACAAAGTAACCGCCCGCGTAGTTTATTACAATGCTCGCGAGCATAAGCAGAACGAGCGTCGGCTCGCCCCAGCCGTAGAAAACAAGGTTAATAAAGAAAAGGAAAAGGTTGCGCGCCTTGCGCGGTACAATGTAGTAAATGAGCAAAGTAACGGGCAGATACATAAACAGAAATATCAAACTCGAAAAAACCATAAAACCTCTCCTTTCTTTTTAGAATAAACAACATATAATTATATAATTTTTAATCCTATTAGTCAACATAAAACAACAAATCCGCCGAACAATCTCGGCGGATTATTTATTTGTCTGTTTGGGGTATCGGGGTTTTGTCATACTCGTCCAGGCGGTTGCCGTAAAGGTAGTATTTAGTCTCCTTAACCACCACATTTGACAGCAGAATTACCGCTATGAGGTTCGGTATCGACATAAGAGCGTTCGCTATATTCGCGAGCGACCATATCATTCCCAGTGAAATTACGGGAGCTACAAGCAGTACAAAAATGAATACAAGCTTGTACGGCACCATACCCTTTGTGCCGAAAAGGTACTCTACGCACCTCTCGCCGTAGTACGACCAGCCCAGGACAGTCGAATACGCAAACGCAAGTATGCCGATTACGAGTATCGGCGTGCCGATGTACGGGATTTTGCTGAAAGCGATGAAGCTCAGCTTGCCGTCCGACGCGCCCGAAAAGCTCTCGGGGTATTTGAGCATAGAGCTCACGAGCACAATACCTGTCATTAGACACACTACCACAGTGTCCCAGAAGGTTCCCGTAGAGCTTACCATGGCCTGACGCACGCTGTTCCTTGTCTGAGCGGCAGAGGCTACGATAGGAGCCGAGCCCATACCCGACTCGTTCGAGAAAAGTCCTCTCGCTACGCCGTATCGCGCCGCAATCATAATTCCCGAGCCCGCGAATCCCGCGACTGCCGCCTGAGGAACAAACGCGGATTTTAGTATGAGCCCGATTGCGGGGATGATATAGTTATAGTTTGATACCAGAATAATTATACAGCCCAGCACATACAGCCCCGCCATAGCGGGCACGAGCAGCTCGCACACCTTTGAAATCCATTTGATTCCGCCGAAGATAACAACTGCCGTCACGGACGCGATAACCACACCGACAATGATTGACACGACCGAAACACTGTGACCGAGAATGTTAATAGTTAGAGCTTTATCAGGGTTGAATTGATTGTTCATTATTTCCGAAATAGCGTTGACCTGAACGCCGCCGCCGATTCCGAACGAAGCGAAAATGGCGAACAGCGCGAACAGAATTCCGAGCCATTTAAGCTTGAGCCCGCGTTCCAGCACATACATCGCGCCGCCGAGCATTCTGCCGTCTTTGGAGCGAACGCGGTATTTGACCGCGAGCAGGGACTCCGCGTACTTTGTGGCTATACCGAGCACACCCGTAATCCAGCACCAGAACACCGCGCCCGCGCCGCCAAGCGCGATAGCGGTTCCCACGCCTATGATGTTGCCCGTGCCGATTGTGGAGGCGAGCGCCGTCGCCAACGACTGGAACGGACTGATGTCGCCGCTCGACTCGGGGTCTTTTGTGACCGATAGTTTTATAGCCGTGAGAGTTTTTCTCTGCACAAAACGCGTGCGGATTGTTATGAAAAGGTGGGTGCCCAAAAGCAGGATTATCATAAACCAGCCCCACAGGAATCCGTCTATACTGTTTATAAAATTGGAAATCGCGCTCAGCATAAGTCAAGCAGCTCCTTTAAATCTTTTATTACGGCGAAGGTCATTTCGCGGGTTTTTTGGTCGGGCTCGTCCATATCGGGAACCATAACCGCTTTGCACCCCGCGCGGTATGCCGACTGTATGCCGTTTGGGCTGTCCTCAACCGCGATACATTCCTCGGGAGGAAAACCGACCTCCTCGCACGCCTTGAGGTAGATGTCGGGCTCGGGCTTGCCGAGCTTTACCATAGCGGAACAGATAATTTTGTCAAAATAATCGTATAGTCCCGAGCGGGCGAGGTACCGCTTTGCCCTCTCGGGAGGAGTGGCGGTCGCCAGAGCAATTTTATACCCGCGGTCTTTGAGTTCTTTTAACGCGTATTCGGCGTAGGGCTTGAGGTCTATGCCGTTTTGTTCCACATATTCTTCCATAAGCTCTATGCGTTTGTTCCTGACTTTGTCGTAGTCGAAGCTTTCGCCGAAAAATCCCTTTAGTCTTTCAATCGCGAACGGACGCGCAAGCGAGCGGATGGCAAGAGCGTGCTTTGTTTCAAACGGATACCCGCTGGCTCTGCCAGCCTCGCGCCAAAAGCGGACGTACAGCTTCTCGCTGTCGAGTATTACTCCGTCCATATCAAAAATTACGGCTTTTACGTTCATTTGTTGCTCCTTATATTCACCAGCACAATTCCCGCCGCAATCAGTACGAGCGAAACCAGGTTGCCGATGTTAAAGATGTTTTCGCCCAGCAGAATCCACGACCACAGAGTACCGAAAACGGGCACAAGCATTGTGAAGATTGTAATCCTGCTGACGGGGTGGTATTTGAGCAGCGCCGTCCACAGCAGGAAGCTCACAGACGAAACCGCCGAGAGCCAAATCAGAATGACTACGCCCTTCAGGCTTGAATAGCTGATATGACCGCCCATAACCGCGCCGATAATTATCAGCAAAAGTCCGCCGCCGAAAAGCTGATACGCCGTCACCGCCGCGGGATTTTTGCCTGTTGAGATTTTCTTGGTAATAATATTGCCGCCGGCGCCCGAAAATGCCGAGAGCAGAACTATGAAGTCGCCGAGCAATGTCGCGGTTCCGAGTGAAAAGTCCTTGATATTTACAAAGACAATTCCGACAAGCCCCGCAATACATCCGATAATCTTGAGCGGGGTAAGCCTGTCCGTATCGCGGAAGAAAACCGCCGCGGCGACCACCGAAATGATGGACACCGTACCCGTCAGTATCGAGGTGTTTGTTGCTGTAGTCAGCCCCACACCCACATAGGCGAAAAGGTATTGCAATGTGGTCTGCACAAAGCCCAGCAGTGCTACGGGCAAAATATCTTTTCTTTTTATAACAAGCGGCTTTCTGTAGATTATCAGTCCGAACAGGAACACAAGAATTCCCGCGAGCGCGAACCTTTCACCCGCGAAAAGCAGCTTTGAGCCCGTGCTCTCTATAGCGAGCGCTTTATAGCCCAGTTTTATTACGGGAAACGCCGTGCCCCAGAGCGCCACGCATATTATCGCGCCGAGGTACGCCGCCCACCTTTTTTTTATTATGGATTGACTGTCCATTTAATCACCTTTTGTATTATATAGGAAAAACAGAATAATAGCAAGAAAAAAAGAGACGCCGAAGCGCCTCTATAGTATTATGTTTTACAGTTCAATCAAGTCAACAAGATAAAGCTGAATTGTTGTAACGTCGCGGATAGACGGCTTGCCGTTTTTGTCAGCGTCGGCGGCTGTCAGTTGGGCGGCTGTATAATCTTTTAATCCTACAAGATAAAGCTGAATGCTTGTTACGTCGCGGATGTTGATTTTGCCGTTTGTGTCAACGTCGCCGATAACGGGGTTGTCGGTGTAATTCGCGGTGCTTACGTTGTGAACGTGTACGCCGTCCGCTTGTCTTGCGGTATAACTGTCGTCAGCCGAGTACAGAACGTTACTGCCCGCAAGCGCTATGTCCACAGTCTGCGCACCCATAGATGTATCGTTACAGAAAATAATATTCTGGAATGCGCTGTCGAATTCCACGCGGTAAACTTCCTTGCCGTCAGCGCTCTTTCCTGCATACTCTGCGGCTTCGCCCGGCCAGTCGGCGTTAACCGTAACGCGGGTTCCGCTTCCGTACCATACGAAGAAGTTGACCTTGCCCCAGTTCTGAGTGTTCTTGAAGTAAACTACCGTCTTTCCCTCGGGGATGTCGGGCTCTGTATCTTCAGTCGGAGTTGTGGGGGTTGTCTCGGACGGTTGAGCGGTGACATAGAACGCTCCGCCTCTGAGTGTGATTCTGACCTTTGTGTCCACTGTCGGGGTTACCTCGGTGTTGTCGTGATTCCCCGCGGCGTGTACATAGGAAGCTGTCTCGGGGTCGTCAAAGTTTGCTGTATAGTAGTTGTTTCCGCCGTCAAATATCTTAAAGTAATAGCGTGTGCCCGCCTCCAGCGTAACGTCAATATAGTATGTACCGTCGGAAGCCTTTGTGAGTGGATAATCGGTAGCTCCCCAGCCGCCGAAGCCTAAGCCTGTGAGGTAATAGCTTGCCTGAGGAACAGTAGACTGGGTGGGATTAGTCGGATTGGTTGGAGTTGTTCCGCTGAGCTGTGAGGTTATCCAGTTCGCTCTCGCCTGAGCCCAGTCCTTCAGGTATTTGAGCTCGCCGCTGTAATCTCTGGAGTAGCTGCCCGAAAGCCCCGTGCCTCTGTAAGCAGCGCAATACCACATAAAGTCCCACATAACGTAGTTGTTATAACGCGCGCTTGAAATACTGTCAGCATATGCGTCAATGCTTTTAAGCCTGCCGTTTGACTCGCTTTTGCCCATAAGAACGTCAACAGCGGGAAGGAATCTGTCAGTCCAGACAGCCTTAACAATGTCCTCAAAGGTCCTGCCGTCGGCGGTTTTGCCGCTTGTTGTAAACGCCTTGCCGTAGGGGTTGACGGTTCTGTTGTATGTGGCGGTTCTTGTTGTCCAGCCCTGAACATTACAGGTTGAGGTTGAACAGCCGTCACGTGTGCAGTCAACCGCTCCGAGGTCGGAGTCGCAGTCCCAGATGGGAGCGGCGTAGAACTTGCCCTCAGTCGCGTTGTATGTGAAGTAGGTGCTTGTGTAGCCGCCGTCACAGTTTTTGCCAAAATCCTGAAGCAGATACATTGTAGCCAGACTGTCAAGGTCGCAAATCTGCTCGAGCTCGCTCATATTTCCGCTGTAGAGCACATTCTCAAAGTTCTGGTATGTGTTCTTTATATAATCATACTTCGCTTTCATACTCGCGTCTGTCGGGTCATAGCCGTCGAGGTCGGGAGTTTTGAGCACAACGTGATATCCTCTTGTTGTTTCAAAGTAAACGTCATTCTTGTAGTTCCACACGTCAACCTCGATGAGGAAGCTGAAGCCCGTGTCAAGCTTGTCGGATTCGTCCTTGAGCGAAACCACCGCGTTTTTGCCGAGGTCAACCTTATTGCACGCAATGTAGCAGCCTCTGTAATCGCCGTTGACAAAGAAGTCAACAAAGCTTGTGTCGGGAGCGTAGGGGTTGCCGACATCTGATGCCAAATCATACATAATAGAGTTGCGCAGAAGAGTGGAGTCCTTGGCGTTAGAGACGAACGAAAACTTCTTGCTTGTTGTATGACCGATGGTTGTCATATCGTTAAAATTGAGGTTAAAGGGCTTTTTGTCGGTCTGAGTCCAGTTGGTGTTGCCGCGGCCCTTAATCTTCTTAAGCTTTGTGTCGCTGATACCGCTTTGGCTTACCACGCTCACGTCGGCAGTGCTGCAGGAGTTCTGTTTGTTCTGAATCAAAAACGAGTAGAGGTCGGTGTTCTGTGTAACTCCGTTTGCGTCAACATAGGAGTTTGTGCTGTCGTTGACATAGACGCTTGCCTCGGCGTCGCTTTTGCGGATGATGAGCGAGTAGTTTGTCGAGCCGCGTCTGACTGTCATTGACGCGCCGTCGGTATAGCTGACTATTGCACTAGAGCCCGCCGCGATAGTAACGCCGCCCGCAGTTATGCTTTCGGTATAGTTGTTGTAGAGCTCAACCTTACTGTTGTTGGCAGCGGCGGGGAGGAAGAGATATTTGGCGTTTGAGTCGGCGTTAATTCCGCCGTAATTTGTCCATTTCTGCCACGCCTGAGGGCTGCTTGAGCCCGCGTCCGCGTGAGCGTATACGCCGCCTGTTGAAGTTATGAATGACGGCTTTGCGTCGGGGTTTACAACAGGGTCGCCGCCGTCAGCGTAAACCGCCGTTGAGCTGATTGAAACAACCAGCAAAGCGGCAAGTATTATCGATAATAATCTTTTGGAAATCTTAATATTTTTCATAAGGCTTCACCTCATTTTAATTATATATGCAAAAAGAATTTTTTGCAATAAAAACCGAGATTTTCCACAAAAAAAATACCGCCGCATAAGCGACGGAAAATTTAAAGCATATTCTTCTTTTTGAGTATAAATAAGGACACCACGCAAATCGCCAGAGTAATAACGCATACAATGGCAAAGCCGTGTACTGTTCCAGCGAAGGGCAGCCACTTAAGGTTCATACCGTAAATACCCGAGATAACTGTCGGAATAGCCATTACAAGTGTGATTGACGTGAGGTATTTCATCACGTTGTTCAGCCTGTTGTCCATCACCGCCGAGATAAGCTCACGGGTAGAGTCAATGATATCACGGTAGATCGAGGTCATCTCGATAGCCTGATTGTTCTCGATCATTGTGTCCTCAATGAGCTCCTCGTCCTCGGGGAACTGGTTCGACCTTTTGAGTCGTGTGATTACCATATTGTTTGCTCGCAGTGATGTGGCAAAGTATACCAGTGATGACTCGAGTTCATGCAGCGAGTAGATATCGGTGTCGAGGGTACCCTTGCCCGCGCGTTCTTCGATGTCGGTTCTCGCCTTGTCTATATTTCTAAGGTCGTAAAGGTACAGCCTTGAAATGCTATACAGAATATGGTACACAAAACGCATCTTTTTCTTTGTGCTGAAATTGCGCATTTTGTAGCGCAGGTTCTTCTCAAAGATGTCAACATTCTGACGGCACACGGTAATTACCGCGTCCTCTACCAGAATAATACCCAAAGGAATGGTGGTATAATACTCCTCATCATTGCGGGTTTCGGTAATCGGTATATCGACAAGAATAAGTGTGTAATTGTCCTCAAATTCAATACGGGAGCTTTCCTCATCGTCCAAAGCGGCGACAAGGTCGGTGTAGTCGATACCGTAGTGGTCAACGATATACTGGTTTTCCTCGGCGTCTGGGGATACAAGATTAACCCACACATCGGGCTGAAGCTCGTTTACTTCGTTGAGTATGCCGTCTTTTGTTTTGTAAATGTTAAGCATTTTACCACCTCGTTTCATTCTTTATCTATTCTACAACTTTTTTGTGAGATAATCCATAGTCAATTTCGCCCAATATGTACACGTCAGGACGCAATTTTTAATTTACATTGATAACGGTAAATTCAACAGGATTGTAGAATCGCTTAAGCAATGTGTTGCCGCCGAGCCCGCCTGTTATAAAAATATTGGCTTTGCCCGTGTCGTAATAACCCTTTGTGTACTTGGGCAAAACCTCCCCGTTATGCGCTAAAATTCCCTGGTTAGGCGCGGTTAAACCGCCGATAAAAGGCAGACGTAATATTCCGCCGTGAGTGTGCGCGCAAAGAGCCAGTTCGATATCTTTGTTTTCAAGTCCCCAGGTGAACATTTCAGGCTCGTGCATAAGCAGTAAGGAAAAGTTGTCCTTCTGCTGCTCTATGTAGCTGTCGAGAAACCACCTCGCGGGGTTGTCGTAGTCGGGCGCGTTAATCTCATAGTAGGGGAAGTACGCCAGTGAACCGACAGTTATGCTGCCGCTTGTAAAGTCCACAGTTTCCATTTCGTTCTCGAGCAAACGCACGCCCGCCTTTTCCATATCCCGCTTGAGCCCCTCAAGGTCGTAATAGTTGCGTTCATGATTGCCCAGACAGGCGTAGACATTGGTGATTTTTACAAGCTCGTTATAAAAGTCAATTGCGACTTCACGGGTCTTTTCGTCCTTGTTGACCATATCCCCGAGCGCGAATATGACATCGGGCTCCTGCTCGTAAATCTTTCTCAAAAGCTTTTTATTATTTTTACCGTATTCTCTGTTGTGCAGGTCGGATACAACCACCGCCCTGAAACTCGCCGTGGTTTTGTCGGTTTTAATGTTGAGTTCTGAGATGTTGAGATAATGCTCGGAGAATAAAACCTCACAAATCAGGCATACCAAAAACAAAACCGCCGCGGCGGATTTAATCAGTGTTTTTCTTTTCATATTTATCCTGTTTGTCTATACTGCTCCTTTTCTATACTACTATTTATATCCCAGATTCAGGCGCTTGTCAATAACAATATGCACAAATTATGTCCGTGTTTTTTGGAATAAGACACAAAAGAAAGTAATTGACATCTTTCTCTAAACTGTTTATAATTATATAGATAAAATAGGATAAGTATGATATTCGAAAAAATAGGAAAGAGGTGAGTGCCGTGAGAGGCTTTAACGTCCGCAAATTGTTTTTAGCGTTTATGGACGCGATGTTTATTTTTGTCGGTACTTTTGCCACGAACTGGTTTTTCTCACTGACTGCTCCACAGTACACGCAGGGCTCAAGAGGTTTGATTTACATTTGCGTAACCGAGATAATACTCTGCTTTCTGGTGCAGTTTGTTGTAGGCTCTTACTCCAAGACGTGGCATTATTTCGGATTAAAAGATTATATCATATGCGCCGCGGGTATGTTCGGCGGACAGTTTTTGTCATATCTGATCTTTTTCGCTATGCAAAAATGGCCGTCAAGACTGTTCTTCCTGGTCAATTTCGCGGTAATCACCGCTTTAGCTATATTGTTCAGAATTGTGTTCAGAAAAACATTCATAGTTCTGACAAGGGCGGGGCGCGACGACAACACTCAGCGCACGCTGATTATCGGCGCGGGCAGAGCGGCGCAAATGATACTCGCCGAGCTTGAGGGCGCCAAGTTCGACGAGAACAACTCCCTGGCTCAGATGGAGCCCGTAGGTCTGATAGACGACGACACGAGCAAGGCTCACGCGCGAATCAAAGGCGTGCAGGTGCTCGGCACTACCAAGGATATCCCCGACATTGTCAAGAACCAGTCGGTAGACCAGATTCTTTTTGCTATTCCGTCGGCGAGCAAGGAAGAGAGAACGCGTATTCTCGACATCTGCGCTACGACAAAGTGTAAGATAAAGGTTATCCCTTACCTCGGCAACCTTTTGTTTGACGACGACCACACCCAGCTTATTTCCCAGGCTGTCGACATCAAAATCGAGGACCTTCTCGGCAGAGACCCTATCGAGTTTGACAAAAAGGGTATAGAGAAGTTTATCACAGGCAAGGTTTGTATGGTAACTGGCGGCGGCGGTTCCATCGGTTCGGAGCTCGTGCGTCAGATTGCGTCCTACAAGCCAAAGCAGATTATTATTGTTGATATCTACGAGAACAACGCCTACGACGTTCAGCAGGAAGTGCTGATGGAGTACGGCGACAGTGTGGATCTGGTTACGATTATTTCCTCTGTGCGTGATTATGACAAGATGGACGCTCTGTTCAAGAAGTACCGCCCCAATCTCGTGTTCCACGCCGCGGCTCACAAGCACGTTCCGCTTATGGAAACCGTACCCGAGGAAGCCGTCAAGAATAACGTTTTCGGCACGTTCAACGTGGCAACTCTCGCCGAGTATTACAAGGCGGACAAGTTTGTGCTTATCTCCACGGACAAGGCGGTCAACCCAACCAACGTTATGGGCTGCACCAAGCGTGTCTGCGAGATGATTATTCAGTACAAAGCTCAGCACAGCGAATACACGGAGTTTGTTACAACACGCTTCGGCAACGTTCTGGGCTCGAACGGTTCGGTTATTCCGCTGTTCAGACGCCAGATTGAGAACGGCGGTCCCGTCACGGTAACACACCCCGACATCATCAGGTACTTTATGACTATTCCCGAGGCGGTGTCGTTGGTGCTTGAAGCGGGAGCTATCGCTCACGGCGGCGAGATTTTCGTGCTTGATATGGGTGAGCCTGTCAAGATTGTCACCCTCGCCGAGAACCTCATCCGTATGTACGGCAAAGTTCCCTACGAGGAAGTTGAAATCAAGTTCACGGGACTTCGTCCGGGTGAAAAGCTCTTTGAGGAGCTTCTGATGGACGAGGAAGGTCTCAAGCAGACCAAGAACAAGAAGATATTTATCGGCAATCAGATTGACATAGACCCCGACAGCCTACTCAAAGGTCTTGACGAGCTGAGAAATCTCGCGGACGCTAACGAGAGCGGCAAGGTCGTGGACAAGCTCGCCGATATGGTTCCGACGTTTAATCATAATAAATAGTGGTCAGTGGTCAGCAGTCAGTGATCAGTTGTGGTCGGGGAGAGACTTTCCTTCTTCCGCAACGTTCGTGTCCCGAATAAAAAATATTGTTATAAACTATTAAAGCCTTAGGTTTAGCGATGAACCTAAGGCTTTGCTTTAGTATTAGATGTTTATAAATAGTTCGGGAACTATACGTTTCCGTTATTGATATCTTTGTTCTCGACATTCACTGACCACTGACCACTAGCCACTAACCACTATCAAAGAGCCAAGTATCCCCCGAGCATTACATTCAGCTCGGGGATAATACTGCCGACAGGGTACCCGCCCTCAACCCCGTGACGGTCGATAAGGCTCCCGTCCTTATCAAAATCGGGGTGTACCAGAAGCTCGATGCTCTCGGGCGGTTTTTTGTTTTCAGTCTCGCTGAGTCTGCCGAAGTATTCCGTGGTGATGTAGCCCTTTGAGCGCAGCCGTTCTTTGTATTTCTCCGCCTTTTGTTTGTCCGAGTCGGCCATATCGCCCCAGTTGCGCATAAGGCGGATTTTTGCTATGCCGTGTTCAGAGCAAACCCGTTCGGCTATCGGCGCGATAAAAGGCGCGTTGTGAATGTAGTGGTGCGAGTCGGCGTGTGTGATGCGTACCCCCTCCTTCTGAACCTTTACAATCTGAGCCGTAAGCTCCCTGTGAATTGCCGTTTCTTCCTCAGCCGTCAGCTTTCTGTCCCAGTTATAGCGCTTGTTAAACTGTCCGTCCGTCACAAAGTCGGGCAGGTTTTTAATATCCTCGGTCAAGGGAGGGCCCTCGGTAATGTTGAGGTGTATTCCTATTTTGCGGAAAAATCCGTTTTTCTCCGCGAGCAGAATTGCCTGATTAAAATATTCGCCGTTCGCCATTATCGTGGTGTCGGTGACTAGTTCCCTTGAAAAAGCCTCGGCAATCGCCCTTGAACAGCGCTCGTTCATCCCAAAATCATCCGCGTTGATAATAACCATTTTATCCACCTCTTTATACAACAAAATTCTAACAAATCCGTAATATAATGTCAACGCTTAAGCCCCCGAAATATCTTGACTTTTACCACTATATATGGTAAATTAAAATGTGGTATCATATAGTATGTTGTGGTATCCGCATAAATGTAAAATAGCCTCTTAAAAAGGAGGAAAAGAGACTATTAGCGCCGGGACCGTAATTGGTTGACGAGGTTTGACAGTTATCGAAAGATTCGGCGGATGCTGTCACGGCTTTAGCGGTGAGTCGTCAGAGAGAAAGGAAAAAGCAGAATCAACACTGTAACAGAGGTTCTCTTGTCACTGTATTTACTAAAAGAATGGATTTATATAAAGGAGAATATTTATAATGAGAGTAGTTATTCAGGACAATTACGATAAAATGTGCAAGTGGGCGGCTCAGTATATCGCCGACAAAATCAACAGCCACAAGGAGGATCGTCCCTTCGTGCTCGGACTTCCCACAGGCTCATCGCCCATCGGCGTTTACAAGGAGCTC
>JAFSZY010000044.1 GCA_017458845.1 Ruminococcus sp.
AAGGCTGCTCAGGGCATCCTGACCGTTCGCGGCGGTATGACCTCCCACGCGGCTGTTGTCGCCCGCGGCATGGGTACCTGCTGCGTATCTGGCTGCTCCGACATCATCATGGACGAAGCTAACAAGCAGTTTACCCTCGCAGGCAAGACCTTCCATGAGGGTGACTTCATCTCCATCGACGGTACCACCGGTAACATCTATGACGGCATCATCCCGACCGTTGACGCTACCATCGCGGGCGAGTTCGGCAGAATCATGGCTTGGGCTGACCAGTACAGAAAGCTTAAGGTTAGAACAAACGCCGACACACCCGCTGACGCCAAGAGAGCAAGAGAGCTCGGCGCCGAGGGTATCGGTCTTTGCCGTACAGAGCACATGTTCTTCGAGGGCGACAGAATCGACGCTTTCCGCGAGATGATTTGCTCTGATACAGTTGAAGAGAGAGAAGCCGCTCTGGCTAAGATTCTCCCCGTACAGCAGGCTGACTTCGAGGCTCTTTATGAGGCTCTTGAGGGTTGTCCCGTAACAATCCGTTTCCTCGATCCTCCTCTCCACGAGTTCGTTCCCACAACTGAGGATGACATCAAGAAGCTCGCTGACGCTCAGGGCAAGACAGTTGTGCAGATTAAGGCTATCATCGACAGCCTCCACGAGTTCAACCCGATGATGGGTCACCGCGGCTGCCGTCTGGCTGTAACATATCCCGAAATCGCTAAGATGCAGACAAGCGCTGTTATCCGCGCGGCTATCAACGTTCAGAAGGCTCATCCCGACTGGAACCTCGTTCCCGAGATTATGATTCCTCTCGTAGGCGACATCAAGGAGCTCAAGTACGTTAAGAAGTTCGTTGTTGAGACTGCTGACGCTGAGATCGCTGCCGCAGGCGCTG
This sequence comes from Ruminococcus sp., assembly GCA_017458845.1. Taxonomy (GTDB): domain Bacteria; phylum Bacillota; class Clostridia; order Oscillospirales; family Acutalibacteraceae; genus Ruminococcoides. Next base: position 890 of record JAFSZY010000044.1, read on the forward strand.
ACCTCAAGTACGAAGTCGGTACAATGATTGAGATTCCTAGAGCTGCTCTCACAGCTGACGAAATCGCTACAGAGGCTGAGTTCTTCTGCTTCGGTACTAACGACCTTACACAGATGACATTCGGCTTCAGCCGTGACGACTCAGGCAAGTTCCTCGATGCTTATTATGACGCTAAGATCTTTGAGAACGATCCGTTCGCTAAGCTCGACCAGACAGGCGTCGGCAAGCTTATGGAAATGGCTATCAAGCTCGGCAAGCCCGTACGTCCCGAGATGCACTGCGGTATCTGCGGCGAGCACGGCGGCGATCCTTCGTCCGTTGAGTTCTGCCACAAGATTGGTCTCGACTATGTATCCTGCTCACCGTTCAGAGTTCCGATTGCTCGTCTGGCTGCTGCTCAGGCTGCAATTGCTGAAGGTTAAAGTAAAACAATCACACAAATATCAAAGGGACGGCGCTGCCGTCCCTTCTTTGTTCTACTTAAAAGCTATTACAACATACTGTGAATTGTTCTTGTTCATATTGTTGTAATAGTTTGTATCGGGTACATTTCCCTGATAGAACGTCACCTGATTGTTAGAAAGCGAAATTCCCGAGCTTGTACCTCTCCTTGTCGCGTAGGCTGTATTGACAACATTCTTTGAGTTCGCGTACTCACAAGCGGGAGCGCTGATTTTATACGCCAGTACAAACGACGGGTTAAAGTCGAATGTAAGACTGGTCGATGATTCCCCCGTGCCGTACAGAATGCATATTTCGAACGGCTCGTCAACCTTATCCTTTTCGCTCGGGGTAAGGTGGGATGCGCTGTCGTTAAGATGCGTACCCAAAGCCGCGTCAATAATGTTGTTGTCCGATACAAAGTCCATACGCTTTGGCCTGTCTGTATCCAGCCATCTGTTCAGCCTCAGATTGGGCGTTTTATTTGTTGATGCCATAAATTACCTTCTTTACTGATTATTTTCAATTTGTATCCATGTTTTATCGTTGGTGTCAAACTCGGAGTACGTCAAATTCTCGGCGTCAATCTCCGAGAACGCGGGACCTCCGTAATAAACATAAACTATAATATGAGCGGGCAGAAATTTTTCTATCTGGTTTTCAATCCACTGGGCGTCGGTATCGCTGAATGTATTGAACATAGTGACTGCCGCTTCATAAGTCCTGTACATCTCCTGCAGGCTGCAGCTACCTGCGCCCAAGCTGTTCATAAACTTATCAAAGCCCGCCAAAGTGAAATCACTGTCGCCGAAACCGCGTCTTAGCTTGAGCATTTCACGCCGCTGCGAGAGCGTATAATCCTCTCTCAGATTTCCAAACACTTTTTCACGCGTTTCAATACCGTAGCTTTCGGCGGTAGAAATAAAGCACTCTCTTAATACAACTTGAGTATTCTGCCTGTGCTTATCAATCGCGTACGCATACGCGGAAATCTCGGCAAAAATATTTGTTCCCTCACTCATATCGTAAATATTCAGAGGAGCAAGTTTTTTAGAAAGTGAGCGGAACGCTGTCACCATGAACCCTCCTCTATGGAAATGGTATTAAATACTCCGAACTGATTGTTGTTCATCGGAAAAGTCGTGCTGTAGTTGGTCAACCAATAAAAATCATATACTCCGTCAACGCTTATGATTACTCTGCTCATATACGTCTCCAAAACGTCGTCGCCGACGCCGAGCGAGGTTATATATGAATCCAGAGCCTGGCGTATCCTTGAGGATACGTCGTTAAAATCATATCCGTTCTTTATCATAACCGTAATTCCTACTGTAATGTTTTCCGCTGTCGCCGCCGCGACCTGAATATCAACATTCAGCTCGCGCTGCTCGTCCAGAAGTCTTTGAACATTCGCGACAACCGACGCGCTCACCTGACCGTTATATCCACCTACATATACGTCCACCGTGCCCGCTCCTCTTGCGCGGGAAATTACGTTGGCCGACTTTACGCCCTCTATGCTTTCGGCAAGCTTCTTGTAATACGCGGCGTTTGTTCCGTTGGATATAGAAACGTAGGTGTTCAGAACCCTGCCTCTGAGCGATTCATCGCTTTCTGAGTCGCTGCCGCCTTTAAAAGCGTCGGAATTTCCAACGCCGTCAATGCCGACAACATTTGAGATTATCACGTCTATCGTCCATTCGCCAACGTTCCCTTCAAAGCCCGCTGTCTCCGCGGTGCAGGGAACCTCAACGCCCATATTACCCGCGTTGAGAGTTGCCGCTCTGTCGGTGACAAATCTGACGCATGTATCGCCCGAAGTTCCGACTATGGTATCCTTGGGAATAACAATCGGCTCATCTCTTACGGTATCCACCGTGAAGATTACCTCTCCCCTCGCTTTTACGGCTTTGTTCCTGCTGATTCCTCTGTCCTCGGCGTGCTTGTCCAAATACTCGCCCGTGGCGGTTGACGCGAACATCTGTCGTTTGATAAAATCCAGACTGACTTCGTTTTCAAATATTTCGCCCGCCAAAGCTTTCATCCTTATGTCAATATCCGAGCCCTCGGGAATCTCATTGCCCGAAAGCTCGGTATATTTTTCCTTCATACCCGAGAGTATGCTTTCATAACTATCCATAAATTTTCACCTCTGTTTCTTTACTGCGTATTCCATCGGAAACGGTTATGTCGGCGTAATATTTATTATCCTGTTGTCTGAGCCCGTTCACGGTCACATATATTTTTTCGTTTATCAACGCCTCATTTATAAGGCTTTCGATTGTTGAAATTATATTGTCGCTTTCAAAGTCAGGCTCTCTCCTATACAGCCCGAGTTCGCGGTCATACGCATAGCTCCCTTTAGGGATAGACGCCAAAATCTCGATTTGCTGAATAACCGCGTCAAATCCCGAAACAACTTCCGTAAATCCGTTTGGAAGAACAACTATATCGTTGTCTCGAATTTTCACATCATTCATTGATATCTCACCCCGTTGATATACACATTCCCGTCGTTGCCGAGCTTGAGAGTCGCGCCGCCCTTTGAGTACAGCATAATTTCCCCGGGTTTCAGCCCTTTGTCAGGAGTGATGACGCCCATACACACCTCGCCGTCGGAGGACGGAACCACAACGGATTTTTCGCCCTCGGGAGGGATATACGCGATACCGTAAGGAGAAGAAATCGGAGTTTTGCAGAAATCGCTGGACGCGTTTACTTCAACTTTTCCCGCCGCGGAGCCTTTAACGCTGCCCTGCTCGGTCTTGCCGCCTGTAATTGAGTTACGCGTTATATAATCTAATATCCACATTTTTATTGCCTTTCTGCCCGCAAATAATAGGTCTGTTACGCGCTTATCGCGGGCAAATAAGTCGTCGTAAACCGTCTGTTAAACTATGCATTTCTCTTGAGCTTCACTGATGTATACTCGCCGCTTGAGTTAAGCCTGTAATACAGCGAACTGACGTAAAGGTTATCAACACTTCCAAGATACTCGTCAGCCACTTCCGCCTTTGAGCCGAGTATGTTCAGTAACCTGTGCGGACTTGTAACCTCGAGCTCGTACGCCGAGTTGTTCGCGTTATCAATCATAACCTGCGCCACATCCGGCATAACCGAGGACACAGAAGCGTCCAAAAGCCTTTCGCGCATGACAGCTGAGCTGACATTCTTGTTTTTGATATTAAGGTCATATCCGCCGTCGGGCTTGAGCTTTACCCTGACATTTGAAATGAGTTTGCATATCTTTTTGTTTTCTTTTATAGAATTATAATCAACGCCGTCAGTCTTTGAAAACTTTATGCTTGAATCGTTTCTAACTCCGTTGAAGTTAACCGTTCCATCGCTTTCAATCCTTGGGAAAGCGCCGAATGCCTTTTTGGCAAACGCTTCAACAGCATACCAGTTTGTCGAACCTTTGGGGATATTGATTATCCCCTTGGCGATTTTATTGGCGCCCTTGTATTCTTTGAAGCCTAACGGTTCAATATGGTACTTAAAGATAACTGAAGTTGAGGGCTGATTGTAGTTTTTCGGTACACTTTCATTATCCAAAAGCAGCGCCGCCATACTGCGGGCAATTATTTTGTTATGCGCTCCGTTTTCGTCTGCCTCCGTAAACTGCTCATCCACAATGCCCGTAAAAACTGTTTCTCCGTCGTCTGTCAGGCGCACACTGTATAAATCGGGTAAGCCGGGATTGAAAGAAATTGTAACACTCATATCATCGGCGGGCACATTCTCCTCACGGTTTATTGTAAGGCTGATTATATCCCCGAGTACGATTTCCGTTAAGTCCTCGGTAATACCGTAAAGCTCTAACATATTCTCACCGCGGTTCCTTCCTCTATATTGTTGACGCTGTTCAGCTCGGGATTGAGTTTCACGAGGATTTCTATGGGAACGCTGAATTTATACGACACATCCCACAAGTCTTCCCCGCCCTCCAATGTGTAAATTTTATTCGCGACAAGCAGGTTCCGCTGTTTTGAGCAGTCCTCCCTGAACATAAACTTGTACGATATAAGCTCGGGCGTCGGGTCTGCCGAATACTCAAGGCTCTCAAAGAAAGCGTAAAAAGGCTTTATCCCCGGGAGACTGAGTATTCCGCTTCCGCTTTCTTCTTTCAGTCTGAAAAGCTTAACAAACTTATAGATACAATCCTCGCCGTGAATATTTCCTTCACCTGTAATAATTCGACTGTTGTCGCCTGTTTCACGCACAACGCTCTTTGAGTTCAGCACATTCTGCTTCGCGATATTCTTTTTGGAGGTGATGAGCAAAGTCTCGGGGTTGTGCTCAAATTCGTAGTTTTTGAAGCGTATCATAGAATTCATCATATTTTAGCCTCCTCTTCCTCGGGCAAAGCCCTGTTAAACCTTCGGCTGTCCTGCTCAAACAATTCGCTGACCGCGCGTGCGTATTCCTCAAAGCCGCCCTGTTCATAATTGTTTAAATTCAAGATATCACCTTTGATTCCGAAATAATTTTTACAGTATACACAATCTGACCTCTTGCGTTGACCGAAGTCAAAACCTTGTTTATCACACAATTCAAAAAGCTCAGAACGCTGTCGCCGTTCTCGATTCTCAGCGTAAATCCGTTTTCAAAACTGAGCAGAGAGAGTGACTTGACCTCAAGAGTAATATCGTTATAGTGCCTGCCGTTGATTATAGCGTAAGGCGCTCCTCGGTTGAATTCGTAGAGCCCTATCTCCTCGGTTTTCTCCTCCCACTTGAACGTGATGACGCCGTCCAGAACATCGGAACCGATGTATACGCTTACATTGTCCCCGTCGTCGATTTCGCCGTCGTTCATCGAAAGCAGAAGATTTATATCACGGTAAAAGGCGGTTATGCTTTTATCGTACTTTGTTTCGCTGAGCGAAACGCTCTCGGCGTTCTCCGCGGCTTCTTTCAGCACGGCGGCAAGCTCAACGGCTGTATAACCGAGCTGAGATCCCGAAATGTCGCTCCCGCCTATAAGCCGAACATTAAGCTTGATTTTCTCGTCAAAGCCCGCCATTTCCACAACCGCAAGATAACCCTCAACGGGCTTTTCTGCGGGCTTGGAATTATACGCGTTTATAAATCTGATATTCGTAAACTTTCCGCTTTGTTTCACGCCGTGAATTATCTCGGTTATAATTCTTTCAATTTCAGTCATAGTCATCCTCCGAGGGCTCTGTGCGGGCGGCGAGAACCGCCCACACATATAACTTTTTCCCCTTAACTTTGAAATCTCCGCAGGAACGAATATAGTACGTTTTGTCCTCACACTCAACAGTTGCGCCTGCTGTCTGATCAAGACTGAGTTCAGACGATGCCATCATATAATAATGATTGTTGTTGAGTATACCCGAAGGAGTTCTCTCTCCACTGAGATAGGTTTTCCATCTTCTGTTCATCGGCTGAATAACAGCGAACGTCTCGATTGTTTCATCGCTTTGGATGATTCGGACTGTTTCACCTTGATTTTTCAAAATGTTTTCAACACTTTTCAAGGTATCACCCTCTCGAATACAAAGGCTTTTTCCGAGACTAAATCTGAGTTGAGCCGCAGCTCATTCTGCCACATAGCGTTAACATTCCGGGCTGTCGCGCGGTCGGCGTTCACTGTCAACTCACCCGCTCTGAAGCCCGAACCGCCCTCGATACTGTACATCATATACTTGCAATAAGCGAGCACCCCCGCCAAATTGCCGAGCCTGTCCTTGTCCGCTTCAGTCAATTCCTTTTTGACAACAATGCTGTTTACATAGTCGGAAGACTCGCTCATAACCGAATTCCACTGTTCGCACTCGGTTTCACTCAAACCCGAAAGAAGCCTGAACCTGTTCTGTGTATTTTCAAAGTTCATAGGCTCGCCTCTTAGTAAGTGAGTGATTTTGAGGATTCTTTAAAAATCTTAGCGAAGCCTGCCGTGCAGCTGATTGCCGCGCGCTCAAGCTGACGGTCAATGAGCTTGTCGTAATCGGTCACAACGTCGCCCGCCTGAACCATCTCAAGCGCGCAGTTCTTGTCGAGACCGATAAGCTTGCCCGAGGTCATCGAGGGGTTGTGCAGGAGCGTCGCGCCCAGAGGCGTAACCATCTTGCCCGTGCCCTGGAAGTTAAGACCCGCCTGCGCGTCCTTCATCTCGTTCATAGAGAGAATAGTTTTCATAGCGTCAGTAGGAGCTAAGATTGTATTGAGCTCATAAGGGCTGAGCTCGCCCCAGAGCTTTAAGAGGTCGGCGTATGTGATGCCGTTGTTGTTATTGATTAAGCTTACTGTGGAACAGGCGTTATTGTTGCCGTCGCCGTTAATAAGCACGTCTACAGCGTCCTTGAGCTGAGCTCTGCGGATATACGCGCCAATCTGGTTGAGTGTTACTGTAAAGAGGTCAAGACGCTGGAATCGGATAGCCTCATAACTGGACACTAACATTCTGCCTCTCTTGTGGAGTTTCACAAGATTTTCCTGAGTTTTTACAACAGTCTGAGGAATCTGAGCGCCCTCGGCTACTATCTTGAGAGTCTTGTCCTCCTCGCTGGGGATTGAAGCGATTGAGCGGTAGTCCATACCGTCAATGTTTGTAACACTGGCAACGATGTCGGGAATGATGTCAGCCTGCTCCATACCCTGTTTTACGGCGCGGCTAACGTACTCGGGGAACAGCGCCGCGGAATTTGAAGTCTGAAAGAATTTTTCAACGCAGTCACTGCCCTTGCCCGACACCTTGATGTCATATCTTTTGAGCTGTCTGCCAAAGGCGTCCAGTCCCTCAAGAGTGCTGCCCTCGTACTCCTTTGAGGGGTCGAGAGTTTCGAGCACGTCTGTAAGGCTGCCCTTTGACTGGTACATACCTTTTTCGATTGTAATATTTTCAAATTTTGCCATATTCATCTCTCCTTAAAGAATAAATCCTATTACACTGTCGTTCACAAAAATAACCTTGTGAGCTGACGCTGTCTCGCTCGCGGCGACCGTTGTGGCGGAAGCCGCGGCAATTCCCGTAAGTCCGAGGTCTACCTCGCCCGAAACGGGAGCTTCCACATAACCCGCCAGTTGTACAGCCGCGTAACCGTCTCTGACTCCTACACAGTAGCCGTAAAGCTCGTCGTCCGCTGACGCGGCTTTTACTGAGTAATTCTCGTCCATAACTACAAACTTGCCTGCTTCCACGGTGTCGTCCGCGATAAATGTCGCTACGTTTTCGCCGTAGCCTTTAAAATCTACGTTCATTTTTCATTACCTTTCTTCGTTAAATTTTAAACTCGTTGTTTATTTCCGTTTTTGTTTCGCTTTTGTTCGGGAAAAGCTGAACAACAGGCGGAAGCTTCTTCTGAGCCTTTGACTTGTATACCTTTCTAAGCTCGCAAAGCTCCTCAATGCTGAGAGCTTTTGTAACGCTCTCCATAGTGCCTCTGGAAATCTCGGGTTCAGATAAAGCGCTGAATTTGAGCACATCGCTGACAAGCGAGTTTCTGTAAAACGCTCCGTCAGCCGCCTGTTTTTTGAGCCCCTCAATATAGTTGTGTAAGTTTTTGCTGTCGTCCTTTGTGAGGGTGACAGCCTCGTTTTTCTCTATGCTCTTTAAAATATCGGTCATAGACATTTCCTTTCTGAATGCTTTAATTACTCCCGCGCCTTTCTGAGCGGGTACAGCCACAAAGCTGAATTCATAGGCGTCAGTCGGGTTTGTGAGCTCGCCGTAGCAGAGCGCAAAGTCATAGCGCTCGCCCTTGACGTGTGGACAGCTGTGCGAGTTGATGTCCTCACCGCAGATACTGCAAACGGTTTTCTCAACCGAACAGCCCACGCTGACCTCGCGCGTAATACCGCTGTCGATTGACTCTCTGAGCGCTTTGTTCGCGTCGGTAATCGGCATATACGCCCTGGCGACAAGCCTGAAATAGTCGTCACCGAGAGAGTTCTTCTTGCCCGATACCGCTTCAACCTTACAGCTGATTATCCTCGCGCTCTGATTTGAAGCGGTCGGGTTATGGTCGAATATGCCCGTCTTACCCACAAAGAGTTCGCTGAGTTTTTCAAGAGATTCAACCGTAAAACGCTCATAGTCGCGGTCGATTTCGTTGTCGCACAATACCACCGAGAACACATATACCTCATCCTCACTCAGGGGTTTGCGCGTGTAACTGTTAATCAGGTCAAGCTCGCTCTTGTCGGGAGTTACATTCTTTAATAACTGTTCTGTTTTCAATTGTCCTCTCCTATTCCAAGTTTATCTTTAAGCTCCACAGCGGTTTCTTCGGCGGGATTTGAGTTGTAATCGTCCAGAATTTCGTCCTCAAGCTGTGCCGCTCTGGCGTTATTCAGACGCGCCTGAGAGAGCTCAACCTCATCCTGAAGATTTATCAAATCCCACTTGACCTCAAGCTCATCACTGAAACCGTTAAGCCTTAAAAACATCCCGCAAATTTTTGATATTACGGGGGTGAGCAGCATTCGGTAATACTCCAGCTCGCTGGTCAGGATATCCGCCTGCTGAATACTCATTCTCTCGGAGGTTGACCAACTCAGCCCAAGCACAAACGGAGGCAAGCCGAGCTTAGCCACAATCTGCTCCGTGAGATGCCGTACGGGAATATCGCAGTCGAGCACCTGATTGTCCGCGCCGATAACCTTGACGTTCACGTCGCCGACCGATACAAAGTCGCACACGTCCTTTGAACGCATTGCCTTGCTCCATTCGTCGGCAATCTGCCGCGCCTGTTTCTTCGTAACCGCCGCGGAGTTTATGTCCGGCTTGTAGGTAACGGCAAAACGCACGTTGCCCACACGCTCCCAGTTCTTTCCGATTGAATCAAAAATCCTGAGAAGTATGCCGCTCACGTACGGCAGGCTCTTGAGCACTGAGGTTCCTTTGACCGTACCGGGAACGGGATTCATCAGAGTCGGCAGCAAAAGCTCCTGGTACAGAGCGGGCGTAAGGTCGCCGTCGTTCTTGCAAACCTTGATATTCAACGGATTGCCGTCGGCGACAACCCTGATGTCCTTGAGGCTCGCGTTATAAAGAGCCTCAACTGTCGAGTTATCACTGCTGAGCACCATCTCGCCCACTGCCTCGCCGTAGGTCAAAAGCTCGTTGAGATATGTAGTGACAAAAGGGTAAATTCCCCTGTTTCCGCCTACGCACCTGACATTCTTCAAAAAGCTGTCCAAATACTTTTGGGCTCTTTTGTCCTCGGTAATCACCTCAAACGAACCTACAAGCCTTACGGTTTTTTCAAGGGCGGCGTCAATAATCGGAACCGCTTCTCGCAGCGAGCTGTACAAATCCAGCTCAGCACTTGTCAACGGGGAGTAATCGTTGATTAATGAGAACGGATGCGTCTTTGACGACTGCGGCGCGGGAGAAACCGCCGCCTCATCCTTGGGTTGCTTTTTATTTCTTTTAAAGAAATTCAATATTTCTCCTCCTGTTATCTTTTGGCGGCTAAAGCTGCGAAGCTCTCGCCGCCGTTTAGAATAGTGGCGACAAAGTATCTTATGTCGTCCATAGCGTGGTCGTTTTCCTTGACGGGTTTGTCGTCGCCCCGCTCTCCCCAACGGTAGAGCGAAAACTCCCTCATACTGTCAAGACAGGTATCGCAGATTTTTATCCTGCCCTCTTTAAGGGCTGTTACTGTCTGTCTTATACCATTGAGTACGTCGTTTTCGGCGGGCGTTACGCTGAACTCGCCGTGTCGTCTGACAGTCTGGATGAACGAAGCCGCCGAAGGGTCCACAGTGACAGTACTGATTTTCCTGTCACCGACAAGCTCCCTTAGGGCTTTGTAATGCTCCTCGTCAGTCCGCTGTCGTCCCTCACGCCTTGAGTCAAAATAACTCTCGTCAATTCGGTACCACACATCATCTTTGAGCGCCCACAAGCCGAATGACGCGGGATTAACCGTACCGTAGTCCACCGACACCGCGTAATCCTCAAACGGCCCGTCGGGCGCCTTTACAAAAGAGCTGTCGTTCATAAAAGGATAAACCGCGCCCGCAGCCGCTACCCACTTGCCGAGAATAAATCTCTGGTAAAAGGTTCCGCTGTACAAGCTCTCGTACCTCTCTATGGTTTTAACTGAAAGGGACGGATTATCACGCATTGTAAAATGAAAATATATCGCCTTTTTGCGTTCGTGATTTTTAATCCAGTTCCTGTAAAACCAGTGCGCGGGATACTCGGGATTGCAGTTGAACCAAAACTTGCTCCCCTCAAGGGAACACCTCGCCAAAGCCTGTTCGACAAATGACCGCGGCATCAGAGCCACCTCGTCAAAAAGGACTCCGCCCAATGTCATTCCCTGAATCAGCGCGGCGGAGCTCTCGTCCTTTCCGCCGAAGATATACACCCTGTTCACCTTGCCCTTATACTCAATGGTAAGGAGGTTCTCGCTTAGCTTTTCATAGATTTTAAAACCCATTGATTTAAGGACGGGCAAAATAGGAATTACGATATTTCTCCGCGCGGAGCGGATTGTCTTTCCGCAGACGGCAAAGCTCTTTCCGTTAAACATAAACGTGAGCCAGAGCGCAAACGACAGCGCCATACAAAATGTTTTGCCTGACCTGACCGCGCCGTCGCAGATTATCGCGTCCTTGTCCGTGTGTTCGGGATTGCTCCACCAGTTGAGCACCTGAAGCTGCTTAGGTGAAAAGCTTTTAACCGTCATTGTTCTCGCCGCGCTTTTCGACGCTCGCCATAATAGCGTCGTAGATTGAGCCTTCGTTGACGTTTGAAGTGTTCTCACAAAGCTGTGACAACGCTTTTATACGGTCAAAAAACTTGATTTCGACCGCGTTTTCCTTTCGGCGGATTTCGGAAATCATAAAGAAATCCATACTTCTCAGCGTATCGCTGTCGGGATTGTCCTCGTAAAGCAAACGTACCGCGTCCGAAATGTCGCCCATAGCGAGTTTTTTAAGCCCCGCGCTCGCTGTGTAGGAGACGCTTTCGTTATATACGCGCGCGAGTCTCTCGAGTTCATCGCGTATTTCCTCACGACAGAGCAGAGCCCCGCCGTCATTTACGCCTGAGTACGCCTGCGCCTCGGAGATATCCCCCGTGTTGATAAAGCCGACGCAAAACGCCTTTTCCTTTTTTGTGAGTTTTTTCATTTGTTACTCCTTTCAAATAACAGCTCTCACTATTCCCGCAAAAAAAGAAAAAATTGCATTGTTTAATGCAATTTCCTGAAAATTTTTTTAAAAATTATTTTATTTTTCTCGTTTTAGTTCCGTAAAAGAATTATAACTAAGTAAAAAAAGCAACCGAAAAATTCGGTTGCCATTTTTATACTGTCATCCTGAGCGATGCCCAAAGGGCAATTCGCGAAGCGAATAGTCGAAGGCTTCCCCCTTGGGGGGAAGTGGCGGAGCGCAACGAAGTCGATAGGGGGATTATTAAACTGTGTTATCCCCCTTTTGTCAGCGTTGCCGACATTTCCACCACAGGGGAATTTCCCAAGGGAAAACTTTTTATTTAACCCTAACCTTGAGCGTTACTGTCTTGCTCTTGGCATTATACGTAGTGTTACCCTTGGCGGTAACTTTCACCTTAACATTATAGGTGCCTTTCTTGAGCCCTTTATTAACGGTAACCTTGCCTGCGCTTGTTACGGTTATTTTCGAGTTGCCCGAGGTCTTTTTGAACACAACCTTGCCCTTGGCTTTCTTGATTGTGAACGCTTTCGCCTTTGAGAAAACTGTTTTCTTTTTGACCTTGGCGGTTATGGTCTTTGCTTTTACCGTCATCGGATTAGCACGCTTGATTACCTTTATCTTTACGCTTGAGGATACGCCATTATTCTTAACCGTAATAACTACTACACCCGCCTTCTTGCCGGTAACTACTCCGTCCGATGTTACCGTGGCAACGCTTGTGTTGCTTGAAGTAAAGAGCGTATATCCTGAGCCGTTTGAAACATTGGCGTAAACTTCCGTAGACGCGCCTACATAAATTGTGGATTTATCCGCCCAAGCGTTAACTCTGGTTTGATTATTGGAGTTCGTTGTCGCGGATATCGTTGAGGAATACGCACCGTACACTCCGTTAACCAAAGCCCGGACTCTGAAGTAGTACTTGGTTCCCGATTGCAAGCCCGTAACTTCGGGAGTTGTGAATGTTACGGGGTCATATGCTTTCCAGCTTGAGGAGTCGGTTTTCTGCTCGATACAATACTGCACACCGCTGATGTTTATAGCGTCATATGTAAACGCGATTGAATCCTCGGTTACCTCGAGTATCTTCATTCCCGTTACCTGCGGTACGGTTGTTTGGTCAGATTGTGTTGTAACCGAAATTGTGGAAGAATAATCTCCGTAAACGCTGTTTACGCAAGCTCTTACCCTGAAATAGTAGGTTGTATCTGGCGAACAATCTGTAAATGTTACCGAAGTATTTGTTGTATCTCCCAAATCCACCCAATCCGTTGACGAAAGCTTCGCGTCAACCTCATACTGAGCTCCCGATATGCCGACGGAGTTCCAGCTTAATGAAATCGAATCAGATGTCACATTCGTCACCTTTAAGCCCGTTACCTGAGGTACGGTTGAAGGCGGCTGTGTGGGAGTGGTAGGAGTCGTAGGCTGTGCGGAAGACTGCGTTGTAGCTGTAACTTCTTCGGATGAATCATTAAATCCTACATAGTTATTAGTTGCTTGCACAAAAAGCGTATATGTTGTTTCGGGTTTCAAACCAGTAAAAGTTGTGGAAGTTGACATAGTTTCATTAGTAGTGAATGAGCCAATCTTTTCTCTGCAAACTGCATAATATTCAACATCATGTCCTAAAGAATCCCAAGATATTGAAATAGAATTTGCAGTTACGCTTGTAACTTTTAATCCTGTTACTTTAGGAAGCACAGTATGTCCCTCTACCTCAGACGAATACTCGCCGTAACTGCCGTTAGCGAAAGCTCTGACTCTGAAATCATATAAAGTACCCGCGCTTAATCCGCTGACGGTAGTATATGTGGATGTAGTATTTGTATATGAAGTCCAACTGCTTGAAGATGAGGGCTTGTATTCAACATAATACCGAGCGCCTGAAATCCCGACGGAATTCCAGCTCAGAGATACCGAGTCTGTTGTTGTTCCCGTTGATTTCAAGCCCGTAACTTGCGGTATGGTTATTTGGTCGGAAAGCGTTGTAGCTGAAACTGTAGAGGAAGCTTCCCCAAAAACACCATCTACCCAAGCTTCCACATAGAAATAATATGTTGTTCCTTGTGATAGCCCTGTAATTGTTACTGAATTATCAGAAATCGTTGTTCCGTTACCCCAGTTTCCTGATTCTGTTCTGTAATGATACATATAATAGACACCCGAAATATTAATAGAATCCCAAGACAACGAAACAGAATTCTTTGTAACGCCCGTTACTTTTAAGCCCGTAACCCGCGGAACAGTGATGCTGTCCGACGCAAGTGTGGTAGCTGTAACTGTGGAAGAGTACGCTCCATACTCACCGTTTAATACAGCCCGCACTCTAAAATAATATGTAGTATTTGGAGTAAGATTACTTAGAATTGTACTTGTATATGTTTGAGCGTTGTATGATGTCCAGCTGCTCGAATCAGTTTTTCTTTCTATGACATATTGTATATCGGAAATACTTATCGGATTAAAATCCAAAGATACAGTTTTTGCGGTTACTCTGGTAATTTTTAACCCTGTTACCTGCGGTACGGTTGAAGGCGACTGTGTGGGAGTGGTAGGTGTAGTAGGTTGCACCGTGTCGGGATAAAATGCGCCGTTGCTTCTTATGTCATTATGGCTTGCAGACTGTTCCATAGACGCATATGTGCCGTATTTTCCGTTTCCGTAATAATAGAACCAATCTCCCTTTACGTAGCGAGCTCCTGAATACTCATTAACAGTCTCATCATCGGGGTTAACAACATAAATCATATTCTCAGTTGAATCGAGATATTCGTAATAACCATAATCATCGTCTGTAAAGCCATTTGTTAAAATATTAACAGTTTGATAACCTTTACCCCATATATCAGCTTCCGGATCAAAACCAGAGTCAACCATATTATTAAAAATTACCATTTTTACTTCTTCTGGAATATCTGCATAGAAAATATTTTTGTTTGAACTGTCACGCTTAAGTATTCTGTAACCCGGCCATCCCTTAGTGTTTTTATCTTTGTAATTATCGGGAGAATACGATACACTCCACCAGTATATACCGAGACAGCAGGATTCAAGATTATTATTGTAATAGTTATCGTTGTATGTATTCTTCCAGTAATCAGGAAAATAGAAGTAGTATCTTTTTGTATTAACCTGATTATTTGGCTCAGAGTTGACAACCTCTGATACTACCGGATAAATACCATTTGGTGATTTATAAAGCATCTCAGAACCATCCGGCTCAATAGGCTGTACAGATGACAATGTTGTAGCAGAAACAGTGGACGAATACGCGCCGTACGTTCCGTTAGCGTATGCCCTGACTCTGAAGTTATATGTTGTACCCGCGCTCAATCCGCTGATGGTAGTATATGTCGAAGTTGTATTTGTATATGAAGTCCAACTGCTTGAAGATGAGGGCTTGTATTCAACAGAATACCGAGCGCCCGAAATTCCTACAGAATTCCAGCTCAACGATACGGAATTCTGAGTTGCTGCCGTTGATTTCAAGCCGGTGACTTGCGGTACATATTCTACTGTCGGGTTTATAAGACTGGAGAGTATCACATATCCTTCGGCTGTTACAGTACCATCAGTAAAATACGAAATACTATTATAGTAATCATTGGCGTCAACAGCGCCCAACTCATCAATAATCAGATTAATATACGCTTCACCCGAAGCTCCCGATTTCACATTGAACTCTGCCTTTACAAAAACATTTCCATTCCTGAAATCATATCCATCTAGAGATGAGAAACTAAACAAACAAGGGTTAATTGAAGTATTATATATAGCGTCGTCCTTAACAACAGGCATAGAAAGACTTCTTAAGGATAATTTGCTGCTATCATAACCAAGCTGCAACTCTCCGTCACGAATCATCTTTGGCGCAGTAAGATTATAGGAAACAGTCAGTGTGCTTCCCGAAACACTTGCATTCTTTATTTCCGCACCATTTAACTTAATAGAAACGCTAAAATTATCCGAATATGATGTCATAGAGTTGGTTGCAGTAACCTGTGTGGATGACTTAACTCTTTCCGCAGCAGAACATAATACCGCCTCGCTCATCATCAACACGCTCAGCAGAACTGCTGTAACAATACCTAAAACCTTTTTCATAATTTCACACTCCTGACTAATAATAAATATGATAAACATATATTCAACTTGATTTTAGCCCGATTTCGCGCAATTGTCAATAATAATACAATAAAATATACTTTATAAGAGGAGTATATTTATGATTGTTTACTATAAATTATGGAAAACTATGAAAGAGAAAGAAATCTCGCAATACAAGCTGATTAAGGACTATAAAATCAGCACAGGTCAGCTGGACAGGCTCAGGAAGAACGCCGACGTAAGCACATTTACATTAAATCGTTTGTGTGAGATTTTAAAATGCAATCTTGAAGATATAGCCGAATATATAGAAGAACCGAACTAAAACACGCGCTGTGTTTTAGTTCGGTTCTTTTCAAAGCTTTTCTTTTATCAATGCGGGGAGGTGGCTCAAAGGTAAGTTTGAGCGCCCTTTGTGTTATTCTGAGGAACAGCGCAGCGAAGTCGATAGGGGAATTTTTAACTGTTTATACCCCTTTTGTCAGCCTATCGGCTGACATTTTCTCCACAGGGGACAACCTCGGCAAGCTCGGAATAACAGAATATCAAAAGGGCGGCCGAATGATTCGGTCGCCCTACATATACATAGTTTTAGTTATACAGTTATTTGTTGTTTTTCTTGCTATGATGATTGTTTGGAATACATAGTTTGATTTTTCCGTTTTTAGTGCACAGAATACCGTCTTTTGAGCTATAGTATGGGTTATCTTTATCAACAATTATTTTTGACACGAAAGCTTCCTCATACTTCTGCGCTTTTTTATCAGTTTCAGGATTAGAAGAATAGTAAGAATCCCAGTCATCACTTAGATGCGAATTATCAAATGAAGAATAGCAAATATCGCGGACTGTTTTCGGAATTTTAACTGTCAAATCAATCTTAGACGGAACATTCAACAAAAAACCGGTTTCAAAGTATTCATATTCCTGTGCTACCTCGCTGCCCCAAAGTTTCTTACAAGCTCCGCCAAGCTTTAAAACCTTTTTTTCGTCAAGCTTTTCAGGGATGTTTATTGTTAGACTATTATTCTTGACCTTTGATTCATCATAAATATATTCGTTTATACAAACGCCGTTCTGAAAATCGGTTATAATATAATCTCCAGAACGCCTTGTCGCTTTGTCATAGCTTTTCAAATAATCTTTCGCAAACAAATCATAATTAAAACAAAGTCCGGCGTCACCGTCATCAAACACGTACTTATCAGGTATATGCAACTTGCCGTAAACCTTTCTTCCTTCCGCATCTGTTTCAAAAGAATCGTCTGCTTCACCTAATGAATACCCTGATAACACATCATAATAATCCAAGCCGTCTCTATAACCATAATTAGGATTTTTAGAATCTTCAACATATTTTGTATTTGGGTCATACTTTGGCGAAATAATTACTTCACCGAAGCTATCCAATACATCATTTTGTTCAGATATACTACTTGTATCAGCTGTGTTCTTTTTAGTAACTTCTTCGTTGCTATTCATACATGAAGATAAACAAAAAATTATTAATATCGAGCAACACAACAAAACCAATTTTTTCATAATTTATCCTCCTTTAAAAGATTATATTATTATAGCATAAATAAAAAATAAATGTTGCACAAAATTTCATAACTGTTATTGTACATTTTAACGTACTTTCTATCATCCTGAGCGGGCAGCCGCGTAGAGCTGTTCCTCAGCCGGAGACGGCAAACCCTCTGTCGCATTCGCGACATCTCCCTTAGCAAGGGAGTCTCCTACGCGCAAAAAAAGGCGACCTCTCGGTCGCCTTAATTACGAATTACGCATTGCGAATTGCAAATTATTTATCGTGTCTGCGATGATTTCCTCTGCCGTGACCGCCTCTGCGGGGACGGGAGTTACGCTTGTCCTCTTCGGGATCGTTCTCGGGCTCTAAGCCGTCAACCTCGATGAGCACGTCTCTGCGGCTGAGGTTAAGTCTACCCTTGTCGTCAATCTCCTGAACCTTAACGCGGATAACGTCGCCTACGTTTACAACGTCGGTTACGTTCTTTGTGCGCTTAACGTCGAGCTGGCTGATGTGGCAAAGTCCCTCTTTACCCGGAGCGATTTCAACAAACGCGCCGAAGTCCATAATACGTGTTACCTTGCCGTAGAACATAGCGCCGGGCTCGGGGTCGTTGGCGATAGTCTGAATCATCTCGAGAGCGCGCTTACACTTGTCAGCGTCAAGACCTGATACGAATACGTTGCCTGTCAAGCCGTCTTCCTCGATGTCAATCTTACACTCGCACTGAGCCTGGATTTCCTTGATGACCTTACCGCTCTTACCGATAACTTCACTGATTTTCTCGGCGTCGATTGTTGTTGTGAACATCTTGGGAGCGTACTTTGAAAGCTCGGGACGAGGCTCGGCGATAGCCTTGAGCATAATCTCGTCGAGAATATAGTTACGGGCTTTGTGCGTCTTTTCGAGGGCTTCCTTAACCATCTCGGGAAGAAGTCCAGAGATTTTGAGGTCCATCTGGATAGCTGTGATGCCGTCCTTTGTACCCGCTACCTTAAAGTCCATATCGCCGAAGAAGTCCTCGAGACCCTGGATGTCAACCATTGTCATCCAACGCTCGTTCTCGGTGATAAGTCCGCAGGAGATACCCGCTACGGGAGCCTTAATCGGAACACCCGCGTCCATAAGTGCAAGTGTTGAACCGCAGACTGAACCCTGTGAGGTCGAACCGTTTGAGGAAAGAACCTCGGAAACGAGTCTTAAAGCATAGGGGAATTCCTCAACAGGAGGAATTACGGGCAAAAGAGCTCTCTCAGCGAGCGCGCCGTGACCGATTTCACGACGACCGGGGCCTCTGCTGGGCTTGGTCTCGCCTACTGAGTAGCTGGGGAAGTTATAATGATGGATATATCTCTTCTCGGTCTCGCCGTCAAGTCCGTCAAGCAGCTGCTTCTCGGCAACAGAACCGAGAGTAGCGATTGTGAGAACCTGAGTCTGACCTCTTGTGAACATACCTGAACCGTGAACTCTGGGGAGTACCGCAACCTCGGAAGCGAGAGGACGGATGTCGTCCATACCTCTGCCGTCTACACGCTTCTGCTCGTCGAGCAGCCAGCGGCGAACGATAGTCTTCTGAGTTTTGTACATACACTCGTCGATCTTGGCTTCGCACTCGGGATACTCTTCGTCGAATTTCTCGTGAACAGCCTCGTAGATGGGCTTGAGTCTTTCGTCGCGAACAGTTTTGTCGTCTGTATCAAGAGCGACCTTAACGTCTGCCTCGGCAAAGTTGTAGATTGCCTCGAACATATCGTGGTCGGGTTCGTTTGAAGGATAGTCAAACTTCTCTTTACCGATTTCAGCAACGATACCATTGATGAACTCGATAATCTTCTGGTTAGCCTCGTGGCCTGCCATAATAGCGTTGTACATTGTTTCGTCGTCAACGCAGTTTGCGCCCGCCTCAATCATAGCGATACGCTCGGATGTGGAAGCGACTGTTGTAGCCATATCGGAAACCTTGCGCTGTTCCTCGTTGGGGTTGATGACGATTTCGCCGTCAACAAGACCTACGGAACAACCGCTGATAGGACCGTTCCACGGAACGTCAGAGATTGAAATAGCGATTGAAGTACCGATCATAGCGGCAATCTCGGGTGAGCAGTCGGGGTCAACCGCCATAACCGTTGCTACTACCGAACAGTCATTGCGCATATCCTTGGGGAAAAGCGGACGAATGGGGCGGTCGATTACACGGCTTGTAAGGATAGCCTTTTCAGAGGGTCTGCCCTCTCTCTTGAGGAATGAACCGGGGATGCGGCCTGCCGCGTACTGCTTCTCCTCGTAATCAACTGAGAGCGGGAAGAAGTCGATACCGTCTCTGGGTTTTGCCGAAGCTGTAACAGCAACGTGTACAACTGTCTCGCCGTAACGAACTAAACAAGCGCCGTTGGCGAGCTGAGTCATCTTACCTGTTTCGATAACAAGTGGACGACCCGCGAATTCGGTCTCGAATGTTTTGAAATTGTTGAATTCCATTTTCTTATTCATAAAAAATCCTTTCTGAGATAAAATCTCACTTATATTTCACAGGATTTTTCACCGACACTTAAGCAATAAAACCAGCGTACTAAAGAAAATAGTATGCTCGTTTTACCGCTAAAGCAGACAGATGAAAAACCTGTAATGTGCAAAAACAGATATAAATCAGATTGCCGTAAAAACGCAATATAGGGCAAACGTCGCCGCCTGCCCTAAAATATTCTTACTTACGAATACCGCATCTCTTGATGATTGAACGATATCTCTCGATGTCAACCTTTGTGAGGTATTTGAGGAGAGAACGTCTCTGACCAACCATTTTAAGAAGTCCGCGTCTGGAGTGATGGTCCTTCTTGTGGACTTTAAGATGCTCGGTTAAGTCGTTGATTCTCTTTGTCAAAAGAGCAATCTGAACTTCGGGAGAACCTGTATCTCCCTCGTGAGTAGCGTACTCTGCAATTATAGCAGCTTTTTCTTCTGGTAACATAGTTTTTTTCCACCTTTATAAAAATTTGCTCAAAACGCAGTAGAAGGCTGTGAAAATCCATAATATGGCTTAATCCAAAAACCGCGTAATGGCTTAACATTCGATATTATAACACAGGTTATTTTAAAAGTCAAAGCTTTTTTGTTGTATTCAAAACGGATATTTTGAAAATATATTCATATATTGTATAATTATACGCCTAAAAAGAATTATTATACAAAACAAAAAGGCTCTATAATGAAAGTTGGGGTAACAAATAGAGCCTACAAAAAATAATTATAAAAAAATGTAAAAAAGTAGAGCATATTTGCTACAAATCCGTTAAAATGGAATTGACGAGAAACCACGAAACGGAGGAAGCAATATG
>JAFSZY010000045.1 GCA_017458845.1 Ruminococcus sp.
GGAGCTTGTCGGCTTTATCTGTGAATTTATAATTATCGGCGTCATAAAGCGTCGCGGATGTCGCGTTCATTCCCGGGAAGCCGTCTGTCATATACCACGTGTTTGTGGAAAGCTTCTTAACGCCTACGTAGGCTTCGTCCGAAAATGTAGTTGTGAGGGTTCCGCTCGTGATGTCATAAGCTGTGGGCTGGTTCCACTCTGTTTCATCTGAACCGAAGTCAGTCTCGCCAATAGTACCGAAAAGATAGAGGTCGCCTGAAGCGCTCTGTGTGGGTGTGGTTACGTCGCTGCCCTGTGTGGGAGTTGTCGGGGCGCTGCCGCCGTCATAATGAGACCATGTTACGTTAAACTTCTGGTTGTCCCAGCTTGAGAATGTAGCAAGATTGTCGGAAACCGTGAGGTCATTACTCTGGTTCCAGCATGTTTTCCAGTTGCCCGAGGTGCTGCCTGAGGGCATTCTTACGAATACGATTTTGTTGCCGCAGCCGTCAAAACGGATGTAGTCGCCGTCCTGAACACCTGTAACCCATTGGTCGGTTACGCCGTCCCATGTCCACGCGAACCACGCGGGGTTAGCTGTAGCAGCTTCGCCGGGGGCAAAGTACACGGTGTTAGCACCTGTATCGCTCGCGTTAGTGTCAGCGGCGGAAGCTGAAACGGCAAATACCGATAACAGCATAAGAACCGCGAGAACAACGCTCGTTAGTTTCTTAAAAGATGTTTTCATAAAATGAGTCCTCCTTTTATATATTGATTTATATGTAAATACATTTTCATTTCTATTATTAATAGAAAATCAAAGCAAACGGCAGACCCAAAAGTATTTGAGCCTGCCGAAAATTATTATAATTTAGTTCTTTTCACGCTCTACATAGGAAGTATGGAGAAGTTCATGAGCAAGATGTGAACCGGGCTTCTCAAGATACTCGTCGTAAATCTGCTTAATCTCGGGGTTATCGTGAGACTTTCTCTGAGGCAGACCGAGGTCGTCCTCGTAGAGAGCCTTAGCTCTGAGAGCCTTGAGGTCAGTAAAGTTGCGTACGTGACCCGGCTGGATGGGCTGACCGCCGCCGTTTACACAGCCGCCGGGGCAACACATAACCTCGATGAACTGATAGGGTGACTTGCCCGCTCTGATATCGTCGAGGAGCTTAGCCGCGTTCTTGAGGCCAGATGTTACGGCAACCTTAACTTCCATACCCGCTACGTCGTAAGTAGCTTCCTTGATGGGCTCTGTGCCGCGGATTTCCTTATAATCAATCTGCTTGAGGTCCTCGCCTGTGAGAACGTCGGCAACTGTACGCAGAGCAGCCTCCATAACGCCGCCTGTCGCGCCGAAGATTGTGCCCGCGCCCGAGCCTACAGCCATAAGCGGGTCGAATGTGCCGTCCTCAAGCTCTGTGAACTGGATGCCGGCGGTTTTAATCATCTTGGCAAGCTCACGTGTTGAGATTGAGATATCGTTATCCTGCATATTGTCACGACCCTGATCGTCACGGGTAATCTCGAACTTCTTAGCCACGCAGGGCATTACGGATACAACAACGATATCCTTGGGGTCGATGCCCGCTTTCTCAGCGTAATAGGACTTAATCATAGCGCCCTGCATCTGCTGGGGTGACTTACAGGTAGAAAGATGCGGAATAAGGTCGGGATAATAATGCTCGCAGAACTTGACCCAACCGGGTGAACAGGAAGTAATCATGGGGAGAGTACCGCCGTTCTTAACGCGCTCGATAAACTCTGTGCCCTCTTCCATAATTGTGAGGTCAGCGCCGAAGTTGGTGTCGAAAACCTTGTCGAAGCCAAGCATCTTGAGAGCTGTGACCATCTTGCCTGTTACGAGCGTACCGATAGGCATATCGAAGCACTCGCCGAGTGTAGCCCTGATTGACGGAGCTGTGTGAACAACAACGTGCTTTGTCGGGTCGGCGATAGCGGCGAATACCTTTGCGGTATCGTCACGCTCAACAAGCGCGCCTGTGGGACAAACTACAGTACACTGACCGCAGCTTACGCAGGAAACCTCGTTTAAGTTTTTGTCGAAGTTACAGCCGATCATTGTATCGAATCCACGGTTGTTGGGACCGATAACGCCTACAAACTGCTCTTTACAAGCCGCTACGCAGCGACGGCAAAGAATACACTTGTTGTTATTTCTAACGAGGTGGAGAGTAGTCTTGTCCTCGTCATAGTGAGTTTCCTCACCCTCAAACTTGTTCTCGTCTACGCCGTACTCAAGGCAGAGCTGCTGGAGCTCGCAATTGTCACTGCGGGGACATGAGAGACACTTCTTGTCGTGGTTTGAGAGTAAGAGCTCGAGGTTGGTTTTTCTGTATTTCTGAATCTCGGGTGTATTTGTGAAAATCTCGGTGCCGTCACGGTCAATGGGATATACGCAGGCGGCTACGAGCGAACGCGCGCCCTTAACCTCGCACAGACACATACGGCAGGCGCCGATTTCGTTGATTTCCTTTAAATAACAGAGAGTCGGAATCTTAATGCCGAACTTATGACAGGCTTCAAGAATAGTGGTATTCTTTTCAACAGTATAATCTTTACCATTGATTTTAATGTTTAACATTTCCATAGTAATATCTCCTTTCTTTAGCCTTTAAAAACTGCGCCGGGTCGGCAATTATCAATACAAGCGCCGCACTTGATACATTTGCTTGTGTCAATCGCGAAAGCTGCTCTCTTCTTGTTTGGAGCGATATAATCGGTTTGTGAAATTGCGTTAACGGGACAATTCCTCGCGCAAAGTCCGCAGCCGACGCACTTGTCCTTGTCGATTGTGAACTCGAGCAGGTCTTTACATACGCCCGCGGGACACTTCTTGTCAACAACGTGAGCCACATACTCGTCTCGGAAATAGCGGAGTGTGGAGAGCACTGGGTTGGGAGCTGTCTGACCGAGACCGCAGAGTGAATTAGCCTTGATGTAATGGCAGAGCTCCTCCATCTCGTCAATCATCTCGAGTGTGCCCTGACCCTTTGTAATCTTTTCGAGCATTTCAAGAAGTCTCTTTGTACCGATACGGCAGGGTGTACACTTACCGCAGCTCTCGTCAACGGTGAACTCGAGGAAGAATTTGGCGATATCAACCATACAGGTTGTCTCGTCCATTACGATAAGTCCGCCCGAACCCATCATTGAACCGATTTCGAGGAGGTTGTCATAGTCAATCGGGATATCGAGGTGCTCAGCGGGAATACATCCGCCTGAGGGACCGCCTGTCTGAGCGGCTTTAAACTTCTTGCCGCCGGGGATACCGCCGCCGATTTCCTCGACGATTTCACGGAGAGTTGTGCCCATAGGTACTTCCACAAGACCTGTGTGCTCAATCTTACCGCCGAGAGCGAATACCTTGGTACCCTTGCTCTTTTCGGTTCCCATTGAAGCAAACCAGTCAGCGCCCTTTAAGATAATCTGGGCGATGTTGGCGTAAGTCTCAACATTGTTGAGGATTGTGGGCTTTCTGTACAAACCTTTGACAGCGGGGAAAGGAGGACGAGGTCTGGGCTCGCCGCGCTTGCCTTCGATTGAAGTCATAAGCGAGGTTTCCTCGCCGCATACGAACGCGCCCGCGCCGAGACGGAGCTGGATGTCAAAGTCAAAGCCTGTGCCGAAGATATCCTTGCCTAAAAGACCGTACTCGTGAGCCTGGTCGATAGCGATTTTGAGACGCTTAACAGCGATAGGATACTCAGCTCTTACATAGATATAACCTTTGCTGGCGCCGATAGCGTAACCCGCGATTGCCATAGCTTCCAGTACAGCGTGGGGATCGCCCTCGAGTACGGAACGGTCCATAAACGCGCCCGGGTCGCCTTCATCGGCATTACAGCAAACGTACTTCTGGTCCGCGTCATTGGCAGCCGCGAATTTCCACTTTAAGCCTGTGGGGAATCCCGCGCCGCCGCGTCCTCTGAGTCCTGAATCGAGGATAGTCTGGATAACGTCCTCGGGTTTCATCTCGGTAAGAACCTTACCGAGAGCGGCATAGCCGTCCATAGCGATATAGTCGTCAATCTTCTCGGGATCGATAACACCGCAGTTGCGCAGAGCTACACGCTTCTGTTTAGCGTAGAAAGCTGTTTTGTTAAGGGACTTGATTGTGTCGTCCTCGACTGTCTCCTGATAGAGCAGACGTGTAACGATACGGCCCTTTAAGAGGTGCTCCTCTACGATTTCGGGAATATCGGCAACCTGAACCATAGAATAAAAGCTTCCCTCGGGATAAACTACCATAATCGGACCTAACGCGCAGAGTCCGAAGCAGCCTGTGGTAGTTACGTTGACTTCTTTTTCAAGTCCGTTCTTCTTGATTTCTTCTTTAAGAACTTCGACAATTTTTAAGCTGTTTGAGGAGGTACAACCCGTACCGCCGCAAACAAGTATATTAGAACGATACATCTGCTTCCTCCTTATGTATACGCGCCGATTGTGAACTCGGTAACAACGTTTCTGTTAACGAGGTGGTCGTTAACAACGCGAGCGACTCTCTCGGGCGTCATTTTAACGTAAGTAACCTTTTCCTCGCCGGGGA
The DNA here is from genome assembly GCA_017458845.1 of Ruminococcus sp. Lineage (GTDB taxonomy): Bacteria > Bacillota > Clostridia > Oscillospirales > Acutalibacteraceae > Ruminococcoides. Next base: position 4,550 of record JAFSZY010000045.1, read on the forward strand.
TTTCAACCTCGACAACGGGCTCATACTGGCAGATACCGATACAGCCTGTCTGGGTTACCATTATATCCTCCTGAAGACCGCGCTTCGCGATTTCCTCGGTGAAAGCGTTAAGCACGGGTCTCGCTCCCGCCGCGATACCGCAGGTAGCCATACCTACGTATACACGGGCGGCGTTGGGGTTTTCTTTTCTTAAATTGATATTGGCCTTAGCCTTATCTCTTATAGCCTGTAATTCAGCTAAAGATTTCATATGTCAAGCACCTCCGTAAATAATCTGTGTTTGTTCTTCTAAAAATTCGTTTATCCATTCTATTACGTCGGGAGTGTCAAGGCTTACGTCGCCCAGAACCTCTCGAAGCTCACGCGTGTCCAGTGTAAAAGAGCCGTTGTCCGTTGTGTGTACAAACACAAAGTCGATGTCGGGATTGCATCTTATCAAAATCCCGATTGTCGAGTTGATGTCGCCCAGCGGCGTCATATCAACGTGACTCTTCTTGTAAGACGCGGCGGTTTTTGTCCCCTCTCCGACTTTTGAGTCGATTGAAAAGCTTCCGCCTGTCTGTTCGGCGGACATCTTGAAGAGCGGAACGCCCAAGCCCACCTTACGAGTGGTACGCGTCGTAAAGAACGGATCGATGACCTGCGCCACTTGTTCCTCGGTCATACCGCAGCCGTTGTCCTCAATACTGATTGAAAGAAGGTCCTCCCTATCGCTCTCAATTACAGTAATCCTGACGAGGTCAGCCTCGGCACGGACGGAGTTCTGTGCCACATCCATCACATTCAGTGAAAGCTCGCGCATTAATCCTGATACTTGTCGATAATGCCCTGAACATCCTCAACAGTCAATCGTCCGTAAACGTCCTCATTGACCATAATAACAGGCGCGAGTCCGCAAGCACCTATACAGCGGCACGCTGTGAGCGAGAACTTGCCGTCGGGAGTACATTCCTCAGCCTCAATGCCGAGAATATCGCTCAATCTGTCGAGAATATCACCCGAGCCCTTTACATAGCACGCCGTACCCAAGCATACAGAGATGTTGTACTTGCCTTTCGGTGAAAGAGCGAACTGAGAATAGAAAGTAGCTACACCGTAAACCTCTTCAAGCGGAACGCCTAAGCCTTCGGCAACCATCTTCTGAACCTCGAACGGAAGATAGCCGTAGATATCCTGAGCTTCCTGAAGAACAGGCATTACAGCACCCGGGTCGTCGATATAACGAGCGATGGTTTCTTTAAGCGCTGCTTCCTGCTCAGGTGTTCCCGAGAAAGGAATACTGCTGATTTTTTTCTGCATCGTTTTTCCTCCTTTTAATACAGGGTTTGTGAAATTTTTAACAATGAATAATTCCACTCACATTATTGATAAAATTATATCACATATATCGCCAAATGTCTATAAATTTTTTGGTTTTTTTGGATTAAAATATTGACAAATAAGTCAATTTTTATAATACGTGAAAGTATTGTGCGTTTAACGAATATTTCACGCTTGAGAATTGCCTAAAACGGTTGCAAATTACGCCGCGAAATGCTAAAATAATTTTGTGATTTTAAAATCCTAAAAGGAGTCCTGCAAATAAAAGTCAAGCCCTAAAATGAAAAAAGTTCAAAATTTTTTAAACGGCTAAAAAAGGTATAGCAAAACAAGCCGAAAAACATAGAAATTTTTCAGCTTAGTACATTACTGATAAAGTCTTAAGA
>JAFSZY010000046.1 GCA_017458845.1 Ruminococcus sp.
ATATAATCTTTTCCGCCTCGGCAGGTGAAACATAAACGCTGTTTCCCTTGGCTTCCTTGTGCCGCTTATCGGCAAACGCCTTGATTTTCTTTTCGCACGCTTCGATTGACATATCCTTGTTTTCAAGGTCCTGCAGGACCAGCTCGGCAGCGTGAGGATATTTTCGGCATATATCCTTTAACTGCTCACCGCACCCGAAAACCGCTGTGCCTTCCTTGCCGTTCTGCTGTTCGGTTATTTTCGCAATAACGTCATCAATCATCATCATTGCCGCCCTCCTTCTCGCCATACACCGCTGCGGTCAGTCTGCGGTGGGGTTCAACGCGGCAGGGCTGCACCGATACCCACTGATATTCACCGCAATATTCAATATATGAAGCCATCATAACACAGTGACGTCCGGTACGGTCCCCGTTTTCATCAATTTCGTTCACTCCAATCATATCGCCTTCATTTATTGCTATATCGTTAATAAATCTAATCCCTGTTTTATCACCGCGTACTAATGCTTCAAATTTGTCATTTAACAAAACTTCAAAATGTGTCATTTTTAAATCTCCTTTCAATATGTCACCGCAATCGTCAGCACGCCTGCGGCAATCCAATAAAGTGTCATACGCCAGTCACCTTTTATTGTATACGGTATCGCCGCCGTGAATTGAATTACCATTAACACGGTCGGCAAAATCTTCTCATAACTCATATCTCTACCTCTTGAATTTTTTACTTGTTTATGGTATAATACCTATAGAAGCTCGAAAGAGCTTTGTACCTCAATTCTAAAGTAACGGCTCTGCAACAGCCGTTATTTTTTTGCATTTAAAACCTCGTCAATCGTCATTTGCACCGACTCCGGCGGTGGTGTGCCTTTTCTTTTGGTCGGCTCTTTTTTCCGGCACCGCTCGCAAACCGGTTTACCGAATTCGTCCTCGACGTGTCTTAGGTCGCTGTCGTACAAGTGCTTTAACCAAAACGCATTGCCGCACCGCGAGCAGATTAAAAATGTCATTCTGTACTTCAGCGGTGGCGGAGGTGATTTTCTGTCACTTCTCGCGCCATTTCCCCAGTCAGCCATATCACATACCCCCAACGCCTACACAGCACATCAGCCCGAGTGTAATCAGCGACGACGCAACAGACGCGCCGATTATAAACAGCAATGACAGCACCATTTCAAATAATTCTATTCCGCGCATATCGCTTCCCCCTTCGGTATGTACTTGCCGCCGCAGAACTCGGCACAGTCTTTAGAGTGGAATATCGTCTCACCCTTTACCTTTTCCTGCTTGTCCCATAATTTCTCATTGTCGGCCATAGCGCGTGTAAATCCGCTGCGGTATGTACGCATCTCACGCATCCGCTTCCTGTTCGCCGCTTTCCGCCGCTCGCATTCGCGCTTCTCCGCCACAAACGCGGCAATGATAACAATGCCGGCGATAAGCAGTATTAAACCTACTCTCTGTATCTCAGTCATTTGTTTACTCCTTTCTGTTTATTCAGCTCACGGACATAACCAAACCGTTCCGGGTAAAAAGATTAGGGACGGTATTTTCAAATGGCATAAAGAAAATGTATCAAAACCCCGAAACGGCTTGACTATGCCCGCAAGCTTGTCCTATTAACGCGGGGCAATTACGCCCCGACCTTTTCCTGTTCTTCCATGAGCCGCCTCTGACGGCCTTTTAGAAGAATTATCGCAACTTCATTTATAAGCCGCTGGTGCTCCTCCGGTGGTGGGTTCGGATTGCCGATGTGCCGCCCGTGTACTATGATTTGTCCGTTGTCAAATTCGTGCTCCTGCACAATTCTGTCCTCTGTAAGCTCCACAAGCTTAAAGCCCGGCAGCAGTTTCATACTTACCGCCTCCTCTCTCTAAAATGTATGTTTCCTTGATTTTGTCCTATTCCTTTCCGCCGCTTATGCGGCATTCTTGTAATTTCACGTGTCTTGTGCTATAATCACCGTAGAAAGGTGGTGACTATAATGAATACTGAAGAACAATTGATTAAATCAACTATACGTATATCGGTAGATGAAATAAACGCCGTTGGTACCTGTTTTTATTTCCAATATCAAAACATATGCGGTAAAGATATAGATGTTCTTGTAACAAACAAGCACATTCAGGAAGCCGGAACGGATTTTACTTTTTACTTTGGCACTACAGCAGAACGAAAAGCACAAGCTGTTGCTTTTCATACAAACCCTGACGAGTGGTTGGTTCACGATAGTGCTGACTTAGCAATATATCCTATTCATTACATATACGATGCACTCAAGGATGATGACATAGTGTTATCCGTTCACCCAATCACACAATCGTGCTTGCCTACTGACGACGATATAAATCAAATGTCATGTTTTGAAGACATACTGACAATAGGCTATCCGGACGGAAAGTTTGATGTTTACAATAACATTCCTATATCTTTGCACGGTATCACTGCAACTCCGTACAGCGTTGATGTACTCAACAAGCCCGAATTTATGATTGATGCGTCAATCCAGCACGGTTCAAGCGGATCTCCTGTTTTTGCAAAATACAGAAGCGACAAACCATTGTTGTTAGGCATTTTTTGTCGTGTATACACGATTGAGTTCACTTCTGATATACATTTTAGCGGTCTTACTATCGAAAAAGCTAAGTTCAAAATACCGTCTGGCACCGGCTACGTAATAAAATCGCGCTGTTTGCTTGACTTTATCCCGAATCTTGAAGCATATGTTAAGAATCAACAGAGGTGATTTTAGGATAAGAGCTGATTGATTGTAATACATCTCTCAGCTCCTTTGCTTTATCAATAGCTTTGTCAATCTCACTTGTGTCGACCTTTATTTCTATAGTTATTGCCGAGCTACTACTTTGTTTTTCCTCTTCGCCGAGCTCGTCGGAACTTGGCAGCATTGCTTTTTTAAGTAGCTTTTCTCTTTCTTTAGCTGTAAGATGTTTTAGTTTTGGCACTCAAACCCACTCCTTTCAAAATTCGCTTTCCGCCGCTTATGCCGATAGTGTAGAATTATTTTCTACAACGTCTGCAAAAAAAATTCTGTCACGCTCCTCGTTACTTAGGTTCAGCAATCGCTGTATAATGATAATCTCACTCGCCTTAAATTCCCTTACGCCTTTAATCTTTGCGTACAGAGCAGTTTCAGAAATATTCAGCGCCTTTGC